>NZ_BGZH01000005.1 GCF_009617755.1 Marinobacter salsuginis
TCTGAGTGGAACATGACCTTTTCTGGTTGACCACGCTGTTCCCAGGCGTGATCCAGAGCCTTGACCATCAAATCGGCATCGGGGCTGGATGACATCGCCCAACCAACAACTCGTCGGGCATACAAGTCCAGAACGACAGCCAGATAACTCCACCGCTGGCCGCTCCAGACATAGGTGATGTCACCACACCACGCCTGATTGGGCCGGCCTAACGTAAACTCACGAGCCAGATGGTTCGGGATATCCGGTCGCTCAACGGTCGCCTGCTTGTAGGCGTGAGGACCCGGCTGCTTACAGATCAGCCCCAGTTCACTCATCAATCGTCGAACCTTGAAGCGCCCAATAACAACGCCGTCGTCATTGAGCATGCCCTTGATCGTTCTACTGCCGGCAGAGCTGCGGCTCTTGGTAAAGAGACGGTTTACCTGAGCCTTCAGGGCCAGACGCTCAACATTCACGTGCTTCCGCCGTTGGCGGTATTCGTAATAGCTGGAACGGCTGATATCAAACGCATTGCAGACCATTTCAACAGGCATTTGCTCACTTAACTGGTCTATCAGCGCGTACGATTCATGTCGTCCGACATCAAGAGAGCGGTAGCCTTTTTTAGTATGTCTTTCTCCTGCTCAAGGCGCTTGCAGCGGGCTTCCAGCTCCTGAATACGGCGCTGCTCCGGGGTTAACGCCTTGCCCTTCGGGGTGACACCGTCACGCTCCTCGGTCAGTTGGTTAACCCAGCGCCGGATAGCGCTTTCACCAATTCCCAGGGACACGCTCGCCTGGGGAATCGTGTAACCTTGATCCAGCACCAGGCTGGCTGCTTCCTGTTTGAACTCAGGAGAAAAAGAACGTCGCTTTCTGGTCATCAGACACCTCGTTTATGGTGGCGATCTTACCACCTACGTTGGTGTCCGGAATCATTGAACCACTACAGGAAACATAAGTTGTCATGCAATCATACAGGCACGATCTCAAAGCAACGGTACTCGCGGCGTTAGTCTTTATGGCACCCAATGCAACTACAGCCCAGGCGTCGGATGACCAGATTCGCGTTGCTCGGGAAATGATCAGAACGCTGGAAGCCTATGCCGTTTATAAAATGGGTCAGTATGACCTTGCGTTCGAGCGCTATCTTACACTCGCCGAGGACGGGAATCCTCAGGGCATGCTTAACGTAGCTAACATGTACTCGGAGGGTAAGGGAGTAGAACAGAGTTACAGCAATGCCTTTCGTTGGTATCTGCGGGCAGCTGAAATCGGCGACTGGATTGCCATGGAACAGGTTGAAAGCGCTTACCGCACGGGAAAAGGCGTGCAGAAGGACACCGAGCGCGCTGAGTATTGGGAAATGCGCGCCCGAGCTGGTGACTGACGATGGCGAACCAGCGGCCCGACTCAGAACATCGTTATGCCCAAATCTGAATGTTCGCTTTGCGACCAGTCCGGGCTCCTCGAATTCCTTAAACAAGAGCGAACATCCGCAACTCTTAATTTCTCCCGTTTCCCGCTTGAAATCAGACAAACATATTACCTTCATTGCTTGGGAGCGCGTTTTGGGATCAGATCGCGGGCTGTCCTCTCCCAATTGGGACCGACTTCGACACGAATGTCCCGAGCAGTTATTTCCTCACCGCATTCGGAGCAAGTAGTCACCGGAGACATGCGGTGGCCGCAGGATTTATGGATGTGTATCAGAGGAACCCCGCGCTCATCGGTCATGTAAGTGTTGCCCCAATGCACCAGTGCCATGATTACCGGGTGTAGGGCTAGCCCTTTTTCGGTCAGCCGGTATTCCTCTCGAAGTGGTTTTTCCTGATACGGAACTTTGGTCAGTACATCGTTCTCAACGAGCTTTTTCAGCCGGTCCGTTAAGACGTGACGGGTAATGCCAAGCCGGCTTTCGAACTGATCGAATCGACGTACTCCCAGAAAACAGTCCCGCAGGATGATGAGTGTCCAGCGATCACCGACAACAGCCAAGGCTCTGGCCACTGAACATGGCTCTTGATCCAGCTCTTCCCAACGCATGTGTTAACTCCCCTTGGATTCCTCTCTCATTTTATCTTGACAGGTTCCAAAAAGGAACTGACTATTAGTTGGTTCCAAAAAAGAACCCAAATGTAGCAAGGGGCAAAGAGTTATGACAAATGACGAACAACAAGTGGCTGTAGTGATCGGTGCCGGCGACGCCACTGGTGGGGCGATTGCACAACGATTTGCCAGAGAGGGCTATGTGGTCGTTGCAACAAGACGTCATCAGGACGCCTTAGCTCCGCTCGTCCAAAAGATTGAAGAAAATGGCGGTAAGGCCATCGGACTGGGCTGCGATGCTCGTGACGAAGAGGCTATGTGCGGTTTGTTCTCAAAAATTGAGTCAGAAATCGGTGAAGTAGGTGTTGTGGTGTTCAACATCGGTGCCAATGTTCAGTTTTCGATTACCGAGACAACCGGACGTGTTTACCGAAAGGTGTGGGAAATGGCCGCATTCGCGGGATTCCTTGCTGGCAGGGAGGCGGCCAAAGTCATGCTGCCGCGGAGCCGGGGAACCATCATCTTTACGGGTGCTACGGCTTCCATGCGGGGCGGTGCCGGTTTTGCCGCGTTTTCCAGTGCCAAGTTCGCCTTGAGAGCCCTGGCTCAGAGTATGGCCAGAGAACTGGGGCCCAAAGGTATTCACGTGGCGCACTCAATCATCGACGGTGCGATTGACACCGCCTTTATCCGCGATAACTTTCCAGATCGCTACGCGCTTAAAGCGCAGGGCGGTATCCTCGATCCCGACCATATTGCAGAGCAGTATTGGCGGCTCCACGAACAACCCAGAGACTGCTGGACCCATGAACTGGACCTCCGGCCCTGGATGGAAACCTTTTAGGGAGTGACGCCATGACTCAAATAATCGATTTCTATTTTGATGTGGGAAGCCCTGCCAGTTACCTGGCCTGGACACAGCTGCCCGCGCTGGCTCAAAGAGCAAACTCAGACATACGCTGGAAGCCCATGCTGCTGGGGGGCGTCTTCAAAGCTACCGACAATCAGTCGCCAGCGATGAATCCAACGAAATCCCGCTATACACGCATGGATATGGAACGTTTTGCTCGGGCTTACGGTGTGACCCTGAACTTCAATCCCTATTTCCCGATAAACACGCTTTTACTGATGCGGGGTGCCGTTGGCTTTTTGGGTGCTCCGGAGTTTCATCGGTATCTGGAAGCAGTGTTTCGCGCGATGTGGGTTGATCAGAAAAACATGAATGATCCCGAAGTCGCGGCTAACGTGCTTTCCCTGGCAGGATTTAATCCCGGCAAAGTGCTGGCTCTTTGTGAAGACCCATCCGTAAAGGCCGAACTCAAACGGCTCACCGAAGAAGCGGTAAGGCGTGGTATCTTTGGCGCTCCTACGTTTTTCGTTGGTGACGAGATGTTCTTCGGACAAGATCGAATGCCGCAGTTGGAAAATTACCTTTCAGTCAGCCGGGGAGCAGAAATTTGAACGCCTCTTCGGGCACCTATGATCGGCTGATCAACCCTGTCCTGATTGCCGGGTGCATCATCATTCTGGTCAGTTTCGCGGTTCGTGCTTCGTTCGGGCTGTTCCAGTTGCCGATTGCCCTGGAGTTTCAATGGCCGCGGGAGTCGTTTTCACTGGCCATTGCGATTCAGAACCTGTTCTGGGGCATAGGGCAACCGATCTTTGGCGCCTTCGCGGAACGCTATGGCGACCGGAAGGCGATTCTGGGCGGTGGCGCTTTTTACGTGGTCGGGTTGGTGTTGTCGGCTTTTGCTATAACTCCTGGGCAACATCAGTTGCTGGAAATGCTGGTTGGTTTCGGCATCGCGGGTACGGGGTTCGGAGTCATCCTCGCCGTGGTCGGGCGTGCGGCTTCAGACAAACACCGGTCGATGGCGCTCGGAATCGCCACGGCAGCAGGTTCTGCCGGCCAGATCGTCGGTCCGCCCGTGGCCAACGCTCTTCTTAGCCAGATGCCCTGGCAGTCGGTGTTTCTTGCCTGCGCAGGCTTTATCGTGCTCTCCATGATGGCTTTGTTGCTCATGCGAGCACCGAAGCCGCAGAAGCCCATGGGGAGCGAGGAGCCCATCGGTGTTGTCATCAAGCGTGCGGTGCGTGACCCGTCGTTCCTGTTTATTTTTATCGGTTTCTTTTCCTGTGGCTACCAACTGGCTTTTATCACTGCACACTTCCCGGCGTTCATTACGGAAATGTGCGGCCCAATTGCCCCGGACAGCCTGCTATATACGCTTGGGGTGACGTCGGCTTCCGGTCTTGGCGCCATTTCCATCGCACTGATTGGGCTGTTCAATATTGGCGGAACACTGTGCGCTGGTTGGCTGGGTAACAAGTACTCCCGGAAATACCTGTTGGCCAGCGTCTACCTGCTGAGAACGCTTGTGTCGGCGGCCTTTATCATGACCCCGATCACCCCAGAAACGGTGGTGCTGTTTTCCGTTGCCATGGGTTCGCTCTGGTTGGCCACCGTACCGTTGACATCGGGGCTGGTCGCTCATATTTACGGCCTGAAATACATGGGTACGCTCTACGGCCTGGTATTCTTTTCCCATCAACTGGGCGGCTTTTTGGGGGTCTGGCTGGGTGGCGCGATGTATGACACCTACAACGACTATACTCTGGTCTGGTGGGTTGGCGTGGGGGTCGGGGCCCTGTCAGCGGTGATTCACTTGCCGGTTAAGGAATATCCCTGGTCTCAGCGAAAGGCGACAGCGCTGGCCGCTTGATCAAGCTTTGCTTCGTTTATCTGACTACGAATGCTCGCAGCTGAGTCTCAGCTGAACGGCGATGGTTTGGGCGCTAGTTTCTGCTTGAAGCCATTAATTTGGACACAACCAAATAAAAAAGGCCTGCGTTTTCACGCAAGCCTTTGAAATAATGGCCCGCCCGATAGGATTCGAACCTATGACCTTTGCCTCCGGAGGGCAACGCTCTATCCAGCTGAGCTACGGGCGGAACGAAAGCCGGCAGCGGTGTGCCGATTTCGAGTGCGCAATGTTACGTGCGAAGCGGGTCGCTGTCCAGCCCCTGCGGGCAAGTCCCGGCGTCAGCTTTGGATGAGTCGCTGCTCCGGGGTGATTGTCACCAGATTGCTGTCGTTGCTGAAGGTGACTTCGCCGTCCTGAATGGTTACCTGGAAGCTCATGGAGCGGTTGGCGAGCTTGGCCAGGGCTTCGGTGCTGTCGCCGGGCAGGTGAAAGATGGTGAGGTTGTCGAAACGCTCCAGCTTGCCATGATGTTTGTCCCACCAGACGGGGAAAGCCCGATCGCCATAGGTGTACAGGATCACTTTGCCGGCGCGGTTACAGGCCTTTCTCAGTCGATCCTCTTCTGGCAGCCCCAGCTCAATCCACACTTCAATCTCGCCGGTCAGGTCTTTCTGCCAAAGCTCGGGTTCGTCATCGGTGCTCAGCCCCTTGGTGAATTCCAGGGTCTCGCTGGCGTTCAGGGCAAAGGCGAGCAGTCGGATCATCATTCGCTGGTCGGTTTCTGACGGATGTTGGGCCACAGTCAGGTGATGATCCGCGTAGTAGTGACGGTCCATGTCGGCAATGTTGAGCGTCGCCTTGTGGATGGTTGCTTTGAGCGCCATGGGCTTCCTGAATTGGTATCTGAGTGGTGGATTGGGCTAGTGTAATGCAATTCTTTCCCGGGTGAGTGTAAGCGCATGCCGATGTTGCGTGGTTTTCTGGTTCTGGTGCTGTTTTTTATTCTTGGCGAGTCTGTGCGCCTGCTTCTGGCGTTGCCGGTGAGTGGCGGCGTGCTGGGTATGGTGGTTATTACGTTTACCCTGATGGTTAAAGGCAGTGTCAGTGATGATCTGGCCCGGGCCAGCCAGGGCCTGATTTCGGTACTTGTACTCCTGATCATGCCGGGAGTTGTGGGGGTGTTCTTCACGGCGGACCAGTTCTCGGGCCAATGGCTGGCGGTTGCGGCGGCGCTATTGGCGGGCACCTTCCTGAGTGTTCTGACGACTTTGCTGTTAATGAAGGCTGTGACCGCCAGGGGAGTGAGCGATCATGAGTGAATTTTTTGCCCGCTTCCAGGCGTTACCGGACACGCTTGCCGCCACTCCAATCCTGGCGATCGGTTTGACGCTTGGTGCCTTCTTCGCCGGCAACTGGCTTTTTTCCCGCATCGGGCGGCCCCTGTGGTTGCCGCCGGTGGTCCTCTCTGCGTGCCTGTTGTCCGGTGTTATCGCAGCGTTGGCGGTGGATTACCAGGATTACCAGCAAGGCGCGCGCTGGCTGACGGTATTGCTGGGGCCGGCCACCGTGGCGTTGGGGATTCCGCTTTACCAACAGATGCACCATATCCGTGCCATGTGGCGCCCGATTGTGGTCACTCTGCCGATTGCCGCCACCATGGCGGCGGTTTACGCCGTCGTGATTGGCTGGGCTCTGGGGGCCACGCCGGAGGTGCTGGCGTCCCTGGCGCCCAAGTCGGTAACAGCACCCATCGCCATTGGAATAACGGAGCAATTGGGCGGTTCCGTGCCCCTCATGATGGGCGGGCTTCTGATTACCGGCGTGGTGGCAACCCTCTTCGTTGACCTGCTTGCGCGGCTTTTGCCGGTTAAAGACGAGCGTATCCTCGGTTTTGCCCTGGGTTTGAATGGTCATGCGATTGGCACGGCGCGGGCGTTTGAAATCAGTCACGCCGCCGGTGCCTTTGCCTCGCTCGGGATGGGGCTCACTGGCGTGTTTACGGCCCTGATCTTACCTCTGGTTTTCCGGCTGTAAGTCTGCGCCAAATCAGGTCATTCACCTGGCGTATAGCCCCTTGTCGTAATTTCGATTGCCCTAAGTGTTTTCCGAGACTAGCTTGTTGGCCAGGCATTCGGCGCCGTTCTGCGCCGATATTCCGTGAAAATTCCTAAAACAGCGACGGAAAACGCGATGAAAAAACTGATTGCAGCATTTGTCGGTTCCATGGCCCTGGCATCGGCACCGGTAGCCCTCTCTGCCGAGGCGACCAAGGAACTGAAGATGGCGTACGACGCCGACCCCGTGACCCTCGATATTCATGAGCAGCTGTCTGGCGGCATCCTTCAACTGTCCCATATGACCTTCGATCCGCTGCTGCGCTGGACCAAGGATCTTGGCTTTGAGCCGCGACTGGCAGAGAGCTGGGAGCGGATTGACGAAAACACCATGCGCTTCAAACTGCGTGAGGGCGTTAAGTTCCATTCCGGCAACGAGCTGACGACCGCCGATGTGAAGTTCACCTTCGATCGCCTGAAGCAGAGCCAGGATTTCAAGGCCATCTTCAAGCCTTTCAGCAGCATTAACATCATCGATGATTACACCTTCGAGCTGGTGACCCGCGAGCCGTATCCGCTGCTGCTGAATACCGCCACCTATATTTTCCCGTTCGACAGCGAGTTCTACACCGGCCAGACCGAAGACGGCAAGGACAAGAGTGCCATCCTCAAGCACGGCAACTCCTTCGCGTCCGAGAATCTGTCGGGTACCGGTCCGTATACCGTGACTGAGCGCAAGCAGGGTGTGCGCGTCGAGTTCGAACGCTTTGACGACTACTGGGATACCGAGTCTCCGGGTAACGTCGGCAAGATCGTGCTGACTCCGATCAAGGAGAACAACACCCGCGTTTCTGCCCTGCTGTCTGGTGGCGTCGACTTCATCGCGCCGGTTCCGCCCAATGATCTGGAGCGTATCCGCAACGACAAGAACGCCAACCTGGTCACCATGAGCGGTACCCGCATCATCCTGTTCCACATGAACCAGGAGCGTGTGGAAGCCTTCAAGAACCCGAAGGTTCGCCAGGCAATCGCCTATGCGGTCAATCAGGAAGGCATTGCAGCCAAGATCATGAAGGGTTTCGCAACCCCGGCCGCCCAGATGTCCCCAGAAGGCTACCAGGGTTATAACGAGTCTCTGAAACCGCGCTTCGATGTGGCCAAGGCCCAGCAACTGATGAAGGAAGCCGGTTATGAGGATGGCTTCACCATCACCATGATGGCGCCGAACAACCGCTACGTGAACGACGACAAGATCGCTCAGGCAGTGGCCGCCATGCTGGCGCGCATCAACATCAAGGTGGATCTGAAAACCCTGCCGAAGGCCCAGTACTGGCCGGAGTACGACAACCGTGCGGCGGACATGATGATGATCGGCTGGCATGCGGATACCGAGGACTCCGCCAACTTCTACGAGTTCCTGACCTTCTGCCCGGATGCCGACAGCGGCGCTGGCCAGTACAACGCCGGCAACTACTGCAACCCTGAAATCGACGCCCTGGTACAGAAGGCCAACGTCGAGACCGACCTGGACAAGCGCGCGGCCATGTTGCAGGAAGTGGAGCAGCGTCTGTATGACGACGCCGCCTTTGTTCCGCTGCACTGGCAGGACCTGGCCTGGGCTTCGAAGAAGAATGTGAAGATTGAGCCGGTGCTCAACGTCATGAACTTCCCGTACCTGGGTGACCTGGTTATCGAGTAATCGCCTCTAACGGCAGGCCGGTGCTGGAGTGATCCGGTGCCGGCCTTTTGTTTGCAAGCCTTATCCGGAAGCTTTCCATGTTAGCGTTTTTGGTTCAGCGGATTTCCCAGGCGTTTCTGGTCATGTTTGTGATCAGTGTGATTGCCTTTGCCATTCAGGATGGCCTCGGGGACCCGCTTCAGGAAATGGTGGGGATGTCCGTCTCCGAGGAGGAGCGGGAAGCCATTCGAGACGAGCTTGGCCTAAATGACCCGATGGTGGTGCAGTACCTGCGTTTTGCGGGCAATGCGCTGCAGGGTGACCTGGGCAACTCCTACTTCTACAGCAAACCTACCTTGGAAGTGATTGCCGAGCACCTGCCGGCAACACTGGAACTGGTCATCGGTGCCAGCCTGATTATTGTGTTTCTATCTGTGCCGATCGGTGTCTATGCCGCGATCCGGCCCCAGGCGTGGTTATCCAAATTCTTTATGGGCGTCAGTACCGTGGGTATTTCCATCCCGGTGTTCCTGACGGCCATTGTGCTGATTCAGCTGTTCTCCATTGGTGTGACGGTGAGCTGGTTTCCGTCGGACACCGGCTGGGGGCAGTGGCTGAACGAGTTCTTTTCCACCGAGGGCGGGTTGCCCTCCTATGGTCGCGGTGATGAGCTGACGCACCTGTTCGGCACCTGGGAATCCGGCTTTTTCTCAAGCGGTGGCCTGATGCACCTGATCCTGCCATCGGTGTCGCTGGCCTCGATCATGCTGCCGCTGTTCATCCGGCTGATCCGGGCCGAGATGATGGAAGTGTTGCAGAGCGACTACGTCCGCTACGCTCGTGCCAAAGGCCTCAGTGCCGGCCGCATCAACTTCCTGCATGCTCTCAAGAACACCATGCTGCCGGTGATCACCGTCGGCGGTGTGCAGATCGGCATCATGGTGGCTTACACCATCCTCACGGAAACCGTGTTCCAGTGGCCGGGCGTGGGCCTGATGTTCCTGGAAGCCATTACCCGCAGCGACATCCCGCTGATCGTGGCTTACCTGATGGTGGTGGGCCTGATCTTCGTGATTACCAATACCCTGGTGGATCTGATCTACGGACTGGTGAACCCCACCGTCAAACTGACAGGAAAGAAAGCATGACAACGGCAACGGTTTCCCGCTGGGACCGCTTCCGCGAGTCCTTCTTCTGGTACAGCTTCAAGCGCGACAAGGTGGCCATTGTCAGCTTCGCCGTGTTGCTGCTGATGGTGCTGGCGGCGGTGTTTGCGCCCCTGCTGGCACCCGCCGATCCCTACGATCTGGCGCAGATCAATATCATGAATTCCGAGCTGCCCCCGGTGGGCATGAGCGGAGCTGATCCGGCCTTCCCCCTGGGCACCGACGCTCAGGGCAGGGATCTGCTGTCCACGATTCTTTACGGTACCCGGGTGTCCCTGATGATCGGTTTCGGGGCGGTGGTCCTGCAGGCGTTTCTGGGCATTCTGTTCGGCCTCCTCGCCGGCTACCTGGGTGGCAAGGTAGACGCGGTGCTGATGCGTATTGCCGATGTGCAATTGTCCTTCTCCACTCTAATGGTTGCCATCATCGTGGGCGCAGTATTCAAGGCCAGCTTCGGCAACCTGATGTTCGGTGAGATCGCCATCTACATGCTGATCTTCATCATCGGTGTCGCCGAGTGGCCCCAGATTGCCCGCACCGTTCGTGCCTCGGTGCTGGCGGAGAAAAAGAAGGAATACGTCGACGCCGCCAAGGTGATGGGCTTCGGGACACGTCGGATCATGTTCCGGCATATCCTGCCCAACACGCTGTCGCCCATCTTTGTTATCGCCACGGTCCAGATTGCCAACGCCATTATCTCCGAGGCGGCCCTGTCGTTCCTGGGGCTTGGCATGCCGGAGACCCAGCCGTCGCTGGGCTCGTTGATCAAATCCGGCTTCGACTACATCCAGAGCGGTTCCTGGTGGATCACACTGATCCCGGGCCTGGTGCTGGTGGTGCTCGTTCTGGTCATCAACCTGTTGGGTGACTGGTTGCGGGATGTGATGAACCCACGGCTGTACAAGGGGTAACACCATGGCACTGTTGGAAGTTAAAGATCTGGATGTGCGCTTTGCTGTCCGTGGTGGTGATCTGACCGCGCTGCGGGGAATCAGTTTTACCCTCGACAAGGGTGAGCGCTTGGGCCTGGTTGGTGAATCCGGTGCCGGTAAGTCGGTGGCGGCGTTCTCGATTCTCAACCTGATTGCCAAGCCGGGCTACATCGCCGGCGGGCAGATCCTGTTCGAGGGCAAGGATCTGGCGGCCATGAGCGAGCGGGAACTGCGGAAAATCCGTGGTAACCGCATTGCCATGATCTTCCAGGACCCGATGATGACCCTGAACCCGGTGCTCACCATTGGCACCCAGATGGTCGAGGCTATCCTGGCCCACAGGAAGATCAGTAAAAAAGAAGCCCGCGCCATTGCGCTGGACCGGCTGCAAAAAGTGCAGATTCCGTCGCCGGAGAAGCGTCTGGATCAGTACCCTCATGAATTGTCCGGAGGTATGCGCCAGCGGGTGATCATTGCCATCGCTCTGCTGCTGGACCCGGAAATCATCATCGCCGATGAGCCGACAACGGCTCTGGATGTCACCATCCAGGCGGAAATCATGGACCTGCTACTGAACCTGTGCGAGCAGGAGAATGTGGCGCTGATGCTGATTACCCACGATCTGGGCGTGGTCTCACAGGTCACCCAGCGAATGCTGGTCATGTATTCCGGCCGGATCATCGAGCAGGGCCCGACCCGGGAAATTATTAACGATGCCCAGCACCCCTACACCCAGGGGCTGATCAACGCGTTGCCCCAGATGGGCGAGCCCGGCGAGCGTCTGTTCCAGATTCCCGGGTCAATGCCGTCTCTGAAGAATGTGCCCTCGGGCTGCCCGTTCCATCCCCGCTGCAAGTTCGCCACCGAACAGTGCAAGCAGGCGATGCCCGAGTATGTCCGCTCTGGCAATGTGAATGTGGCCTGTTACGAAGTCGCCAACCTGATTGAGCAGGAGAAACGCATGCAGGAGGCCGAATCATGACCTCCCCGTTGGTAAGTATCCGCGGTCTTGAGAAACGCTTTGACCTCTCCGGCAGCCTGCTGGAGCAGATCACCTTCGAGGCTGGCCGTTTCCGCCGCAAACAGGAAGCGGTCCATGCCATCAACGGCGTCGATCTGGAAGTGCAAAAGGGCGAAGCCCTGTGCGTGGTGGGCGAATCCGGTTGTGGCAAATCCACCGTGGCCCGTACCGTCATGGGCTTGCTCTCGCCCAGCGCCGGCGAGATCCACTACGACGGCCAGCGCATCGACAACCTGGAGCGCAAGGATTCTCTGCCCTACCGTCGCAAGATGCAGATGATCTTCCAGAACCCCTACGCCTCCCTGAATCCCCGCATGACCATCCAGCAGACCCTGGAGGAGCCGATCCGGTTTCACCATCCGGACTGGTCGCCGGTGCAGGTGCGGGACAAGATCCACGAGGTGATGCATTCGGTGGGCATTGATCCGGACTGGGGTAGCCGCTTTGGCCATGAGTTCTCCGGTGGCCAGCGCCAGCGGATCGCCATTGCTCGCGCCCTGGCAGTGGATCCCGAATTCATTGTGGCGGACGAGCCAATTTCGGCCCTGGACGTGTCTATTCAGGCTCAGGTGCTGAATCTGCTCATGGACGCCCAGGAAAGCCGCGGGCTGACCTATCTGTTCATTACCCACGATCTGGCGGTGGTGGAGCATTTCGGCACCCGGGTGGCGGTGATGTATCTGGGAAGAGTCTGTGAGCTGGCGGATACAAAAACGCTGTTCTCCGCCCCCCGGCATCCATACACTCAGGCGCTGCTTTCTGCGATTCCGAAACTGGAGGACGACCGCCCCAACCACATCCGGCTGAAAGGGGAAGTGCCCACTCCCGTGAATCTGCCGTCGGGCTGCGTGTTCCATGGTCGGTGCCCCTATGCCAACGAGCGATGCCGGCAGGAAATCCCGCAGTTGATCACCACGGATGGCGGTACCCAGGTTGCCTGCCACGCGGTGGAAGAGGGCCGGTTGTAACGGCGCCGCTGCGATAGGCTATGATGCCAGCAGCAGAACTCGCATCGATACAACGACATACCCTTAGGGGACTCCATGGAAGTACGCTGGTTGGAAGATTTTCTGGCGCTGGCCCGAACGCGCCATTTCTCACGTGCTGCTGAATTGCAGCACGTGAGCCAACCTACGTTCAGCCGACGGATCAAACTTTTGGAAGAGGCTATGGGAAGCACGCTGATCAATCGTCAGACGCTGCCCCTCTCATTGACGCCTGCCGGCGAGATCTTCCGGGAACTGTGCGAGCGGATTACCCGGGATGTTCGGGATACCCGTGATCGCATTACCGCTCTTGAAGCCGAGGTGTCTGCCAGGATCAGTGTGGGGTCCACCCAGGGGCTGTTTTCGCACTTCTACCAGGGCTGGGCCCAGGATGCCGGCATCGCTGAACGTCTGCAGCTAAACCTGAACGCTACCAGTTGGGTGGGGGAGCAGTTTCTGGAGGCGCTGGACAGTGGTGAGTGTGATCTGGTTCTGTGTTACTGGCATCCGGATCTGCCCTGGGGCGGCAGGCTGACCGCCGACAGTTACGATTGGCTGGTGCTGGCTCGTGAACACCTGGTCCCGGTCAGCGTTTCTGACGATCAGGGGCATCCCCGGTTTGCCTTGCCGGGCAGTGCTGAACAACCGGTACCGCTGATTGCCTACCACAGTCGTGGTTTCCTGCAATCGGCGATTGAAGGCCATCTTGTTCGCAGCAGGCTAAGCGCCAACCTGTTGCCACTCAATGAGAATACCCAGTCGGCCAGTATCAAGGCGCTGGTCAAACAGGGTTTCGGCATGGGGTGGCTGCCCCGGCGCATGACCGAAAAAAGCGAACAATTCGGCAGTCTGGCGCGTGCTGGTGATGAGAGCTGGGACGTGCCCCTGGAAATCCGCCTGATCCGTCTCCGGGATACCCGCTCGGAAGATCTGTTAACCCTCTGGAAAACACTGGAAGATGGCTATGCCTGATGATGCCCTGTTGCACCTGCAGATCGATCACCTGAAAGAACTGCAGGCCCGATACGAATCGGCGCTGTCGGAGCATGGTTACGACAGCCTGCTCATCTCATCCGGCGCCGCGCCATACCGCTATGGTGATGACCAGGCGTGGCATTTTCAGGGTTACGGTCCGTTCCTTCAGTGGACCGGGCTGGCCGGTCGCGAACACGGCTGGCTCTGGATTCGGGCGGGGCACAAACCCGTGCTGTGGCTGTATGAGCCGGTGGATTTCTGGCACGCCAGTTCGCCTTTGGCGGAAGAACCCTGGCAGCAGTTTATCGAGGTTCGCAGGAGCGATTCACCCGAGGCGCCGTTGTTGGATGATCCCGACAGCCTGGCGGTGATCGGCGACCCCGCACTGATCAGTAATGTTCCCGGAGACACAAACCCGGACGATTTGCTCCGGGAACTGGACGAAACCCGGGTGCGCAAGACTCAATATGAAATCGAGTGTCTGGCACAGGCCAACAGTCTGGCTCTGGAAGGCCATGCCGCCGCCAGGGAGGCGTTCCTGGCCGGTGAAAGTGAATTCGGCATCAACCTGGCCTACCAGAAGGCAACCGGTCAGCGGGAAGCTGAGGCGCCGTATCACAGCATCATCGGCCTGAACGAGCACGCCGGTACACTGCACTACCAGTATTACGATACGCAGCCCCTGGGGCAGCCCCGAAGTTTGCTGATTGATGCCGGAGTCCGTTTTCGTGGCTACTGCTCCGACATCACCCGCACCACGGCAGGCCCGCAGGAGTCACACTTTGCGGCGCTGATCCATGGTCTCGACCGACTCCAGGTCAGGCTCTGCGACATGGTCGCGCCCGGGGTGGACTACATCGACATCCATCGCAAGGCGCATCAGGGGCTTGCCGCCCTGCTGTCGGCCACCGGTCTGGTGTCTGGCCTGGACGATGATGACATCGTCGAAAAGGGCATCACCCGTGTGTTCTTCCCCCATGGCATCGGTCATTTCTTGGGCGTACAGGTTCACGATGTGGCTGGTAAACCAACGCCGCCTCCGGAAGACGCGCCGTTTCTCCGTCTCACCCGCAGGCTGGAACCCGATATGGTGGTCACCATCGAACCGGGTCTCTATTTTATTCCTTCCCTGATGGATCCCTTGCTGGAAGGGGAGTTGGGGCAGTACCTGAACCGCGAGTTGATTAGCCGGTTGAGGGGCTGCGGGGGCATTCGTATCGAGGACAACGTGGTGGTCACCGAAAACGGCTCGCGGAATCTGACCCGAGGTTAATGAGTCTCGCAACACAAAAAGTTGCACAAAATTAAGCCAGAAGGCTTGCATTTCGAGATGCCAATGACAATAATTATCACTAACTTTTATTGTCATTGGTGATTCACTGCTATGTACGTTTGCCTTTGCCACGGCGTAACCGACCGGGAAATTCGCGAAGCTGCCGATAACGGCGTGTCATCCATGCGCCAGCTTGGCAAAGAGCTGGGTGTTGGCACCCAGTGTGGACGCTGTGCCTGCACTGCCCGCGAAATCTTGCGCGAGAGCCGCACGCCCGACTACATGGCGATGGCCAATATGCTCGCCCAGCCTGCCTGACCGGTACGATTGTCCGGTTCTATTTTTCTCTTGTCCGATAAGGGGCTATCCTAAGAGGCTGACACATTCGGCCATCAGGGAGCCCTATCATGAAAGGCGATAAAAAGGTCATCCAGCATTTGAACAAGGTCCTCGGCAACGAGCTGACCGCGATCAACCAGTACTTTCTCCATTCCCGCATGTACAAGGATTGGGGCATTACCAAGCTGGCCGCCAAGGAATACGAAGAGTCCATCGACGAAATGAAGCATGCAGACCTGCTCATTGAGCGGATCCTGTTTCTCGAAGGCCTGCCCAACCTCCAGGATCTCAACAAGCTGTTAATCGGCGAGAACGTCGAGGAAATGATCTCCTGCGATCTGAAGCTGGAAGAAATTGCTCACAGCGATCTGAAAGAAGCGATCCTCTATTGCGAGGAAGTTCAGGACTTTACCAGCCGTGAGCTGTTCCGCAGCATTCTCGATAGCGAAGAAGAACACATCGACTGGCTGGAAACCCAGCTGGAAATGATTTCCCAGATGGGCGTCCAGAACTACATCCAGCTTCAATCATCCGCCGCGGAGTAATTCCAGACAATGGACTTGTCATGTTTTAAGGCCTACGACCTGCGAGGCCGGGTGCCGGATCAACTGAATCCGATCCTGGCTGAGAAAATTGGCCGCGCCTACGTGGAAATAACCGGCGCGAAGAAAGTGATCGTCGGCTACGACATTCGTCTCTCAAGCCCGGACATTGCTGAAGCGCTCAGCTCCGGCTTGATGGCCGCAGGGGCGGATGTGTTCGATATCGGTCTGTGCGGCACCGAACAGGTGTATTTCGCGACCAGTCACTACAAGATGGATGGCGGTATCATGGTCACCGCCAGTCACAACCCGAAAGATCACAACGGTATGAAGATGGTCGGCCCCGAATCCCGGCCCATCAGTTCCGATAATGGGCTGAATGAGATCCGAGATCGGGTGCTGGAACCTTTTGCTGATGCTGCAGAGCAGGGGCGGTACGAGCCCCTGGAAGTGATGAGCGCCTACGTCGATCACCTTCTGGGGTACATCGATGCCGGTTCTCTCAGCCCGCTGACGATTGTTTGCAACGCCGGTAATGGCGGTGCCGGCCTGGTTATCGACGAACTCGAACAGCACCTGCCTTTTGAATTCGTCAAAGTGCACCATCAGCCAGACGGCCATTTCCCGAACGGCGTACCTAACCCGATCCTCCCGGAAAACAGGGCGGCCACGGCCGACGCCGTTATCGCAGAAGGTGCCGCCATGGGCATCGCCTGGGACGGCGACTACGACCGCTGCTTCTTCTTCGACGAAAACGGCCGCTTTATCGAGGGCTACTACATCGTCGGACTGCTGGCCGACCAGTTCCTGCACAAAACCGGCGGCGGCAAAGTCATACACGACCCCCGTCTGACCTGGAACACCCTGGATCTGGTGAAAGCCGCCGGCGGCGAAGCCATCGAAAGCAAGACGGGCCACGCCTTCATCAAGCAGAGAATGCGTGACGAGGACGCGGTCTACGGCGGCGAAATGAGCGCCCACCACTACTTCCGCGACTTCGCTTACTGCGACAGCGGCATGATCCCCTGGTTGCTGGTTGCCGAACGCCTCTGCCAGTCCGGCCAGACATTGTCGTCGCTGATTGATGCCCGAATCGAAGCCTACCCGGCCAGCGGCGAAATCAACCGCACCATCGCCGATCCCCCCAAGGTTATCGCTGCGATTGAAGCCAAATACAGCGTCGGCGCCAATAGCGTCAGCCACGTGGACGGCGTCAGCATCGAATTCGACGACTGGCGTTTTAACCTCCGGATGTCCAACACCGAGCCGGTTGTCCGTCTGAATGTGGAATCGCGGGCGAATATCCCCTTGATGGAAGAGAAAACCGAAGAATTGCTGGCCGAGATGGATCGGCTGAACAAAGAAGGCTAACTCAGCGGCTGGCTCTGTCCCTCACTACACCGAAACGGTCAGAGCCAGTCGTTCAGCATAATCCCGATACCAAACCGCTGAATTCGATGGTTATAGTCAATCAGGCTCTCACCATACCCGTTGTAGTACTGGAAAAACCCTTTAATCGTATCCCCCATCGGAAAGCTGTACCCGAACTCCACCGACGTCTTGTTATTCTCCGATCTCAGGTTATTCATCAGCCGTAACGAAAACGTGCGATCTTCGGTCAGCTTGTATACCGCGTAGTAATTCGCATGCCCCAGATAACGTTCGATATCGGCATTGTCGTCTTCACTGTTCTCCGGAATCCGGTACCAGGGCTGAACCATAAACAGCCATCGATCATAGCTGTAGGCGGCAGACCCCATAATGCGGTTCCAGCTCCGGGAGCGCGGCTCTGACTGGCCGTTTGACTGGTGGTTGAATCCCAGGGTCACGCCATTGAGCCGGCCCGGTCCGATATCCCAGTCAGTCTGGTATCGGGCGAATATCTCTGGCTCGTAATTGGTCTCCCGGAATGGCGCCGAATCATCCTGGTTATATACCTGCCAGAACGAGGTCTGGGTATAGCCGAACCAGAGCGTTGTACGGTCATCCAGAATGCCCGTCAGCAGCGGCACCTTGAAGCTGATCTGGTACTTGGCTTCTTCCCGTTCCAGATCATAGTCATAGCCGATGGACCCCAGCCTGGGGCTGGAAGGGGATTCGTTCGGATCTTTCACCCAGCTTACGGGCAGGATATAGGTGGGACGGTGGCCCACAAAACTGCCAGAGAACGAAAATACGGCCTTTTCAGCCGCCACATATCGGTCCACCAGTGCCGCCATGACGCCCGCATCGGAATCGCCCTCCAGCCCATTGCCGGCTACGGCATCGAGATCTTCGCCATTCGGCGCCAGTTGCTCCGCACTTTTCTCGGCCTGTTCTTTGGCGCTTTCGGGGGCCTGGGCCTGACGCTCCCTAGGCTTGTAGAGGCTGTCAAAGCAGGCCAGGCGCTTGATCCCGTCGTCGATCAGCGCGCATTGCTCCGGTGAGTCAATCGAGGGACTCTCTTCAGTCTGCGCCTGAACGATAATGGGCGCTGACAGCAATGCGAGAGCAATGAAAGCCGACGATCGCGTCAACAGGTAGGCGGGTGTCATGGGGCGGTCTCCTAGCTGGCAGTCAGGCTGAACCAGGTGTTGGCAATGCCGTAGATCCAGACGCCGATCAGCGTGACGGCCAGAAGCGAGAAAACAAGCTTGTGCCTGAACCGGTTGCCACTGTCTGCCGAGGCAACCCAACGAAGGTACATCAGACCGATAAAGCTTATGAAAACCCCCAGGCTGGCGAAGGCCGGGATGAGCAGCCAGGCGGCGCTGATTGTCTGGCCGCTACTGGTCTGGCTGGAAAACCACCCCATGGATCCAAGTAAAACCGCCAGCGCCGTGAATTCGGCGATCAGCAGTGGTTTGCGCAAGGGGTGGGGCGAAGTCGGTTCCGTATTGGTCATGAAAACAGGTCCTGGATGGTAGAACGTCGGCGAACACCATGGTAACCGGATTGCTCGCGAAACACCCCCAGACTTACGAAATCGCAATTAAAATGGTTGAAATCAATTTATGATTTTGCTGTTTGGTTTTTTTGCCAGGTTTCAGTCGCTATAATGCGGCGACCGAAGATTATAACGCTCAAATGCGAGGTGCATTGTGAAGATGAAGAGAGTCCTGGCTGCTGTATTGGTCGTTGCAGGCCTGACAGCTAGCGCCGTAATGGCAAGCGTCGAAGATGAAATCCGCGCACGTATCAGCCCGGTCGGTGAAGTATGTCTGCAGGGTGAAGAATGTGGCGAGGCTGCGGCGGCCACCGAAACTGCCAGCTCTGGCCCTCGCTCCGGCAGCGAAGTGTATGATGCTGTGTGCATGGCCTGTCACACTACCGGCGCCGCTGGTGCACCTGTGATCGGTGATGCCGATGCCTGGGCTCCCCGTATCGACAAGGGTCTGGAAACCCTGGTGAGTCACGCGATCAACGGTTTTAATGCCATGCCGGCGAAAGGCGGCTGTGCCAGCTGCCCAGACGAAGAAATTCAGGCAGCCGTTGAACACCTTGTCGAGCAAAGCCAGTAAGCACCGCGGTTTTGTTTGTTGAAAAAGCCCCGTAAAGGGGCTTTTTTGCATCTGGGTATCCGGGCATCTGGACAGAAACTAGAGGCCCAGGTCACCCAACAGGGCGCTGAGGGTCGCCTTGCCTTTTTTCTGGTTCGCCTCCGCATCCAGGTCACCCATACCTTCCCACTTCAGGTCCTCCTCGGGCAGTTCATCCAGGAATCGGCTCGGGATGGTTTCCAGCTTTTCGCCGTACTGTTTCCGGGTGGCGGCATAGGTCAGCGTCAATGTCTCCCGGGCGCGGGTAATGCCCACGTACATCAGTCGCCGCTCCTCCTCGATGTTGCCTTCCTCGATGCTGCTGCGGTGCGGCAGGATTTCTTCTTCAAGCCCCATGATGAACACGTGCGGGAACTCCAGGCCCTTGGAGGCGTGCAGGGTGAGCAGCTGGACCTTGTCGCTGTCGTCCTCTTCCTCCCGCTGCTCCATCATGTCCCTCAGGATCAGTTTGGTGATGGCATCTTCGATACCCAGTTCGTCGGCGGTTCCCTTACCGTCATCAAGCATGCGCTGGATGGATTCCACCAGATACCAGATGTTTTCCATCCGGCGCTCGGCCTGCTTGGGTGTCCCGGAATGCTGATGCAGCCACTCTTCGTATTCGATGTCCGTGAACAACTGCTTGATGACGGGAACCGGGTTCTCGCTGTGCAGTCGCTCGCAGGTGGCATCCACCCAGTGGGCAAAGCGCCGGAGCCGATCCAGCCCCTTTTCCGTCACATGGGTTTCTGCCCCCATGTCGCCCAGAGCCTTGAACAGGCTCACGTTGCGTGAGCGGGCGTAGTGGCTGAGCTGTTCCAGGGTGCGCGGACCGATTTCCCTTCGCGGCACGTTGACCACTCGCAGGAACGCCGCATCGTCATCCGGGTTGATCAGCAGACGCAGGTAAGACATGGCATCCTTGATCTCGTTCTTCGAGAAAAACGACTGGCCGCCTGAGATCCGATAGGGAATCTGGTAAGCCTGCAATTTCATTTCCAGCAGTCGCGCCTGGTGGTTGCCGCGGTACAGCACAGCGAAGTCCCGGAAATCGAGGCCTTTCTTGAGCTTCTGGTCGAGAATTTCCGTGGCGACCCGGTCGGTTTCCGCGTCCTCGTTGCGGCACCGGACAATTCGGATTTCTTCGCCGATGGTGTGATCACTCCACAGTGCTTTCTCGAACACGTGGGGGTTGTTGGCGATCACCGTGTTGGCACTGCGAAGGATTCGTGCGGTGGACCGGTAATTCTGCTCCAATTTGACGATTTTGAGGCTTGGAAAGTCTTCTTTGAGCTGGGCCAGGTTTTCCGGTCGGGCACCACGCCACGCGTAGATTGACTGGTCGTCGTCGCCCACCACGGTAAACGCGGCCCGCTCGGCTACGAGGAGTTTGACCAGTTCGTACTGGCAGACGTTCGTGTCCTGGTATTCATCCACCAACATGTAGCGGATTTTCCGGCGCCACTTGGCCAGCACGTCCGGGTGTGAGCGGAACAGCATTACCGGCAGCAGGATAAGGTCGTCGAAGTCCACTGCGTTGTAGGCTTTCAGGTATTCGTTGTATTTCTTGTAGATTATGGCGATACGCTGTTCCCGCTCATCGGCAGCCTTGCTAAGGGCCTCTGCCGGGCCGCGCATGGCATTCTTCCAGGATGAGATGGTCATCTGGATGTCGTTGAGCTCGTCGCCGGCCTCGGCACTGGCCTCCCGGAGCATCAGATCCTGTAACAGGGCCTTGGCATCTTCGGCGTCGAAGATGGAAAAGCCGGGGTGGTAGCCGAGGTGCGTGTGCTCCTCCCGGATCATGTTGAGGCCAAGATTGTGAAAAGTGGATACAATCAGACCCCGGGTCAGCTTTCGGTCAACGATCCGGCCAACCCGCTCCTTCATTTCCCGGGCGGCCTTGTTGGTGAAGGTGACTGCGGCAATTTGACGCCCCGGAATTCCGAGCTGCTCGATCAGGTAGGCGATCTTGCGGGTGATCACACTGGTCTTGCCGCTGCCTGCGCCGGCCAGCACCAGCATGGGGCCGTCGGCATAGCGCACTGCTTCGCTTTGTCTCGGGTTGAGCTTGTTCACAAATACATGGCCAGAATGGAACGAAATGGGGATAAAGGACGTGGCCTTATTCTACACCAGTCAGAGTTCCTGTACCTTGGGGATCTATAGACTATGATTAATAGAATGGACTCGGTTGTTCACGCATAAATGGATCCTGCTTGATGACATTGCCACTGGAAACCATGAGGCCCGGACAGTTGCGCCTGTTGGTTCTGACACCAGATTATTCTGATTTTCTCTGGCTGAATGCTCTTCTGGCGGGCGACGTCGAAATCAGTGCGGACGCAACATGGTGCCCGGATCTGGTGGATTGCGATGATCTGATTCGCAACGCCAGTTTTGATGTTATCGTCTGGGATTGCGTGTTCCACAGTGGGTCTGAGGCCTCCTTCCTGCAGTACCTGGCGGTCGCCAGCAATGAAAAGCCCGTACTGGCCCTGAGTGCCGAGCCTCCCGGGGAGCGGGCGCCCGAATTGCTTGTTGCCGGCGCCGCCGATTACCTTTGCCGCCAGAATCTGGACCACTGGAATTTCCGTCGGGCCCTGAAATGCCTCTGGTACCGCGATCAGTTATCCGAATCTGCCCACGGACAACTGGGCCGTGAGGTGGCCACCGGTTTCATCAATCGGGATCTGTTCTTCGATCGCCTTCAGCAGGCCTTGCTGCGGGCCGAGCGGGCAGGCCATCGGCTGGCTTTGCTGCACCTCAACATTGATGACTTCCGCAGCATCAACGAATCGTTTGGCTATCAAAAAAGTGACCAGTTGATGATGAAGCTGGCAGAACGGCTTCGTCATTCGCTGCGGCGCGTGGATTCGCTGATGCGAATCGGCGGCGACGAGCTCGCAATCATTGTCGAGAAGGTTGAGGACTCCCTGGATATCACCCAGATCATCCGCAAGGTGGTGAACGCCCTTGATGAGCCGGTTACCATAGACGGCCAGACGGTGGTGGTCAGTGCCAGCCTTGGCGTGGCAACCTACCCGGAAGCCGGCGACACCGCCGAGAACCTGTTGCGTCGGGCAAACCGTGCCATGTTCGAAGCCAAGCGCGACCCGGGCACCAGCTACCGCTTCTACGACCGCCAGTTGCACATTTCCGCCGGTTACCAGCTCCGCCTGGAAGCAGATCTTCGCAATGCTTTACGAGGCAAGGAGCTGGAGCTGTACTACCAGCCGAGGATCGACCTGGCCACAGAGGAAGTCCGGGGTGTGGAATGCCTGCTGCGCTGGAATCATCCGGAGCGGGGGCTGGTAGGGCCGGACGAATTCATTCCGGTGGCCGAGCGCAGCGGGCTGATCGTGCCTATCGGTTACTGGGTGATCGAACAGGCCTGTAAGCGTCTGCAGGAGTCGGCCGAGATGGGCTTCCCGGGTCTGGTGTTCGCCGTCAATCTGTCGTTCCGTCAGTTCCACGACCGCAAGATGACCGAGACCATTTTCCGCATCATCTTCAATGCCAACGTGGATACCAGCCTGCTGGAACTGGAGCTGACGGAGAGTGCCATGATGCACGATCCGGAGTACGCCCAGCGCTGCCTGCGGGAGTTGAATCAACTGGGTATCAGTTTTGCCCTTGACGACTTTGGAACCGGTTTTTCCTCCCTGAGCAATCTTCAGCACTTGCCGATTTCCCTGGTGAAAATCGACAAGTCGTTTGTGCAGGAGCTGGGTAACTCGGCAGACGCTGAACACATCATCCGGGCCATCATCAGTCTGGCCCACAGTCTGCAGATCAGCGTGGTGGCCGAGGGTGTGGAAACCGAAGGCCAGTTGGAGTTCCTGCGTCAGCAGCATTGCGATGAAATCCAGGGCTATTACTACGCCCGGCCCATGCCCTGGGCCGATCTTGTGCAATTCCTGAACAAGCGGGGCCAGGCCGCTTGCCTGCAGCAGTAAGCCGCTGTACCTTTGCTGGTTTATTGGCAAAGCATCAGACAGAGGTTGCATGAACAGTATCTCCAGGCGCATCGCCGAGGAACTCGGTGTCCGCGAGCAGCAGGTTAATGCCACCGTCGAACTGCTCGACGAGGGCGCGACCGTTCCGTTTATCGCCCGCTACCGGAAAGAGATCACAGGCTCACTGGATGACAGCCAGTTGAGGAACCTGGAAGAACGTCTGCGCTATCTGCGGGAACTGGAAGACCGTCGTGCCACCATCCTCAAGAGCATTGAGGAGCAGGGCAAGCTCACCGACGAACTCAAGGCCACCATCCAGGAGGCCGACACCAAGAACCGTCTGGAAGATCTTTACCTGCCCTACAAGCCCAAGCGCCGCACCAAGGCCCAGATCGCCCGGGAGGCGGGTCTGGAACCGCTGGCTGACGCGCTCTACGACGATCCGACTCTGGACCCTGAAACGACGGCCCAGGGCTACCTGAATAAAGAAGCCGGTGTGGAAGACACCAAGGCCGCCCTGGATGGCGCGCGCTATATACTCATGGAGCGCTTTGCCGAGGATGCCGAGCTGTTGGGCAGCCTGCGGGACTTCATCTGGCAGGAGGGCCAGCTGAAAGTGACCGTGGTGGAAGGCAAGGAAAACGAGGGCGCCAAGTTCCGGGATTACTTCGATCATGTTGAGCCCCTGAAAAAGGTTCCGTCCCACCGCGCCCTGGCCATCCTTCGGGGCCGGAATGAGGGCGTTCTCGGCTACACCATCGTGGTCGGCGATACCGATGACGACCGTCGCGCACCCCATCCGGCCGAGCAGCGTATTGCCGCCCGCTGGAACATTCGTGACAACGGCCGCGCCGCCGATAAATGGCTTTCGGAAGTCGTTCGCTGGACCTGGCGGGTGAAGCTTTCCACCCAGATTGAAACCGATCTCATGGCGCAGGTGCGAGAGGCCGCCGAAACCGAAGCCATCAACGTCTTTGGCGCTAACCTAAAGGATCTTCTGCTGCTGGCGCCGGCTGGCCCTCGACCCACCCTGGGCCTGGACCCCGGGTTGCGTACCGGAGTGAAGGTGGCTGTTATTGATGGCACCGGCCAGGTGGCCGGCCACGGCGCCATTTTCCCCCACGCGCCACAGAACCAGTGGGACCGTTCTATCGAGCAACTGGCGGCCTGGTGTCGGGAGTACAAGATCGAGCTGGTGGCCATTGGCAATGGCACCGCGTCCCGGGAGACTGAGAAGCTGGTCGCCGATCTCAGCAAGCGGTATCCCGAATTGAAGCTGGCACGGATTGTGGTCAGTGAGTCCGGCGCGTCGGTTTACTCGGCGTCCGAGTTCGCCTCTAAAGAACTGCCTGATCTGGATGTCACCATCCGTGGCGCGGTATCCATTGCCCGCCGGTTGCAGGATCCGCTGGCAGAGCTGGTAAAAATCGAGCCCAAATCCATCGGGGTAGGGCAGTACCAGCACGATGTCTCCCAGGTGCAGCTGTCCCGCAGTCTCGACGCCGTGGTGGAAGACTGTGTAAACGGCGTGGGCGTGGACCTGAATACCGCCTCAGCGCCATTGCTGGCGCGGGTCTCGGGCCTGAACCAGACCATCGCCCAGAACATCATCGAGTTCCGCAATCAGAACGGCATGTTCCGTAACCGGAAACAGCTGCTGAAGGTTACCCGGCTGGGTGACCGCACGTTCGAGCAGGCGGCGGGCTTTCTGCGTATTGCCGGCGGCGAGAATCCCCTGGACCGGTCGTCGGTTCATCCCGAAGCCTATGGCGTGGTCGAGGCCATCGCGAAGAAGAATGGCCGCAAGGTGGACGATATTATCGGCGATTCTGCCTTCCTGCGTGGTCTGAATCCCCAGGATTACGTAACAGAACAGTTCGGTTTGCCGACTATCAAGGACATTATCTCGGAACTGGAGAAGCCGGGGCGGGATCCTCGGCCTGAATTCCGCTTTGCCAGCTTCGAGGAAGGGGTTGAGACCCTGAGTGATCTCAAGCCGGGCATGATGTTGGAAGGCTCGGTGACCAACGTTACCAATTTTGGCGCGTTCGTGGACATTGGCGTGCACCAGGACGGACTCGTGCATATCTCCGCGCTGTCACACACGTTTGTCAAAGATCCGCGCGAAGTGGTCAAGGCCGGGGATATCGTCAAGGTCAAGGTGATGGATGTGGATATCCCGCGCAAACGAATTGCCCTGACCATGCGCATGGATGACCAGCCCGGCGAGAAGAACGAGGGCAAGCCAATGGCCTCCAATCGCTCTGGGGCCAACCGTAAAGGCGGTAATCGGAACGCCAACAGTGGCGGTTCCGGTCAGAAATCCCCGCAGGGCGCCATGGCTGGCGCGCTGGCCCAGGCGCTTGCCTCGGCGCGCAAGGACAGCTGACGGGTTTACAATCTTTTCATCGGCCGGTTGTTCAGAAGAGCAAGCCGGCCGCAGCAGGAGTCGACCATGGCTGAATCCCGCCATTCCGTATTTCGTCAGTTCGCTGCCAGCGACTGGGATGGTTTTCTCAAGGGTGTCGAAAAAGAAGGGCTGCGGGTGGATCGCAATGGCTTCATCGCCCAGACCCCGCATCCCGAAGCCCTGGGTTCGGCACTGACCCACCCGAGAATTACCACCGATTATTCAGAGGCCTTGCTGGAGCTGATCACGCCTGTGTTCAACAGCACCGGGGGGATGCTGAAGTCGCTGCGTGACATCCACACCTTCGTGCAGCAGAACCTCGGTGATGAGGTCTTCTGGGCAGCGAGCATGCCCTGTGAACTGGATGGCGATCCGAGTATCCCCATCGCCGAATACGGCAGTTCCAACATTGGCCAGCTCAAGCACGTATACCGGCAGGGGCTGGCGGTAAGGTATGGGCGGATGATGCAGAGCATTGCCGGCGCCCACTACAACCTGTCGCTACCCGATAGTTTCTGGCAAAAGTGGCAGGAATTGCTGGGCAACGAGCAAAGCCTGAAAGACTTCAAGTCAGATCAGTATTTCTGGCTCATCCGCAACTTCCGCCGCCGTAGCTGGCTGCTGATGTTGCTGTTCGGTGCCTCGCCAGCCCTGGATGCCAGCTTTGTTGCCGGCGTAAACCATGATCTCTCGCGATTTGACCAGCGCACCTGGTACGGTGAGCACGCTACCTCCCTGCGGATGGGCGATCTGGGCTACCACAACAATGCCCAGGCCTCACTGAATATCTGTTTCAATGAGCTCAGCACCTACACCCAGACTCTGGACCGTGCTATCCACACCACCTGGCCGGCCTATGAAGCCATCGGCACCCGCCGGGGCGACCAGTTCATCCAGATCAACACCAGTGTCCTGCAGATCGAAAACGAGTATTACAGCGCCGTGCGCCCCAAACGCACCACGCAGCGGGAAGAAAAACCCATCCAGGCCCTGGAAGCCCGGGGTGTGGAATACATCGAGGTACGGTGTCTGGACCTCGATCCTTTCTCACCGGTGGGCGTGAACGAGGCCCAGATCGATTTCCTCGATCTGTTCCTCCTTGATTGCCTGCTGTCAGACTCGCCCCGTATCGGCGATGAAGAGTGCGAGCGTCTTGATGACAATTACAAGGATGTGGTGGCCAGCGGCCGTTACCGGGAATTGAAGCTTTGCCGTGGTGGATCACGTACCCCGGTGGCAGACGCTGCTACCGACATTCTGGCACAACTGGAACCACTGGCCGAGTTGCTGGATAGCTGGCGGGGGGATGACACCTACCGTCGCGCACTGGCTGCCCAGCGCGAGACCTTGAGCGGTGAATGGACGGTACCTTCTGCCCGGGTTCTGGACGCCATGCGCTCGTCAGGCCTGGGCCACCGGGAGTGGGGCATGGAAATGGCCCAGCAGCATCAGCAAACCCTCAGGCAGGAAGGCCTGGATGCCAGTGTGCGCCAGGCCTTTGAGGCCATGACGGCGGAGTCCCTGGCCGAGCAGGCGCAGATGGAGCGTGCCGATACCCTGCCGTTCAGCGAGTTTCTGGAACAATACCTGCGTTCCTGAGCAGTGAGCTGGTGCGCCGTCTCACAAGTCTGCGGACCTGACGCACAGAAACCGAACAAAGATTTGTCTCCTCCCGATCCGGCTGTTAATTTTTGTAACATCAGGATCGGGGGAAGCAGCTATGGCAAGGGATATCAAACTCGGCTGGGATGTGGAAGCGCTCAACAAGGCTTACCGTCAGGGCTACATGGCTGCGACCATGGGCATGGATAAAGCCCGCTGCCCCTATCGGGGTGAAGTTGTCATCGCCGCCTGGGAAGCCGGCTGGGACGACGCCGATCAGGTGGCCCGGGATGACCGGGACCAGGCAGACGATCTGTTTTCACGGATCGCCTGATTCACTGGCCGGGCCCGGCCTTACTTCTGCACCACGAATTCTGTAAACAGCACACCGGCTATGCTCTCGCCGGTTTGTTGTTCCTCCAATACCGCATTGATCCTCTGTTTGGCTTCTTCGCGCAACGCTACCTGCCCTTCCATAGATGTAAGACGATCCGTATTGGTTTGTTCACCAAACAGCATGACCAGTTCGTGTCTCAATCGTGGCATATGCGCTTCCAGGGCGGGCCGTGTGCTGGTACTCCGGGCCCTTAGTGTCACCGCAGCTTTCAGGTAGGTTGGCTTGCTACCGGAAGTGCCAACGTGGGTCACGAACGGTGGATCCATGCTGATGTAATCGGTAACGCCGCTTTCCTCTTCAGCCACTTCCTCCTCGGTATCCTCCTCATCCTGGGAAACGGCGGGTAAGGGCATCATGGCAAACAACAGAAACAGAAGTGTCAGAACGGATTTTGGCTGGCGTGTCATAGGCTTGAAGTTGATCGTGGTTTAGGGTTAAGTGACGAGAATAGCAGGCCCCGTGGCCGCTTGCAGTTTCAATTCACGATTCGAGGTGTTCTTTTGACCAGCAGATGGGTGTTCGGGCTTGTTTTCCTTGTTTGTGCCGCGCTTCTGGGTGTGGCGTTCTATATGGAGCATGTGATGGGCCTGGAGCCCTGCCCGCTTTGCTGGCTGCAGCGCTTTGGCTTCATGGGTACCGGCCTGGTGAGTTTCCTGGCCTTCCTCCAGGGGCCCACCGGGTTCGGTGTTCGCATTTACGGCTTTCTTCTGGTGCTGACTTCCGGAGCCGGGCTGGGTATCGCTGGGCGGCAACTGTGGCTGCAGAGTCTCCCGACGGACCAGGTACCTGCCTGTGGCCCTTCCGTTGACTACATGCTTGATGTCCTGCCCTGGTTTGAAGTCCTGTCTACCGCTCTCCGGGGTACCGGGGACTGTGCCGAGGTGGTATGGCGCTTCCTGGGGTTGAGTATCCCCGGCTGGACGGCTGTGTTTTTCTCACTGCTGGTCATCACTGGTCTGGTGTTGATGTTTCGCCGGCAAAAAGCCCGGGAATGGATTCGGGGCTGAAACGGTTGCGGGCGACCGCAGCCATGGGGTAACTTGATCCAAACCTAATAAAAATCAAAACCGACACAGAAGTACCGAAGACAAGCGGAGAACAGGCGTCATGTTGGAAAATTGCCGAAATGCCAGGGAGCGCTGGGGTGGCGTCAGCGAACTGATTGATCGCTGGCTCAAGGAGCGTCAGGAGCTGTTGGTGCATTACTGCGACCTGTCCGGGGAAAATGACTTCTCTCAGACAGAAGCGTTGAAAGAGAAGTTTGTGCGCCTGTGTGAAGTGTTGGTGGATTATGTCTCCACCGGCCACTTCGAAATTTATGAGCAGCTGGTCCGTGAAGCCAGGGAATTCAACGATGGTGGCCTCGAACTGGCTGCCAAAGTTTACCCCCGGATTGAGCAGACCACCGAGGTGGCCCTTAACTTCAACGACCGTCTGGATGGCCGGGACTTGTCGGAAGAAGATGTCAAAGAGTTGTTTGGCGAGCTGTCGAAGCTGGGTGAAACCCTGGAGACCCGGTTCGAGATGGAGGATTTCCTGATCGAGCACCTTCACAATGCCCATGCCGGCAAAGTAGCCTCTGCCTGAGAAATCTCGGAATCTAAAAAAGCCCCAGCCGGTCATGCCGGTCTGGGGCTTTTTTTGTGGCAGGGCCAGAACTGACCGTTGCCTGTCCGGAACTTAGTCTCCTGAGCCCGGGTTGATCTCCAGCAGCTCGACATCGAACACCAGGGTTTCGTTGGGACCGATCGCCCGGTTGCCGCCCGGACCGTAAGCCAGATCTGATGGAATGTAGAGCTTGTAGCGGGCACCCTCGTTCATCAGCTGAAGACCCTCGGTCCAGCCGGGAATGACCTGGTTCAGGGCGAAGGTAACTGGCTCACCACGCTCGCGGGAGCTGTCAAACACTTCGCCAGACAACAGTTCGCCGGTGTAGTGCACCTGAACCGTATCGGTCGCTGCGGGCTTTTCGCCGTCACCCTGTTCAAGGATCTCGTACTGGAGGCCGGACTCGGTGGTTTCTACGCCATCACGCTCGGCATTTTCTGCCAGGAAGGCCTCACCCGCTTCAAGATTCTTCTGGGCCAGTTCTTCCATCTGCTTGCCCTGTTCTTCCTGCAGCTGCTGCTGATAGGTCATCAGAGCCTGCTGGATTTCCTCGCGGCTCATACGCTTGGCTTCCTCGTCGCCGGCGTGGCCATGCTGGATGCCCTGAAGGAACTGGTCCATCTGCAGGTTCGGCAGGTCGTTGCCCATGCGCTCACCCAGAACCAGGCCCATGCCATAGCTAACCTTCTGGTCCGTTGAATCCAGTTTCGGTTGTTCCGGGGCTTCGGGCGGTGTGGAACAGCCGGCAACAAGGCCGGTCACTGCCAGTGCAAGGAGTGTTTTCTTCATTGCATTATCCTTTAACGTCGGTGCTCGGGGTGTGGCCCCGCGATGTGTTTATCAGAACGCAGAAGGTAACGGGTTCCGGCGCCAGATGCCACTGAACATGTGTTAAGAAACCGTACGCGTCAGCTCAGCTGCCGTTGGTTCCGGCGGCGGATGGTCCCAGAGAGAAAGGGGCGCTATAGGGGGATCGCCAGTCTGTTTCCGGCTCCGGGGATTGGAGGCGCGGGAAAGCCTTGTCGCGCCGCTCAATGGCGAGGGTGTTCCAGCGGCCCTGCTCCGGCGGCTGGTCAGCATAGTGCCAGTTGCCATCGGTGTCCTGCCATTTGAACACGATCTCGGGGCCCTCGGTGGGAATCGGTGAGGGTACCAGACCCTCGAAAGCAGGAATTTCCGGTTGTTCCTCTTCGGCCACTGGTTCGGAGACCTGCTCCGGATCGTTCAGGCCGAAGAAAATCAGCAATAACAGTAATCCGAGAGCCGGAAACGAGAGCCGTATTAGCCATTTCATGATCATGGCTGGTGGTCTCCCTTGGGGAAGTGGGCCAGGGTGTCGGCCAGTGTATTCAGCAGGAGCCTGGCACTGTCATCAACCGGTGATGTCGGTGCCGCCGCAACGAGATTGGATATGATCAGCGTGTCGCGTCCCTGCATGTCATTGTGTTCCGGGTTGTTGGTCATTAGCGTTCGCCAGCTCAAGGCCAGTTCGATCTGTTCGGCTTCAAGCTCCAGGCTGGCGATGCCGGTTCGGAGCTTCTGACAATTGTCGGCGTCTCGGGGCAGTGACTTCCTCGCCCTGCGCAGCGCACCGGTTACACGGTCGCGCCACTCTGTTACCGTAGCGTCCTCGACCCCGGTGAAGGCCCTTTCAGAGAGAGCCAGCCAGGCCGCACTGAGAATGCGCGTTACGCTCCAGCCCTGATCCTGAAGCGCCAGGCAGCTGGTCTGAACGTCCGGGTATTTCCAGAACGCCAATGCAAAACGCCAGAGCGGGTTCTCCGGTTCCAGGTCTTCCGGCAACTCAAGCGGCGATGTCGAAAAATCCGGGATGGTAGCCGAGCCGACCGACATAGGCGCTGTGCCTTCCCTGAACACTATACGTTGATAAAATGAAAACATGTTAACGATAACCGATCTCAGTTTACAACGGGGTGGCGTCTGGTTGCTAGAATCCGTCGACCTCACCGTGCAGCCCGGACAGCGTGTCGCGATCGTCGGTGCCAATGGTGCCGGCAAATCCAGTCTTTTTCAGCTCTTGCTGGGCCAGTTGGCCCCGGAGCAGGGAGCAGTCTCACTGCCCGGTGGTTGCCGCATTGCCCACATGGCACAGGAAGTCGAGACAACCGACCGGAGTGCCCGGGATTTTGTCCTGGATGGCGATCTGGATCTGCGCCGCCTGGAAGCCGAGCTTGCCAGGGCGGAAACGGCCGGGGATGACCATGCCATTGCCCGCATACACGGAGAGCTCGATGTGCACGAGGCCTGGTCTGCAGCACGCCGGGCGGAGGCGTTGCTGCGTGGGTTGGGCTTCTCTGACGAGGACGCCGACCGACCGGTGTCGGCATTTTCCGGTGGCTGGCGGATCCGGTTGAATCTGGCGCAGGCCCTGATGCGGCCGTCCGATCTGTTGCTTCTGGATGAGCCTACCAACCACCTGGATCTTGATGCCTGCCTGTGGCTTGAGAACTGGCTGCGTCGCTACCCCGGCACCTTGCTGTTCATCTCTCACGACCGTGATTTCATGGATCGGGTTGCCACCCATGTGGTGCATTTCGATCGGCGCAAGCTGGAGTTGTATACGGGTAATTACTCAGCCTTTGAAGGCCAGCGCAGTGAACGTCTTGCCCAGCAGCAGGCCGGTTTCGAACGCCAACAGGCCCGGATTGCCGAAATCCAGCGTTTCATAGACCGGTTCAAGGCCAAGGCCACCAAGGCCCGCCAGGCCCAGAGCCGGGTCAAGGCGCTGGAGCGGATGGAGCGCATTGCCCCGGCCCATATTGATTCGCCCTTCAGCTTCGAGTTTCCAGTGGCGGAAAAGGTCTCCAATCCGCTGTTGTCGATACGCAATGGCAAGGCCGGCCACGGCAATACCCCGGTCCTCAATGGTATCAATCTGACCTTGTTGCCCGGCAGCCGGATTGGCCTGCTAGGTCCCAATGGCGCCGGTAAATCCACGTTGATGGATGCGCTTCGGGGCGAGGGCACCTTGTTATCCGGGGATCGGACCTGTGGCGAACATCTGGCCATTGGTTACTTTGCCCAGCATCAGCTGGAGTCGCTGGATCTTGATGCCAGCCCGTTCCTGCACCTGCAGCGGCTGTCGCCAAAGGCGTCAGAGCAGAGTATCCGGAACTTTCTCGGCGGTTTCGATTTCCATGGCGATGAGGCCCTGAGTGCCATCCGCTCGTTCTCCGGCGGTGAAAAGGCCAGGGTGGCGCTTGCCGTGATTGCCTGGCAGAAACCGAACCTCCTCCTGCTCGACGAACCGACCAACCACCTGGATCTGGAAATGCGCCAGGCCCTGACCATGGCGCTGCAGAACTTTGAAGGCGCCATTGTGGTGGTTTCACACGATCGCCATCTGCTGAGAAACACGGTGGACGAGTTCTGGCTGGTCAATGATGGCCGGGTGACCGAATACCAGGGCGATCTGGAGGACTATGAGCGCTGGCTGGCGGACCGCCGGAAAGACGACACCGAAGCACCGAAACGAATACCTGCCGGGCAGCAGACTGCCGAAGAGTCCTCCGAGGCAGTGGGGGCAGTAGGAGAGAGCGCCGAGGATCGAAAGGCCCGCAAGCGGGCAGAGGCGGCCCTGCGCCAGAAACTGAGTCCCTATCGCAAGAAGCAGGGTGCCCTGGAAAAGGAAATGGAGCAGCTTCAGCAAACGCTGTCGGCTCTGGAGGAGCAACTGTCTGATCCGGGTCTGTATGACGACGGCGGAAAGGCGCGCCTGAAAGAACTGCTGGGCGAGCAGGCCGCTGCAACCGCGCGCCTGGAAGAGGTGGAGGCCCAGTGGCTTGAAGTCAGTGAAGAGGTGGAATCCCTGGAGGCGGAGCTGGCTGGCTGAATGCCGTCAGCCGCCGTTCAGCTCCAGGACAAAATCCTGTTTGGCGAGGTAGTCTCGCTCGTTCTCCAGGTCGGCCAGGGTCAGTGGCCTGTCGTCGAGCCAGCCTTCTGGAAACTCCAGCACCAGCTTGTCCTTGTGGGCAGTCAGGGTAAAGGCCGGAGGTAGTTCCATATTGCGCGGGTGTTGGATCAGAACGGCCAGACGGACCAATACGCACAGGTAGCGCAGCCTTGCGATGTCTTCCGGGTCCAGGCCTTCGAAGATAGCCGAAGCGAACTTGCGTCGGTGGCCACGCACCAGGGTGGCCAGATCCCGCTGGAACTGTTGGGTAAAACCGGGCAGGTCCGAGTAGCGCAACAGGTAGGCGCCGTGTTTGTGATACTGGCTGTGAGAAATGGTCAGCCCGATCTCGTGCAGCCGACAGGCCCAGCGCAGCACTTCTTCATCGGCTGCCGTATTCAGCCCCCAGGCATCGGCGACTTGCTGCCAGGCAGCCACGGCGGTTTCCTCAACGGCGGCACCGTGTTCCTGGTCCACATGGTAACGCTCCTGTAGCGCGGATATGGTCCGCTCCCGGACGTCCTCATGCTGGATGCGCCCGACAATGTCGTAGAGCAGGCCTTCCCGCAGTGCGCCGTCGGCGAACGCCATATCCCGGATGCCAAGAGACTGGAATGCCCCCATCAGTATGGCGAATCCCGCCGGGAAAATGCTCTGGCGGTCCGAGCGTACACCCAGGTCTCCCAGTTTTTCCGTCTTACCCATATCCACCAGCCGCTTGCGAAGCTCCTGCATGGCCGCGAGCGTAATGGTGCCGTCAGTGATTTTCAGGGTCGCCAGGACGCTGGCAATGGCCTTGATCGAACCGGACGAGCCCACCGCGCTCTGCCAGCCCACCGAACGGTAGTGCTGTCGGATGTTGAGCAGCTCCTGTTCGGCATGGGTCACGGCCTTGTCCATCTGCCGCTTGGTGATCTTTCCGTCCGGGAAGTACCGGTTGCGGAATGACACGCAGCCCATGTGCAGGCTTTCAAGCTCCTGGGGTTCGAACCGTTGCCCGATGATGAATTCGGTGCTGCCACCGCCAATGTCGATCACCAGTCGGCGGCCGATATCGTCAGACAGTGTGTGGGAAACGCCCAGGTAAATCAGGCGTGCTTCTTCGCGACCGGCAATGATCTCCACCGGATAACCCAGGACCTCTTCAGCCCGGGTCATGAACTGATGGGCGTTTCGGGCGACGCGGAGCGCGTTGGTACCCACAATCTGTACTGCCTCCGGTGGCATGCCCTTGAGCCGCTGTGCGAAGCGTCCGAGGCACGCCAGGGCTCGCTCCTGAGCCTCTTCCGTGAGCCTATTGTACTGATCCAGCCCGGCCCCGAGCTGAACCTTTTCACCCATCTTTTCGAGGGTCCGGATTTCCCCATGCACTAGTCGGGCAACCACCATGTGGAAGCTGTTCGAGCCCATGTCGATGGCTGCCAGTACCTCGCGTGAGGCGGCAGCGTTTTCGGCGGTGGATGCGGCCGTCACGTGGTCGGAATCCTTTTAAGGTGAACGTGCGAGGTACTATAAGCGAAATCCCTCAGGGCTGTCAGTAACCGGAAAACCGCGTATTTGACCAGGGTCAGGCGCGGATCGTTTCTTACCGCTTCACATCCGGCTGATCAATCGCGTAAAGTATGTCTTACCGTGATTTGGGTGAAAGGCTGCTTGCAACACCGGGCGGCCTTCAACGACAGTCAACAGCACCTGTGCCCCGGTATGGTTATCCCGGAAGAAAATACCGTTGTGCAGCAGTAGTGCATGAATCAGGAAAAGGTAATGAGCGGAAATATCGTAAATGTAACCGACGCTTCTTTTGAGCAGGATGTACTGCAGTCAGACGTTCCCGTACTGGTGGACTACTGGGCTGAGTGGTGCGGTCCGTGCAAGATGATTGCGCCGGTGCTTGAAGAGATTGCCGACGAATACGACGGCAAACTGAAAGTCTGCAAGCTCAACATTGACGAAAACGAGCAGACCCCGCCGAAGTTCAACATCCGCGGTATCCCTACTCTGATGCTGTTCAAGAACGGCAATGTGGACGCCACCAAAGTCGGCGCCCTTTCCAAGTCCCAGCTGGCGGCCTTCCTGGACAGCAATCTCTGATTGCCGTCGGGTCACCAGAAAACCGCCCCTGAGCCAAGGCTCACGGGCGGTTTTTTTATGGCACTTACTCCCAGTCCCGGGATCGCGCCAAATCCGAGGCTTTCTGTTCCACCCAGTGTTCTCCGCCTGAAGTAATCTCTTTTTTCCAGAACGGCGCTGATGTTTTCAGGGCGTCCATGATGAACTGGCAGGCTGCGAACGCGTCCCCGCGGTGAGCGCTGCACACGCCGACAAAGACAATCTGGTCGCACAACGCCAGTCGTCCCACCCGGTGGATCACGCGGGCCTTGCGCACGTCCCAGCGTTTCGAGGCGTCATCGATAAGCCCCTGAATGACCTGTTCGGTCATGCCGGGGTAGTGCTCAAGATAGAGCCCCGTGACGCCCTGCAGGTCACCGCTGTCGCGAACCAGGCCGGTAAAGGTGGCAATGGCACCGGTGCCGGCACCGCTGTCACGGAGCGCGGCGTATTCGGCGGCTACATCAAAATCCTCAGACTGGACCGAAATCATCTCAACCTCCGGTTACCGGCGGGAAGAAGGCCAGTTCATCACCGGGTTTGACCTCAGAGCCCGGCTTCGCCATGGCCTGGTTGATCGCAATCATCACCGGCTGGTCGCCCTGTAACTGGCTCCAGGCCCCGCCCTGATTCGCCAGCTCTGCCAGCACATCGCCGGCTGTCAGGCCCGGCCTGGCTTCGATGGCCAACTGTTCAGTTTTCAGTTCCTCGCGCAGGCGGGCAAAAAAACGCACCGTAATCGTGTTATCACTCATGCTCAGCTCAACAGTTCCGCAAACGAATAGTAGGTTAGCAGGTCGCCAGGGTTCACCGTGGTGTTTTCGGGCACTACGGCCAGACCATCTGCCCAGCAGGTAGAGCTCAGGATACCGGAGCTCTGATTGGGGAAGGCGGCGACCACAGGCTCCGATCCCCGGATTTCCTTCCGGGCCCGGACAAACTCCCGGCGCACCGATGGCGACGAGACGGAAAAGTCTGCCGGGATCCGCTCGCCCGAGAGAGGTTTGGGGCTGCGGCCCTGGCGTTTCCGTATGTAGGGCATGCCCACCATCAGGAAAGTGACCAGCACAGATCCGGGATTGCCGGGCAACCCCAGTACGGGCGTGCCGCCGATCGCACCAAAAGCCACGGGTTTGCCGGGCTTGATCGCCATCTTCCAGAGTGACAGGCCGCCGGATTCCTCCAGCACCGCGCGCACATGGTCTTCTTCACCAACGGACACGCCCCCACTGGTGATGATCAGATCGGCCGACTCCGCCGCACGCAGCAGCGTTTCCCGGGTCGCCTCGCGTTTGTCTTTCAGGGTCTCGCACAACACCACCTCGCAGCCGGCCTCTGCAAGCAGTCCCATCAGGGTGAAGCGGTTGCTGTTGTAGATCTGTCCCGGCCCGAGGGGAGTTCCGGGGTCTACAAGCTCGTCGCCGGTGGACAGAATGGCGACTCTCAGCCGCGCCAGAACATCGACCCGGGCAACGCCCATGGAGGCCAGCAGACCCATCTCATTGGGGCGCACCTTTGTACCTTTTGCCAGCGCAAGGTCGCCCCGTGCCAGATCCTGGCCCCGGCGACGTATATTCTGGCCCTCTTCCACCTCCGCCCGCACAACGATGCCGGCATCGGTCACCTCGACCCGTTCCTGCATCACCACCGAGTCTGCCCCTTCGGGAATCTCCGAACCGGTGAAAATTCGGGCGGCGGTGCCGGGTGCAAGGGCGTTTGGCGCCGCACCAGCCGGAATCCGTGCCGACACGGGTACGGGTTGGTCGCCACTCAGGTCCTGCTTGCGCAAGGCGTAGCCGTCCACGGCACTGTTGTCCGCCGGCGGAACGTCCGCTGGAACATAGTGGTTTTCTGCAAGTACCCGGCCCAGGGCGTCGGCCAGGGCGACGGTTTCAGTTTGCGCAACCGCCGGCGCTTTAGACAACAGGTGTTCCAGGGCATCTTCCAGGGGCGTGAGGTTTGGGTTGGCCATCAAATCTGAGCTCCGGTCGGTATGTCTTCTTGCCTCAGCGCTTGGCGCGCTGTCCAATCACTTCGTTGAGTCGCTCCATGGGCTTCTCGGGTTTGCGCAATACGAGCCCGGAAAAATTGCACGGTGTGTGACGGCTGTCCAGTTGACTGAGAAGAATGCCTTCCCAGCCGGTGCGGCAGGCACCGGTCGAGCCGGGTAGGCAGAAAATAACCGTATGGTTAGCCATTCCCGCCATCGCCCGCGATTGCACGGTAGAAGATCCGATCTCGGCGGCAGAGAGACGACGGAATTCCTCGCCAAAGCCCTCGACGGATTTGTCCAGCAATGGCCTGACGGCCTCCGGCGTACTGTCCCGTTCAAGCAGGCCGGTGCCACCGGTAATGATCACCACATGCACCTGGGAATCGGCGATCCAGTTCGATATCAATGCCCGCACCAGATACACATCGTCAGGCAGGATCCGGCGCGCCACCAGGTTGTGGCCGGTCTCGACCACGCTGTCCTCCAAAAACTGCCCGGAGGTGTCCTGTTCAGGCCCACGAGTATCGGACACGGTCAGCAGGGCAATGTTAAGGGGTTTCATCTCGGTGCTGGGTACACTGCTCATGGAAGGGCTCCAGATTCATTGAAAAGTGGTTATACGCCAGTATCGCCATCACAGCCTTTCAATGGAAGGGAGTAACCCATCAGGGGGAGGCGCCAAAGGCCTGTTGTGGCCGGTTTGGCGTGAAATTGCCGTTAATTTGTGCGGTGCACTTGACATTCGCCAGTCAGGTGGCCGATGATCGCTCTTGCCCGGCGAACGGTTGTTCCCACTCTCTGGCTAAAGTACCTTATTCCGGACTCCATCTACACCGGTTGCTCCAACTGGCCAGCACCAAGTTCAGCGTTTTACTACGATCAATACGTTCAGGGGCACCCCTGTCATTCCAATATTCGTTTACTTCCATTCCTGAAAATCCAACAAACTATGAATCTTACTGAACTCAAGCAGAAATCCGTGCCCGAATTGCTCGATATTGCGCAAGAGATGGGCCTCGATAACCTGGCTCGTTCGCGCAAACAGGATGTGATCTTCACCATTCTGAAGAAGCACGCAAAAAGCGGCGAAGACATCTACGGCGACGGCGTACTGGAAATTCTGCAGGACGGCTTCGGCTTCCTCCGTTCCGCCGATGCCTCCTACCTGGCAGGACCTGACGACATCTACGTGTCTCCGAGCCAGATCCGCCGTTTCAACCTGCGCACAGGCGATACGGTTGCCGGCAAGATTCGCCCGCCCAAGGACGGCGAGCGCTATTTTGCCTTGCTGAAGGTCAGCGAGATCAATTTCGACAAGCCGGACAACGCCCGCAGCAAGATTCTCTTCGAGAACCTCACGCCGCTGTTTCCGGACGAGCGCCTGAAGCTCGAGGCCGGTAACGGTAGCACCGAGGACCTCTCCTCCCGAGTACTGGATCTGGTGGCGCCGATCGGTAAAGGCCAGCGCGGCCTGATCGTTTCTCCGCCCAAGGCCGGTAAGACGCTGCTGATGCAGAGCATCGCCCAGTCCATCACACGCAACAACCCCGAGTGCCACGTGATGGTGCTGCTGATCGATGAGCGTCCTGAGGAAGTGACCGAGATGCAGCGCACCGTGCGCGGCGAAGTCATCGCCTCCACCTTCGACGAGCCGCCGGCCCGTCACGTTCAGGTGGCCGAAATGGTGATTGAGAAAGCCAAGCGTCTGGTCGAGCACAAGAAAGACGTGGTCATCCTGCTGGATTCCATCACCCGCCTGGCTCGTGCCTACAACACGGTAATCCCGTCATCTGGCAAGGTCCTGACCGGTGGTGTTGACGCCCACGCCCTGGAAAAGCCCAAGCGCTTCTTCGGTGCCGCCCGTAACGTGGAAGAGGGCGGAAGCCTGACTATTCTCGCCACGGCGCTGGTCAACACCGGCTCCAAGATGGACGAGGTGATCTACGAGGAGTTCAAGGGTACCGGCAACATGGAGATCCACCTGGATCGCAAGATTGCCGAGAAGCGGACTTATCCGGCCATCAACATCCGCAGCTCCGGCACGCGTCGCGAGGATCTGCTGATGAGCGAGGCGGATATCCAGCGGGTCTGGATCCTGCGCAAGCTCCTGCACTCCATGGACGACGATACCGCGGCCATCGAGTTCCTGCTGGACAAGCTCAAGGACACCAAGACCAACGACGAGTTCTTCCAGTCCATGAAGCGTCGTTGATGCTCCTTTAGCAGCAGCGCCTCTGGGTTTGGGGGCAGGGCAGAACCGGGGGCAGCCTCCCCGGACACGCCGTGAACCCATCCCTGGGGGCTCGGCATTGCCATCCCTGGCAATGCACGGTCCGGGGAAGCTACCCCCGGTTCCGCCTTCAAACCCTGTGCGCGCATCTTGTTTCGACCGCCTTAAAGCAGTCCAGCGACCACCGATCTCCGTAGTACTGGCATATCTGAACGGAGTAACCGATGAAATACAACGACCTGCGAGACTTCATAGGCCAGCTGGAAAAGCTGGGTGAGCTGAAACGGATCAGCGTTGAAGTCGACCCTCATCTGGAAATGACCGAAATCTGCGACCGGACATTACGGGCAGGTGGTCCTGCGTTGTTGTTTGAGAATCCCAAGGGCTATGACATGCCGGTGCTGGCCAACCTGTTCGGAACACCGAAACGGGTGGCGCTGGGCATGGGGCAAGATAACGTCACAGCGTTGCGGGACATCGGTAAGCTCCTCGCGTTTCTCAAGGAGCCGGATCCCCCCAAGGGTTTCAGAGATGCCATCGAAAAACTGCCGCTGTTCCGGCAGGTGATGCGCATGAGTCCGAAGGTGCTGCGGTCTGCGCCCTGTCAGGACGTGGTGATCGAAAAAGACCAGGTGGACCTGTACCAGATTCCGGTTCAGCACTGCTGGCCCGGCGATGCCGGCCCCCTGGTGACCTGGCCACTGGTGATTACCCGTGGGCCCCATAAAGAACGCCAGAATCTGGGCATCTATCGGCAGCAGGTCATCGGCCGTAACCGTCTGATCATGCGCTGGCTGAGCCATCGCGGCGGCGCCCTGGATTTCCAGGAATTCCAGAAGGCCAATCCGGGGCGGCCTTATCCGGTGGCGGTGGCCCTCGGGGCCGACCCGGCGACGATCCTTGGGGCCGTAACGCCGGTGCCGGATACGTTGTCGGAATACGCCTTTGCCGGGCTGCTGCGAGGCAGTCGGACCGAGCTGGTGAAGGCAGGACTGAGCGATCTGCAGGTGCCAGCCAGCGCGGAGATTGTGCTGGAAGGTTTCATCTATCCGGACGACATGGCGCCGGAAGGGCCGTTTGGCGATCACACCGGTTATTACAACGAAGTGGACCACTTCCCGGTATTCACCGTAGAACGGGTCACCCATCGCAGGGATCCGATCTATCACAGCACCTATACCGGTCGCCCGCCGGATGAGCCGGCAATTCTCGGGGTGGCTCTGAACGAGGTGTTTATTCCGATTCTGCAGAAGCAGTTCCCGGAAATCGTGGATTTTTACCTGCCACCGGAAGGCTGTTCCTATCGCCTTGCAGTGGTGACCATGAAGAAACAGTACCCCGGCCATGCCAAACGGGTGATGATGGGCGTATGGTCGTTCCTGCGGCAGTTCATGTACACCAAGTTTGTGATTGTCACAGATGACGATGTGGATGCCCGTAACTGGGAAGACGTGATATGGGCGATTACCACCCGGATGGATCCCACCCGTGATACCACCCTGGTGGACAACACGCCCATCGATTATCTGGATTTTGCCTCGCCGGTCTCCGGCCTGGGTTCCAAGATGGGGATGGATGCCACCAACAAGTGGCCCGGTGAGACAACCCGTGAATGGGGTGAGCCCATCACCATGACGGATGACGTCAAAAAGCGCGTCGATGAGTTGTGGGATACCCTGGGCATTGAAAGTCCGGCATCCCGCCCCGACTGATATGGGCAGTGAACACAGGACAGTGCGGATTTTGCCCTCTGGTATCGCTTTCACCGCAGCACCGGAGGCAGATTTGCTCAGCGCTGCCGCGCAGGCTGGCATTGCAGTGCCGGCGGCCTGCCGCAATGGGGTATGTGAAATCTGCGAGGCCCGATTGCTGGCCGGCAGCGTACTGAATACCCGAAACCAACAGATTATAGAGGTCTGCGAGCGCTTGATGATGTGCCGAAGCATCGCGCTCACGGACCTGGAACTGGAGATATCCGCCGTTATGGCAGCTGGAAACAATCAGCCTGGCAAGTTTCAGGCAAAGGTCGTGGACGTACGTTCCATTAGTCACGATGTCTATCGCGTTGAGCTGCAGCTCCCGCGGCGTCGGGAACTGTCGTTTCACGCCGGGCAGTATCTATCGGTCAATCTACCGGATGCCGACCCCTGCTACTTTTCCATCGCCAGCAGCCCATCGGCCCAGAACATCGAATTGCACATTCAGGCGACCCCGGAGTGGGTGTCGGCACAGAAAGTCATTGATGCCCTGACGTCGGGCGGTGAAGTGACGGTGGAACTCCCCCACGGCAAGGCATGCCTGGCTTCGGCGCCAACGAAACCTTTGCTGCTGGTGGCCGCGGGTACCGGTTTTGCCCAGATGAAAAGCCTGGTGGATTACCTGTGGGAAACGTCCTACGATCAGCCGGTCAAGCTCTACTGGGGAGTGCGCCGGCACGAGGATATGTACCTTCGCGCCCTGGCACAGCAGTGGCAGGAGGAGTGGCCCCGCTTCACGTTCCTGCCGGTGGTAGGGGACGATGAAGACAACGATTGGGCAGGCCATCACGACCAGCTGGTTCGGGCTGTTCTGGCTTCCGGAATGGACTGGAACAATGTCGAAGTCCATGCCAGCGGTTCGCCCACCATGGTGTACACCCTGATGGATGCGCTGGTGGATGCGGGTCTGCCTGAAGAGGCGTTCTTCTCTGACGTGCTGGAATACGCGCCAAGGACCTGAATCAGGCCCTTGGCATCGGCAGTTCCGGCAATCCGTTATCCTTGGCCAGTCCCTGCATAAGCAGTTTGACGCTGGCCTCTTCCTCGCCCATGTGGGCATTCAGGCGGCTCAGCTCAGCCAGAGCCTCCCGGCTGCGCTTCAGCCGCAGGCTGGTTTCGAAATATTCCCGGGCCTTGCCCCAGAGTTCGTTGCGCAGGCTCAGTCGGCCCAGCGCCAGCAGAAGCTCGGGGTTGTTCGGCCGGTCTTTCAGCCACTGTTCTGCCAGCAATAACTGTTCATCTGGCTTCTGGCCTTTTACCCGCCCATAGAGGTTGATCAGCTCGTCACTCCAGTGGTTGCGCAGCACCTTGCGCAACAGCGTTTCGGTCTGAACCTCGTCGCCAAGGCCGGCCAGCAGGCGGGCATAATCCCGAATAGTGTATTCGTCGCGGCGCAGGAAGCCCGGTAGTTCGTCCCAGAGGCGGGTTAGCGGTTCCAGCGACGCATCGGGGTCCTGTTGCTGCTGGCGCCGACAATCCTCGGCGGCACGCTCCAGCAGGTTGTGCCATACCTGACGTTCAAGGTCATTGAGTTCGGCTTCCGACAGCACGCTGCGTTTGCGCAGCTCGGGCAGTAGCCGGGACAGTTCGCGCCAGTCCTCCAGGCGCAAATAGGTGTTTTTCAGCAGCTTGAGCACAAAGGGGTGATGGGGTGACTGTTTGCGCAGGCGAACCAGCGTGGCCAGGGCCTGCTCCAGCCGGTTGCCGGCCAGCTGCAGTTGGGCCTGGGTAATGCCAACCGCCATGTCGGAGCCGGGGGTGCTGTCGAAGGCTTTGCGCAATAATTCATCCACCGCCTCGTGATCACCGGATTCGAACGATGCCTGGGCCGCGGCCAGATAGTTGATCAGGGGCGTATCGGCATGGCTGGCGGAGGATGTCAGCAGTTTTCGGGCTCTGGGCCAGTTGCCTTCGGCCAATGCCAGAAGCCCCTGGGTGGTCCGCCGCCGGGCGCGGCGTTCGTTGCCTCGGGCAATCCAGCCAGCTACCAGGCCGGTACTGGTTCTGAGTCGGCGGATAAGGTTGATGGTCAGCACGGTCAGTACGATCAGGGCAACGATCAGGCTCAGGCCCACCCAGAAATTGGTTTCGATCAGATAATGGCCAAGGCTTATCCGGATATAGCCCAGGTCATATTGCAGCCCGAGAGACAGGCCGGTGCCGATCAGCAGCGCCAGCAGGATGATCAGTAACAGGCGAATCATGTATCGTCGCCTCCATTACCAGCAGTGTTCTCCTCGCCATCGTCATTGTTGCCATTGAGTCGCCCGGCCAGTCGCTCCTTGAGCAGGCCCAGGGACTGGCTGATATCCGGCAGCTCCGGATCCACGTTCTTTCCAGCCAGCTCAGTGAGGGTCTCGCTCAGTGCAGTCACCCGGGGGTTGCTCGGGTTGTACCAGGTGTCAATCGTGGTCCGGGCCTTGGTGAGGGCACGCTCATACAGCGGCTGATTGCCCCGCAATACCGCCATCTCTGCCTCTTCCAGCATCAGTTGGAGGTTGAGTCGGGCATAGGCGCTCTGATCCGGGGATAGCAGGGGTTTTACCGGCTCGTCCATGCGACGCACCACCACTACCTGCATCAAGGTTGATTTCACCTTGTTCCATGCCTGTGCGATGGCGCCGGGCTCGCCGCCGGTTTCAGAGTTTTCTTCCGTTGCTGTGTTGACGACGAAGCCGGGTGCGTTCTCGCTGATCAGGGCCTGGTCGGTAAGCTGGTGAATGCTGTCGATGGCCGCTTCCAGTTTCAGGTAGAGGCCAGTACGGTCAACGCCGGTCAGGCCCTTGAGTGCGAGGATTTCTCGGGCCAGCTGCTGGCGAACGGGGTAGACACCAATGTCATCGGATTCGGCCAGCACTTCGTCGGCCGCTTGCAGGGCCGACATCGCGCCGCGGATGTCTTTTTCAATCATCAATCGCTGATTGGCAATGCGCAGCAGGTACTCCGCCTCGGCCAGCAACCAGTCGGTCCGTGTGCGATTTCCGGCTTCCAGCAGTTCACGGGCATTGTGGTCGATCTGGCGCTGCTGGGTGGCAATCAGCTCTCGCTGACTTGCCAGTTTCTCTTCCAGGGACTGCAGACGCTGGCTCTGCTGGCTGCCGCGGTCGCCATATCGGTCTTCAAGCTGGGCGGTGTCCTGTTGCAGGCTCTGAAGTTTCTGCATCACGGCCTGGTGATTGTTCCACTGCTGCCAGCTCCAGAGGGCCAGGGCGACAGCGATAATCAGCGCAATGATGGCGACGAGCCCTATTGGCCACAGTTTCTGGCGGGCGGGTGGTTCCTTGGAAACGGTTGCGGGCAGTTGATTCGTAGTGTCTGTCACGGGCGTCCTTACTTGGCTTTTCCGGAGCCACCGTCCCGGCCGGCAAGTTGCGCTGCAACCGTGGCCACGATGTCGTTATCGGCAAGGCTTCCTGGTATACACGGATTTGTGAATCCCGCGGCCCGGGCCTGTTCGGCAACCCGATCTGCGGGAACAATCAATAACCTATCGTATAGATTATGGCTGCTATTCGCACATAGTGCGATGAGATTGTTCAAGGTTTCTCCGGACAGGGCGACGATGGCCTCCGGATCATAGGTGCCGAGGGTGGCCCGGACCTTCTGTGGGGCGTGGTCGGGGCGAAAGCGGCGGTAAAGAGGCAGCGGGGTAACCTGTGCGCCACGGGCTTCAAGGGTTTCCCGAATCAGTTCACGCCCGGTTTCCCCCCGGGCGAGCAGAACCCGTTCGCCTTGCAGCTTTTGCAGTGACGGCAGCGCCAGCAGAGCCTCGCTAGTCCAGCCGTCGGGTGGCCGGCGTGGGCTGAGGCCGTGTTCCGCAAGCACGGCGGCTGTACCGGCACCAACACCATACCAGCGGATGCCCATTGGCATCTGCGGCCACCAGGTGTCCACCTCCTCCAGCAGCAATCGCGCGGCAAACGGGCTGACGGCGATCACATGGGAAAATTCATCCAGGCTCAGAATAAGTGTGCGGCGCTCGGGCGTTTCCGGCAGAGGCTCCCGGTCAATCAGGGGCAGAATCCTGACATCTGCACCGGCTGAGCGAAACCGCTTGGCCAGGCGGGAGGCCTCGGGTTCGGGCCGGCAGATCAGGATCCGCCGGCCGTACAGGTCGGGCTCAGGTTGGTGTGTGGCCATAGATTTCAGCCAGCACTTTGTCGGCACCGAGAGCCAGCAGGTCCTCGGCCAGTTCACGGCCCAGGCGCTCGCCTTCGGCGCGGGGTGCCCGGCCTTCAACCCGGAAAATCTGGGTGCCATCAACGGCGCCCACGAGGCCCCGAAGCCAGATAGTATCGTCGTCCTCAAGCAGCGCGTAGGCCGCGATTGGCACCTGACAACCGCCTTCCAGCCGACGGTTCAGAGCCCTTTCGGCGGTGACGCGATCCCAAGAGTCTTTGTGCTTAAGGGGCTCAAGCATGGTCAGCAGATCCTGGTCATCCACTCGACATTCAATACCCAGGGCGCCCTGGCCGACAGCCGGCAGCGAGACGGTGTCCGGCAGGCAGTAGCGAATCCGGTCGTGAAAGCCCAGACGCTTCAGGCCGGAGCTGGCCAGCACAATGGCCTCGTACTCTCCGGCATCCAGCTTGGCCAGCCGGGTATTGACGTTGCCGCGCAGTACGCGAATTTTCAGGTCCGGGCGATAGGCCCGAAGCTGGGCCTCACGACGCAGGCTCGCCGTACCGACCACGGCACCCTCGGGCAGGGCGTCAACGCTGTCGTAGTGGTTGCTGACGAAAGCATCGGTCGGGTCTTCCCGCTCGCAGATGGCGACCAGGCCCAGGCCTTCCGGAAACTCCATGGGCACGTCTTTCATGGAGTGCACAGCCAGATCGGCCCGGCCATCCAGCATGGCTTCTTCCAGTTCCTTGACGAACAGGCCCTTGCCGCCGATTTTGGCCAGTGGCACGTCCAGTATCTTGTCACCCTGGGTCTTGATCTTGACCAGTTCCACGGTGATGTTGTCGTGCAGCCTTTCCAGCTCGGCCTTGATGAATTCCGCCTGCCACAGCGCCAGTGCGCTGCTGCGGGTTGCAATGCGAAGGGTACGTTTGGACATGACACTCACTGTCGGTTCGAAAAAAATGTCCGCCAAGGTTACCTTGTGGCGGCAGAAAAGTCCCGTGGCGACCAACTCTGGCGAGCGCTACGGATTCACCCTGGCTGGTGTTCCTGAAGCCACTGGCGCACGTTGCTTGTATGGCGGCGGCTCACCGGCAGCTCGCCCTGACCATCCCTGAGCACGACCAGGTTGTGGCCATCCGGTGTCCGTTTCAGTGCCTGGATAAACCGGACACCCACCAGCGTGTTCCGATGGATTCGCAGCAGGGTGCTCGGGTAACTGTTTTCCAGCTCCTTCAGGGTATAGTCGCATACGGTTTCACCCCGAGTGTGGTGGATGGTGACGTACTTCTGATCCGCCTCGCAGTAGAGGATTTCCGACAGATCGATCAGCTCGGTGCCCCGGTGGGTGCGCACCGCCAGCTGCTCCTGGTTCTGTGCCGCCTGTCCGTTCAGGGCCTGCAGCTGTACCCGGTTGATCCTGCCGGCCCGGGCCAGGGCATCCGCCAAGGCCTCCTTGCGAACCGGTTTGAGCAGGTAGGCGATGGCCTGCACGTCAAACGCCTGGATGGCGTAATGGTCGTAGGCCGTGCAGAAAATCAGGGCAGGCGGATTGGCCAACTGGCTCAGGCGGCTGGCAGCCTCCATACCGTCCATGCCGGGCATTCGGATGTCCAGCAACAGTATATCCGGCTCAAGTTCCGCCACCTGTTTCAGAGAACTGTCACCGTCGGCAGCTTCGCCACAGACCCGATAACCCGGGAGCGCCTCCACCAACCGGCGGATGCGCTCGCGGGCCAGGGGTTCGTCATCGGCGATCAGGACACTGCGGGTATCAGGCATGACTGGTCTCAATTTCCTAGTTCATGAACTCATGTTTTTGGGGCTTTTTGTTCGCCGGCCTTTTGCCGGGGCAATCTCAGGGTAACGGTATACACGTCGTTCTGGTGGCTGTGTTTTAACACCGCCGGTTCGCCAAACAGCGCCCGGAGCCGGGACTGTATGTTGGCCAGCGCCATTCGGTTGCCCTCGTGTTGCCGGTTATTCTGGTCCGGCTTTGGATTCTGTACCAGCAGGTACACAAACTCGCCTTTGGCCTGGGCTTCAATCCTCACGGTCCCGCCGTCCGGTCGGGGCTGGATGCCGTGGTAAATGGCGTTCTCCACCAAGGGCTGCAGCGTGAGCGGGGGAATGGCCTGTTGCTCCAGACCCTCTTCAATCTGCCATTCCAGTTTCAGGCGGTCGCCCAGGCGCAGCGCCTCGATGGCCAGGTAGCGTTGGCACAGTGCCAGTTCCCTGGACAGCGGGATCAGCTGGTCGCCGGTGCGAAGGCTGGCGCGAAACAGTTCCGACAGATCCAGGACCGCCTCTTCCGCCCGTTCCGGGTTGGTGGCAATCAGGCTCGCAATGGTATTCATGCTGTTGAACAGGAAGTGGGGCTGAATGCGGGCCTGAAGCGATGCCAGATGCGCCTGCATTTCCGCTTCACGCTGCTGTTGCCACTGGTGCTGCAGGTAAAAATAACGCAGCACCATGAGCACGATCAGCAGTGCCAGCAGCATTTTTTTGGCCACTCCCTGCCACACGGCCACGCCATCCTGGGGGTGCAGTACGCTGTCGGCAAACAGGCTGAACGCCAGCACATCCAGCAAAACAATGGCAACAATGGTGGTTGTCGCCCCAGAGACGGACATCCGCGCAAGCCGTGCGCGCAGGAGGCAGATCAGGGCAGCACTGGTGAGGGTGGTCCACTGCACGAACAGCGACAACAGCCCGAAGTAATTCCAGTCAATCCAGCCCCGCTCCGCCTGCACGATGGCGAGCACCAGAACCAGCAGTTCACTGGTGACCAGCAACAGGAACACGGCCCTCACCCGGCACAGGTCCGGAACGAAGAACTCTCTCTCTGTCACACCTTTGTCCCCGTTACGGGGTGTCTCCTTTACCCGGGTCAGAATGGTATACTCCCGCCACGTTCAATGTACCCAGTTCCCGCCAGATGATGCCGGGCTGTCAGCAGGAAAGATAGACCATGACGGATCAGAAAAAGTCTGACCAGACCACAAGCTCTGAAAAACCCTGGGGCGGACGCTTCAGTGAACCCACCGATGCCTTTGTTGAAAAATTTACCGCATCCGTGGGATTTGACCAGCGCCTGTACCATCACGACATCACCGGCTCCATTGCCCATGCCACCATGCTGGCCGAGGTTGGCGTGCTCACCAATGAGGAGCGGGACCAGATCATCGAGGGCCTGAACGGGGTCAAGGCAGATATCGAGGCCGGCAATTTCCAGTGGTCCGTGAGTCTGGAAGACGTGCACATGAACATCGAGGCACGCCTGACCGACCGTATTGGCATCACCGGCAAGAAACTCCACACCGGTCGCAGCCGTAACGACCAGGTGGCCACGGACATCCGTCTGTACCTGCGGGACGAAATCGATGTCATCGCCGAGGAACTGAAGCGCCTGCAAGCAGGCCTGCTGGACCTGGCCGAGCGCGAGGCGGATACCATCATGCCCGGCTTCACCCATCTGCAGACTGCCCAGCCGGTGACCTTCGGGCATCACCTGCTGGCCTGGTACGAGATGCTGGTGCGGGATGCCGAGCGCCTGCAGGACTGTCGCAAGCGGGTGAACGTAATGCCCCTGGGCGCGGCTGCGCTGGCTGGCACCACCTATCCCATTGATCGGGCAATGACTGCCCGGCTGCTTGGCTTTGACCGGCCCACCGAGAACAGCCTGGACTCCGTCAGCGACCGGGATTTCGCCATCGAGTTCTGTAGCTTTGCGGCGCTGCTGATGACGCATCTGTCACGGTTCAGCGAGGAATTGGTGCTCTGGACCTCTGCCCAGTTTGACTTCATTGACCTGCCGGACCGGTTCTGCACCGGCTCGTCCATCATGCCCCAGAAAAAGAATCCGGATGTGCCGGAACTGGTCCGGGGCAAGACCGGTCGGGTCAACGGCCACCTGATCAGCCTGCTGACCCTGATGAAGAGCCAGCCGCTTGCCTACAACAAGGACAATCAGGAAGACAAGGAACCGCTGTTCGACACCGTGGATACCGTGAAGGGCTGCCTGAAGGCCTATGCCGACATGATTCCGGCGATTCGCTCCAAGGCGGATAACATGCGGGTAGCGGCCAAGCGCGGCTTCTCCACCGCCACTGATCTGGCGGATTACCTGGTGAAGAAAGGCGTACCCTTCCGGGATGCCCACGAAATTGTTGGCAAGTCCGTGGCGTTCGGGGTGGCTGAAGGTCGCGACCTGTCCGATATGACCCTGGAAGAGCTGCAGCAGTTCTCCGATCATATTGGCGCTGATGTCTTTGATGTGCTCACCCTGGAAGGCTCGGTCCAGGCCCGTGACCATCTGGGTGGCACTGCCCCGGACCAGGTGCGCGCGGCGGTCGGTAGAGCCCGCGCTCAACTGGGCTGAAGCGTTTCCCCGGGGGGCGGAACGGCTAGCCGCCGATTCGCCCCGTTGTCAGGTCCACTGCCGCGGGGGTGAGTTCATCAAGCGGTTGTGGGCGGAAAAGCCGGTACCCCTGCCCGTAATGTATGCCCAAGGTCCGGACCTTGCGCAGGGCGTCGTCGCTCTCGATAAAAGTGGCCACGGTGATCTTGCCGGCGGCCTCGGCAATCCGGTGCAGGGCTTCCAGCATCACCTGCTGCACCGGGTCCTCTTCCAGCTGCTGAACCATTCTCCGATCCAGTTTGATGATGTCCACCGGCAATCTGGCGGCCAGGCTATAGCTTTCAACCGACGCACCGGCGCCGTCGAGGGCGACACGGAAACCGGCCCGATGCAATGCGTCGCACAGGACGGCCACGTCATCGGGGTACTGGGTGGCGTGGGCTTCCCTGATTTCCAGGCAGAAACAGCCGGGGTCGAACGCTGAATCACTGAGCGCATCGGCCATAAAATCCGCGAAGGTATCGTCCAGAACGCTGGCCAGGGACAGGTTGAAGCCGCAGTACTTCAATCGTGGTTCGAGCAACGGCTGGTTGCCCAGCCAATCCAGGGTTTGTCGGATCACCTGGCGATCCAGTCGTTTGGCCAGGTCAAAACGTTCCGCGATCGGCAGGAAGTCGTCGGGCTTCAGTGCTGCTTCATTGTCTGCGGTCGTCGGAATCCGGCAAAGGATCTCAATATGGTCGCCCCAGGTGGGGCTGGCCACCGGTCGCATTGCCTGGTATTCGAGAATCAGGTTGTGATTATCCAGCGCGTCGCGGATCTGCTCGACCCGTTTGCTAGCAGTGGATTCGTCGGTCTGGTGGACAATGGCCCTGGCGGCGTGCACCCGGTTTCGCCCGGATGTCTTGGCGGTATGGCACAGATCGGCTGCCTGGCTCAGAAGCTGCTCGGGGTCTCCGGGGAGGTCGCCGTCCAGAATCAGAAGACCGCCTGAAGCGGTGGTCTGGAGCTTGTGTCCCTGCCAGTCGAAAACAAAGTCGCCGATCAGATTGAGGGTTTCCTGGGCGATCTTGCGGGCCCGGGCTTCCGGACAGTTCTCGATCAGAAGTGCGAAGGTGTCGCCGGCAAGTCGAGCCAGGGCATCGCGCTGGCGCACCCGTACGCCCAGGTTTCCGGCCAGTTCCCGGAGATAGCGGTCACAGGTTCCGCTGCCGGCCAGATCGTTGAAACGCTCGAATTCGTCAAGATCCAGGTAGAGCAGACTGTCGCAGGATTCCCGATGGGTCTTCTGCTCCAGGGTTCTCAACAATCGGGCGATGAATGCCTTGCGGTTCATCAGGCCGGTAACCGGATCGTGGCGTATCCGGTATTCCTCGCTGGAGGCATGGTTCAGCTTGGGCTCTATGCGACGGGCCACGTGCACGGCGCCGGTGACGTCGCCCTGGTCGTTGGTCAGGCGCTGGTAGTGGAATTCATGCACCGGCAACTCACGGGATTGCTGGGCCATGGGCATCTCAACCACAAAGCTGTCGCGTTCGAAGGCCCGGTGCCAGAGCCGCTCCATCAGCCTTCGTTCGTTCGGGAACTCGTTCAGAAGGTCGCTCAGATTATCGCCCACTTCGGGGTGCCGGCCGAAGGTCTCGTAAAACTGTCTGGCCCAGGGGGTATTGAAATGGAGCAGGTTGAACGAAGCATCGACGGCGACAACCAGATCCGGGGTGGCGCTGGTGGTGGCAGCAAGCATGGTGTTCGCATGCTGGCGGGCTTTGTCGAGTTGCATGTCGGCGGTCCGGTCCACCAGGGTGCCGCCGAGCCGTGGAATCCTGCCACCCTGCTTCAGTGCCCGACAACTGAGCGTCACCCGCCGCTGGTTCTGCCGCGAGGTGACGATATCAAGATCAAGGGAAAACGCCTCTCCCGTGCGGAGGCAGCGACGGAACATGGCTCGCACCCGGGGCTGTCCGGTCTGGCAGTAAAACAGCGCCTGCTCGGGGGTGATCTCGGCGCCAGGTCTCAGTTCGAGAAGCTGGAACATACCCTCGGTCCAGGTCATTTCATTGCTTCGAGTGTCCAGTTCCCAGATCCCGAAACCGGCACTGCTCTCGGCGGCCCGCAACAGCCGGGAATCCCTGTTGGAGCTGTCGCACAGGGTTATCGTGGCGCTGGCTGCCTTGTCGGAGTCTCGCATGTCCAGCCGCAGGGTTAGACTGGCGGTATAGAAAAAGCCCTCCTTGTGCCGGAAGGTCACCAGGACATTCTGGCCTCTCTCGATTCGATGGCGGTTGGCGGGTGCGAAGGGATCGTCCTGGCGTGACGCCAGTATGCGATGCACCGGCTGCCCCTCCAGTTCGCTGGCGTCATAGCCGAGCACCGCCTCGGCCTGATGGTCGGCGAACAGCACTTTGCCTTCATCGTCGATGCGTAAAACAGTCTGGCGCTCAGACGCCGGGGACTGTTCCGATCGGTAGCGGCGGATGATGAATTCTTTCACAGCGGATGAGCCTCGCGCGTTCTCCAGCTTTTATTTTTCTAAAGGTTTTGCCACGATGCCGACATCATACTCATACTGATGCTGAAAAGAACCTCTCTGCGGAGCCGCCTTGACCGCCCACGTTGCCCCGATTTCCCTCGACTTTGAGGAGGGAATAGATCGCAAGACCCTCCGTCGTCTGAGGGACCGGTTTCTACTGGTCAATCAGCAGCGCTGGAATCGCGCCCATTCGGCGTTGTCCTATCGCCAGCAGATGGTGCTGGAAATTCTGCCCCTGGCGTTTCATCTCAACCATCCCGCGTTGCCCGGTTATCTGGACAGCGATTGCCCTTATGGTTTCAGTAATTACAAACCTTCGCCGGCCACGATCAATGCGGCGCGGCGGCTGGCCCGAACCTTTTCGCTGAAGGATGAGGGCAAGCGCAAGCCGGATCTGGACGCCGTATTCCTGATGGGCAGCCCGGGAACCCTGGGTCACTCCGTGGCCAGTGACCTCGATGTCTGGCTCTGCCACCGCAGCGATTTGCCGGAGCGGGGCATTCGCTGTCTTGAACGCAAGGCCACCAAGCTGACCCGCTGGGCGGAATCGTTTGGTGTGGAGCTTCATGTTTTCGTTTTCTGTGCCTCGGACTGGCGGGCCGGCCGACAGCGGGCGGAAGTAACCGGCGAAAACTGTGGCAGTGCCCAGCATTTCCTGCTTCTGGATGAGTTCTACCGGACCAGCATCCATCTGGCCGGCGCGTGGCCCATGTGGTGGCTGATTCCCCCGGAACAGGAGCAAAACTACGACGACTGCATGCGCAAGCTGGTCGATTTCCGGTTTGTGCGCGCCGAGGATTACATCGATTTTGGCCCGGTACCGGGGATCCCCGAGGCAGAATTTCTCGGTGCCGGTGTCTGGCAGCTGTACAAGGGAATTGACGCGCCCTGGAAGTCGATCCTCAAGCTGCTTCTGATCGAATGCTACGCGCGCACGACCGGCGAGGCCTTATTGTCCGCCGCGTTCAAGCGGGCGGTATTCCGGGGAGAGACCGATGCCGACAGCCTCGACCCTTACGTCATGCTTTACAGCCGCCTTGAAGGCTGGCTTGCCGGGCCGGAAGTGGCCTCGAGACTGGACCTGATCCGTCGGAGCCTGTACCTGAAAGCCGGCTTGCCGCTGACCCGGTCCGAGGCTTCAGGGGAGCAGTGGCGCGCTCGCCTGTTGCGCCAGCTAGTGACAGATTGGGGCTGGTCCGAGAGTACGCTGTCAGAACTGGACGAGCGTCAGCGCTGGCGGGCGGAGGATGTCACCACCTTGCGCCGAACCATTGTCAACGAATTGACTCATAGTTACCGGTTGCTGTCGAAAATGGCCAGGGAACATGGCCAGCGGGCTGCTATCAGTGCCAACGATATCAACCTGCTGGGCCGCAAACTCTATGCGGCGTTTCAGCGCAAAGCCGGCAAGATTGAGCAGATCAACCCCGGGCTGGCCCCTTCACTGGCCGAGGAAAACCTGGCGTTCCATCATCAGTCGGAGCAGGGTGGCGATTCCAATGGCTGGCTCCTGTATCGGGATCTGGAAGATCCGGCCGATGCGTTCTGGCAACCCGTCATTCGTCGCTCGGGTAATCTGGCGGAACTGATGGTCTGGTGCTACTGCAATGGTCTGCTGACAAGATCGACACGACTGAACGTGCGTTCGGGAACCAGCATTGCCTCGGTCAGCGAATTGCGGGAAATGCTGGACGCGCTATCCGCGTTTCTGCCCTTTCCGGTTCCGCCGGCCGAGCGGGAGGCGCTGTCCCGGGGTGTTCGCCCCCTGAGAAACCTGCTGCTGGTCAACGTGGGTGTCGATCCCCAGGCGCACCTCACGGAAAAGGGGCTCCACAAGCTCAGCTCACGGCATGATTCTCTTGGTTTCAGTGGCGGTCGGGAGAACCTGGTGATCAGCATCGACCAGATCACCTTCAACAGCTGGCACGAGGTGAGTCTGCAACACTACGCGGCCGGCGATACCCTGATCCAGTGCCTGAAGAATATCCTCGCCTCGGTGGCAGCAAATCCGGCTGAACTGCCCGGCGTTCAGGTGCACTGCCACAACCGGGGCCACGGTTCTGCAATTGCCCGCCGGGTTCAGGAACTGTTTGCCGATGTGCTCAGACCCTTCTTCGCCGGCGGTGCCGGCCCGCATCCGCTGCGCTATGTGATTGAGATGGATCGACGCTACTTCCTGCTCCAGTTCAATGGCCTGGAGCCGGGATTCGTGGCCCTGGAGAGTTTTGAAGCGCTGATGGAGCACCTGGCAATGCCCCAGGAACGCTACCTGCCGGTGGTGTTCGATCGTTATGCGCTGCAGGAGGAGCCGGCCCTGCGGGCGGTTTGCCTGGCCAGCGAACCGGATAATATCCAGGTGTTCTACCGGATTATGGGCGAACGGGCGCGGCTCTGGGTGGTTGATGAGCTGGGTTCGGTGTTCAGCTGGGAGCAGGCGGTGACCAGCCGCCGGCACCTTCTAGTACCGGTTCTGCGGTTTCTGGATAACCTGATTGAGCGGCGGCTGCTGCGCCACACCGACTCGGCCGGAGTAGTTGCAGGCGTTCAGTGTTACGAAATTATCCGGCGTGACGGGACCTGGCGCGCCGAATACCGTCCCGAATCGGATTCGGGCGTACCCCTGCCCGGGTTTGAGGTTCAGGCCGTGGGTATCCATGAGGGGGACAGTCGGCTGCGCTTCGACATCTTTTGCGGTGACCAGGAATTCAGCGTACAGGAATATGGTGACCAACTGATTCCGGCGGTGGCCCACTACATCCGGTCCCTGCGCCAGAGTGACGAGGGTTACCCGGTGTACCTGACCGACGTCCATCTGCCCCACGACCTCGACCCGCGTGTCTATCAGCAGGACATCCAGACCAGTCAGTACCTTTATTACCGGTCTGTACTGGAGGACTCTTTGAACCGGCACCTTGCAAACGCGCGCTGACCTCGCGGCCCGGGGCGGGTGTCAGGTATACTGCGTCCATTGTGAACTCAGGGGTAGGTAGCCGATATGCGAGCGTGGACTCTGCCGATCATGGTGCTGGTGCTGGCTCTGACTGTGAGCGGTTGCGGCCAGAAAGGTCCGTTGTACCGTGACAGTCAGGCCGCATCTGCGAATTCCGCGGCGGATTCCGCCCAGGAGCCGTCAGACAGGGAAGAAAACCGCGAGTAGCACGCCGGCCTCCCGACCCCGTACAACGAATCAGGAAACTCATGGATCATTTCAACTACCGCGACGGCGAGCTCTACGCCGAGGATGTCCCTGTCTCTGCCATTGCCGATCGTTTTGGCACTCCGGCTTATGTCTACTCCCGCGCGACGCTCGAACGGCACTATCGGGCCTACGACGATGCCCTTCGGGATCATCCGCATCTGGTGTGCTACGCGGTAAAAGCCAACAGCAATCTCGCCGTGCTGAATGTTCTGGCCCGACTCGGTGCCGGCTTCGATATTGTTTCGGCCGGTGAGCTGGAGCGGGTATTGAAAGCCGGTGGCGACCCATCACGGGTGGTCTTCTCCGGCGTTGGCAAGCAGGAGTGGGAAATGAAGCGGGCGCTCGAGGTGGGCGTGCGCTGTTTCAATGTGGAATCCGACACCGAGCTGGACCGGCTCAATGCCGTGGCGGGCGAGCTCGGCGTGAAGGCACCGGTTTCTCTGAGGGTGAACCCGGATGTTGATGCCGGTACCCACCCCTACATTTCCACGGGTCTGAAAGAGAACAAGTTCGGCATCGACATTGCCGAAGCCCCACAGGTGTATGCCCGTGCCGCCGGTATGCCGAATCTCGAAGTGAAGGGTGTTGACTGCCACATTGGTTCCCAGTTGACCAGTGTGTCACCGTTCCTGGACGCTCTTGACCGTGTGCTGGCCCTGGTTGATTCCTTGGCGGAGCAGGGCATTCACATCCATCATCTGGATATGGGCGGTGGCCTGGGTGTTACCTACAATCAGGAGCAGCCGCCGCAGCCATCGGACTATGTGAAAGCGCTGGCCGGGCGCCTGGGTGACCGGAAGCTGGAGCTGATTCTCGAGCCGGGCCGTTCCATTGCCGCCAATGCCGGCATTCTGTTGACCAGGGTCGAGTTCCTGAAGTGCACCGAGCATCGGAACTTTGCCATCATTGATGCCGCGATGAATGATCTGATTCGTCCGGCCCTGTACAGCGCCTGGCAGGCGATCATTCCGGTCAGGCCGCATCAGGAAGGCGAGGAAAAGGCCTGGGATCTGGTCGGCCCGGTGTGTGAAACCGGCGACTTCCTGGGCAAGGATCGTCATCTGCGCCTGCAGGCGGGGGATCTGCTGGCAGTTCGCTCTGCCGGTGCTTACGGCTTTGTCATGAGTTCCAATTACAACACGCGGAACCGGCCGCCGGAACTGATGGTCGATGGCGACCAGGTGCATGTGGTTCGTCGCCGTGAAACTCTCGAAGACCAGCTCGCACCCGAGAGCTGCCTTCCTGAATGAGCGGGGGCGAGGAGATGACACAGCAACGCCGGAATCAGGGCCCCACGCTTCGGTTCACCAAGATGCATGGGCTGGGCAACGATTTTATGGTGGTGGATGCCATCAGCCAGCCGTTCCGTCTGCGGCCTGAGATGATCCGGGAACTGGCCAACCGGAATTTCGGGATTGGCTTCGACCAGCTGCTGGTGGTGGAGCCGCCTGGTCTGCCGGATGTCGATTTCCGTTATCGCATTTTCAATGCGGACGGATCCGAGGTGGAGCAGTGCGGCAATGGGGCCCGGTGTTTCGCGCGATTCGTTCGCGACCAGCGCCTGACCAATAAAAAAGTCATCCGGGTTCAGACCGCGAAAGGCGTGATTGAGCTTCGCGTGGGGCGCGAAGGCATGGTGATGGTTAACATGGGTGTGCCTGAGTTCAATCCGCCGGCGATTCCGTTTGCCGCTGACCGCCGCAAGGACGTCTACACCGTGGATGTCGATGGCCAGACAGTGGAACTGAGCGCCCTGTCCATGGGTAATCCCCATGGCGTATTGCTGGTTGAGGATGTGGAACAGGCGCCGGTGGAAACGCTGGGGCCCAAGCTCGAGCGCCATCCCCGATTCCCGGCCAGGGCCAATATCGGGTTCTTGCAGATCCTCGACCGCACTCATGTTCGACTCCGGGTATTTGAGCGGGGTTCCGGCGAGACCATGGCCTGTGGCAGCGGCGCCTGTGCCGCTGTTGTTGCCGGCTGCTTGCGTGGTCTGTTGGACTCCCGCGTGGAGGTGGAGTTGAGGGGTGGCAAGCTGGTCATCGAATGGCAGGGTGAGGGGTCCCCTGTTATGATGGAAGGGCCTGCAACCAGTGTATTTGAGGGGCAGTTGAGGCTGCCGGGTGAATCTGGTGGTCGCCGCCGCAGGAGCGGTCGCCCCCATAAACAAAGATCCTGACAGCCAGGAGTACTCCATGACAGAACAAACGGCCCGACAGAAGGCCGGTGAGCTCACGCGGGAAGAGGTGGCAGACTACCTGCGAGCCAACCCCGATTTCTTTATTGATCAGGACGAACTGCTGCGCAGTCTTACCCTGCCACACGACAGTGGTCGGGCGATTTCCCTTGTGGAGCGCCAGGTGCATCTGTTTCGGGAGCAACGGGACACTCTGCGCAGGGAGCTGGTGGAGCTGGTGTCCATCGCCCGCCACAATGACCGGTTGTTCGAGAAGAGCAAGCGCTTACTGATGCAGGTGATTGAGGCCCGGACCCTCAACGACATGGCCTCGGCCATTGACGACAGCATCCGCGGCGATTTCGGCCTCGACGCTGCCTCCGTACTGTTGTTCACCGATGTCGAACTGCCCGAGGCCTCCCAGGGTGCATTGCATGTGGTGAGTCCCTCCGTGGCCCGTGAGCGACTGGGTAGCCTGCTGGAAGGCGAGAGGGCCGTATGCGGCCAGTTCCGTGAGAGCGAGCGGGAGTTTCTGTTCCCGGACCGGGAAGAACCGATTGCCTCCGTGGCGCTGGTACCGCTCAGACATGATGAGCTGGTAGGTGTGTTTGCGGTCGGCAGCTGCCAGCCGGGCTATTTTGACCAGAGCATGGGATCGCTGTTTCTGAGTTACATCAGTGATACCCTCAGCCGCCTCCTGCCCCCCATGGTGCAGCGCCACACCATGGCTGCGCCGGTCACCGATATGGCGACGGAGTCCCGCTAAGGTGTCAGCGGTTCCGGAGCGTCCTTCGGTGCCCCAGGAGCTTGTCGGGCCGCTGACGGAATTTATCCGGCATCTGGCTTCTGAAAAACGTCATTCCCCCAGAACCTGCGAAAGCTACCAGCGCGATCTGCAACGTCTGGCAAGCTGGCTGAGCCAGAGCGGGTTAACCGCCTGGCACCGGGTCACTAATCACGATCTGCGCCGCTATGTGGCAACGCTCAGCCGGGAGGGTCTGTCAGGCCGGAGCATTGCCCGGCACCTTTCCGCGACCCGACGTTTTTACCAGTTCCTGCTCAGGGAGAAACTTGCCTCGGATAATCCGGCGCTGGATATCCGTGCCCCCAAGAGTGGTCGGCGCTTGCCTCGAGTGGCAGACGTGGATCAACTGAATCATCTGCTTGACTGTCAACCGGACGACCCCCTGGAGGTCCGCGACCTGTGCATGTTCGAGCTGATGTACTCCTCTGGGCTGCGGCTGGCGGAGTTGGCAAGCCTGGATCTCGATACCGTCGATCTGCGCGGTGGAGAAGTCCGTGTGCTGGGTAAGGGCGGCAAGGAACGGCTGCTGCCCGTAGGGCGCAAGGCAATTGCCGCCATTCAGGCCTGGCTGCAGCACAGAGCCGCGCTGGCCAGTGACGGTGAAGCCGCTTTGTTTGTCAGCCAGCGGGGCGAGAGGCTCAGCCACCGCAGTATCCAGGCCCGCCTGAGCCGCTGGGGGATCAGCCGCGGTGCCGACCAGAAACTCCATCCCCACATGCTGCGACACTCCTTTGCCAGCCACATGCTTGAATCCAGTGGCGACCTGCGGGCCGTACAAGAGTTACTGGGGCACGCCGACATTGCCACAACCCAGGTCTATACTCATCTTGATTTTCAACATTTGGCACGGGTTTATGACCAGAGTCACCCCAGGGCGCGTCGCGATAAGTATCATGGCAAGACCAGTGACGAGAGTTCCTGAAACCGGCAACAGGCAGTTCAGGCGTTTTCAAACATCAACAGTACAGCAAGGATAGGCGGGAGCGCTTCATGGCATCGGATCAGTCCTGGAAGGATAAATACCTTCGGGAACTCGAGTCTGCAGAAAACCGGGAAAAGCAGTGGAAGGCCGAGCGTAATACCCTTGAGCGCATGTTGGTTCGAACCAGTCTGGCATCGGAAGGCCAAACGCCGGAACTGGACCGCCTGTTGGTGCGAATTCGCAAGGACCTGCGGAAGAACCGGGTGGATGTGGAAGCCTGGAAGGAATTGCAGGATCAGATTGACCGTCAGGTCGCCCTGCTCGACGAGCGTCAGCCCGCAAACGACACGAAGCTCTCCTTCTTCTCCCGAAAATCTCGGGAGCCAGAACAACAGCAGCAGACCAATACGGAATCTCAACCCGAGAACCCCGAGAACCCCGAGCAGCCCGAGGCTGCCCAGGGCAATGGTGAGGATATTGAAGACAATGCCCAGAGATTGCGCATTGCTCGCCGAGTAGGCCAACTGTTGGGACAGATGCTCGCCCAGGTATCCCTCGAGCCTGCGGCTGAGGCGCGGGCTCGTGCTCTGCAGCAGTCTTTGTTGGCCAGCAACGACTGGGATGAACTTCGGGAAGGGCTGAACCATGTGGCAGAGCTGGTGATAGCCGCCGTTACCCGCAGTAAGCGTGAATTCGAGGCCTTCCTCAAGCGCCTGGATGAGCGGCTGGAGCTGCTAAGGGAGCACTTCTCTGCCCAGTCTTCGGCCCAGTCCGGTCGGCTGGATGCCTCCGAGCATCTGGATCGGGAAATCCGTGAGGAGATCGAGCGGGTGGGCCAACGGCTGCAGGAGAGTGATGATCTGCAGGATCTCAAACAGTCGGTCAGCCGTCACCTTGAATCCATCGGTCAGGCCGTCGGTCGCTTTCGAACCCAGGAGTCAGAGCGCGAGCGTGCTCTTTCCGAGCAGCTTGAGGCAATGCAAGAGAAAGTAGCCGCCATGGAAGCTCATTCCGAACAGATGCAGGAGCAGGTCCGCAAGGAGCGATTGCGCGCCATGACCGATCTGCTCACCGAGTTACCCAATCGCGAAGCCTGGCAGGAACGCCTTTCATTCGAGTACAACCGCTGGCAACGGTACAGCCATCCGCTGACCGTGGGTGTGCTGGATATTGATCTGTTCAAACGGATCAACGACTCCTACGGCCACAAGGCTGGAGACCGGGTATTGCAACTTGTGGCGCGGGAGGTCAGGGAGCGACTGCGCACCACCGACTTTGTGGCCCGGTTTGGCGGCGAGGAGTTCGTGGTGCTGTTTCCGGAAACCGAGCCGGCAGATGCCAGGGCGGTGGTTGATAAACTGCGGGAGCATGTCGGCAGGCTGCCCTTTCATTTTCGGGGCGAACCGGTGACGGTGACTTTTTCCGCTGGTCTGGCGGGGTTCGTTGTCGGCGATACCGAAGAATCAGTGTTTGACCGCGCAGACCGCGCCCTCTATCAGGCCAAGGACGCAGGTCGCGATCAGGTTGTGATCGGCAAAAGTGCCGCCGTTCAGTGACGCATCATCGCGTCGAGTTCGTCGATAACCTCAGCCCAGTCACTGTCTTCCTCAAGCCCCTCCTCAAGGAAGTGAGACTGGCTTTCGGACCAGATGGGGGCGTCCTGGATGGCGACCTCGCTGGGCAGGGGCGAGTACTTGGCGACGAAATCCTCAATGCTTTTGGCGTCAGACGCCAGGCCAAGTTGTTCGAACAGAGTGCTTAGGGTGTGTTTGCTGGTATCCATGGAATTCGTCTCCCGTTGGCCGTTTGCTTGAATGAAATCAATGGCGTTTGCAGGTATTGTTCCCTGAAATGTAGCGGAACCCCTAAGGATATCCAGTGAAGGTTACCCTTGCCTTTGTACTATGCTGCCTGTTGGCGCTGTTTCAATCCCCGGTGCGAGCGGAACCGCCGCAAGTGTCGCCCGCACCAGTTCTGGGCACAGAGGAGCTGACCTGGCTGGAAGAGCAGGAGCGTTTTCGCATTGGCCTGCGGAGTGACCAGGTTCCGCTGGTTTTTGATACCGGTAATGGTGTCCTGGCCGGAACCTACATTGATTACCTCGCCCGGCTGTCGGATAAGCTTGGCGTCTCCATGGAGCCAGTCGTTCTGGGATCCGTGCAGGAAACCGGCCCGGTTCAGAGTGAGCTGGCAACCGATGCGGTTCTGACCACCCGGATGCCCGGAATGCCAGTGGTGCCCGGAAAACGTTTTACCGATCCGTTGATGTCCCTCACTTACGGCCTGTTCGTCAGTGCTGGCGATGCTGCCATTCGAACCCTGGCCGATCTGGAAGGCAGCCGGGTTGCCGTGATCGCCGGTGACCCCAATCAGTACCCCATGCTGGATCCGGTTGAAGAATTCACACCGGTTCCGGTTGGCAATGTAAGCGAAGCCGTCGGGCGGATTCTTTCGGGGCAGGCTGACGCCTTTCTCGCCCCAGTGCCATTGGTTTCCGATTACCTGCAATCGGCCATGGTGAACGGCATTGGTCTGTCGGTTCTGCTCGATAACAGCCCGGTGGATGTGGTGCTGCAGGTGGATACTGATCGGGATCATCTTTATCAGGTGCTGAACAAAGCCATTGCTGCGATCAGTCATAATGAGCATCGAACTATCCGCCAGTCCTGGCTTCAGGCAGATCAGCCGGCGATGGAGCGAAGTGGGCTGGAGCTTTCCGGATCGGACATTGACTGGCTCGAGCGCCATCCGGATTTGAAGGTCGCTTTCCGCTCAGACTGGCCCCCGTTCGAATATACCCAGGATGGCCGGCCTACCGGCCTGGTTCCGGACCTGCTGACACGGCTCGAAACCGAGCTGAATGTCCGGTTTACCCGTGCAGTGGCGGGGAGCCGCATGGAGGCTGAAGAGCAGCTCCGATCGGGTGACGTGGATATACTCCCGGGATTGTCCCGAACACCGCGCACGGAAGAGGCTTTTTTATTTACCCGGGCCTACCTCACAGTGCCCATCGCTCTAGCCATCCGCGATGACGGACGCTTTATCGGGGACCTTCGTGAACTCCGGAGCGAACGGGTGGGTGTGGTGAACCGGCATGCAGCCCATGACTATCTGCTGATTAACCATCCAAACCTGGACCTGTATCCGATGGATAGTGTGGAGGAAGGTCTTCTGGCGCTGTCCAATGGCGATCTGGACGTCATGGTTACCCATATTCCGGCGGTCAGTTACACCGTTGCCAGACTGGGCCTGTCGAACCTCAGAATCACCAGTATCACGCCCTACCAGTACGATTTGAGGTTGGCCGTGCGCAAGGACAGTCCGGAACTCCACCGGGTGCTGAACAAGGCGCTGGGCAGTCTCGAGGCCAGCGAAACAGAGTCCATCTACAATCGCTGGATCCACCTGGATATTGAGCAGGAAACGGATTACACCGTGGTTCGGCGGGTAGTGCTGATTGCCATTCTGGTGGTGCTGATTTTCCTGTATTGGAACCGGAAACTTTCACGGGAGGTGGATGAGCGCATCCGTTCCGAGAATGCCCTGCGCCGGAGCGAGGACGAACTGCGCGCCGCCAAACTGGAAGCCGAACGACTGGCCCGGGAAGCGGAGGCGGCCAGCCTGGCAAAGAGTGAGTTCCTGGCCAACATGTCCCATGAAATCCGCACGCCGATGAACGCGGTGATTGGCTACAGCGATCTACTCAGCAACAGCGTTACCGACCCGCAGCAACGGAACTACCTGGATGCTATCCGGGCGGGAAGCCGGAGCCTGCTGATGCTGATCAATGACATTCTGGACCTGTCCCGGATCGAAGCAGGAAAGATGAGGCTCGACTATTCCGCGGTGTCGGTGCGTCGTCTCCTGGACGATGTTCGCCATATCTTCGATCTGCGGGCCCGCGAGCAGGGCATCACTCTGGAAGTGAGTGTCGACTCACGTATGCCCGCTGCCATGATGCTGGACGAGACCCGTCTTCGGCAGGTCCTGTTCAACCTGGTCGGCAATGCCATCAAGTTTACCCATGATGGTGGTGTGACGGTTCGAGCCACCGCGAAGCCGCTCAAAAAACGATCCGACAGCGTGGAACAGAGCACAGAGGCCCCGGAACGCCAGTTCTACAAACTGGTGGTCACGGTCAGCGATACCGGTATTGGCATTCCACCGGACCAGGTTGACCGGATCTTTGATGCCTTTGAGCAGCAGGAGGGGCAGAATACCCGGCGCTATGGTGGTACCGGTCTCGGATTGGCCATCAGCCGGAAACTGGCCCGGATGATGGGCGGGGAGCTGGAGGTGGAGAGTGAACCGGGCACAGGGTCGGTCTTTACGGTAACGCTGCCACGGGTAGAAGCGACGGTGGAGCAGGCGGAAGACGAGGGAGCGCCGAAGGAGTCCGAACGACTGCTGGCCCAGACCCTCAGCATGCAGGAACGGGGTTGGCTCAGGGAACAGCTGGCGGCTGACTTCGGTGATGAGTGGGAGTCCGTCAGGGAAAGTGGCGATCCGGAACAGATGAAAGACTTTGCCCGACGGGTGCTGGCCTGGGGCCAGCGGTTCCGCTCAAGGTCGGTGACGCGCTACGGGGAAAAGCTGCTGGCGGACGTTGAAGCGTTCAACCTGGATGCGGTCAACAGCGCCCTGGAAGCCTTCCCGAAACTGCTCGGCCGGGAAGAATGAGCTACCGGGCGCCTCAGAGGCAGTCGAACTGTGAACGACGATCGAAAGCGACGGAAACCATGTCATAGCCTGAATCCGACAGCTGTCGGATCAGGTCGCGGTCCTTGAGCAGGGTCATGCAGACTTTGTGTACACTGGCCTGAAGTTGTTCCGATGCCATCTCATTCGACGCCAGTCGAAAATCGACAATCAGGTACTTCCGGTCAACCGCGGCGCTGGCAGGGATATCCTGTCGTTCAACGCTCTCGTAACCGATATAAGTCGCCTGGGCTTCCGGGAACACCTGGCTCATGAGTACGTCAAGGTTTTCTGCATGAGCGAAAGGCGCCGACAGCAACATGGCTGCGATGGCGAGGCGAAGCGAGTGTTTGATAGTCATTGAGGCCACTCCCTGGTGACAACTCGGTCTGTATGTAACCAAGTGTAAGTTTTGGTTACCGTACATTATTGCAGAGTCTGTCGCATTGTGCGCGATATGTGGCATTAATTTATCAATTGTTTGCACTCTCGATGAAGTTGCGGGCAGTGTCCCGGGCTCCCGATGCTGGACACTATCAACTATGATGTGAGAAAGACGGACGCTAAGAGGAAAACGCATGTTTCAGCTTGTCTTTAAAGGGGAATGCGTTCCCGGAACGGATCTGGAAACCGCGCGCAATAACGCCCGCACCCTGTTCAAGGCCTCGCTTGAGCAGGTCGACCGTATGTTCAGTGGTCAGCCGGTGGTTATTCGTAACAAGCTGGAAGAGGTTCAGGCCGAAAAGTACCGTGCGGTTCTGAGGAAGCACGGCATGGTTGCTTACGTCCAGCCGATGGCTGACGCCCGCCCTGCCTCCAATGCTGCACCCCAGCCCAGGCCTGCGGCGCCGGCGGACCAGCCCCATCAGCAGCAGGAGTCTGTAGCTCCTCCGGCGGAAGCAAAGCGCGGTGGAGTCCCCGAAACCGAACCCGGCGATCGCCTGCCGGTGGCGGGCGAAAAGGTGGATACCATTCTCTCCGGCTCCGGCCTGAGCCTGGATCCGGTCGGAGTCACCCTGGCAGAGAAGACCGAAGTGGAACCTCCCATGTTCCAGCATCTGGACGAGTGGAGTCTGGCGCCGCCCGGCAGTGACCTGGGCGTGGACCGTGATCTGCCCCCGCCGGTGGTACCCGATGTGTCCCATCTCTCGCTGGCGGACGACGATTCCCCCGAGCGGAAATGAGCCAGCTGTGAATCGGCGCAACCGTTGGGCAACGATTGCGCCCTGGCTACTGACCGCGAGCCTGCTTCTTCTGGCACCATTGGCGCCGGCTGAGGAACGCCCCCGGGTGGGGCTGGTTCTCAGCGGCGGTGGCGCCAAGGGGATGGCCCATGTGGGCGTGCTCAGGGTGCTGGAGGAAATGCGGATTCCCGTTGACCTTGTCGTAGGTACCAGTGCCGGTTCTGCGGTGGGCGCCCTTTATGCCAGTGGTATGCCGGTCAGTGACATCGAGCAGCGCTTTATCGAGATGGACTGGCTTTCCAGCTTTCGAGACGACCCTGGTCGAGTCTACAAACCGGTTCGGCGAAAGCAGGATGACTGGCGGTTTCCGGTGGTACCGGGAATTGGTGTTCGCGCCGATGGCCTGCATGTCGGTGGTGGGCTGATCGCCGGCCAGAACCTCGGGTTCATCCTCAACGAGTTGACGCGCAACGCTGCCCTGGTTGAGGATTTTGACCGGCTTCCCATTCCATTCCGGGCCGTTGCCACGGACCTGGAAACCGGCGAGCAGGTGGTTATCGGTGAGGGCAACCTGTCCGAGGCCATTCGGGCCAGCATGAGCATTCCAGGCGTTTATGCGCCAGTGGAGCGTAATGGCCAGCTGCTGGTGGACGGTGGCGTCGCCAATAACCTGCCAGTCAGCGTTGCACGGGAAATGGGCGCTGACGTCATCATCGCCATAGATATTACCGACAGCCTGATGCAGACCGACGAACTGCGGGGCGCCTTTTCCGTGGTCGGTCAGCTCACAACCATCATGACCCGACGAAACACCGATCAGCAGCTGGATTTGCTGGCTGAAGGTGATGTTCTGATACGACCGGACCTGGAAGGTTACACCTCTGCCGATTTCTACGATGCGCCGGTACTGTTTGAGCTGGGTGCCAGCACCGCCAGGGAGCATGGGGTCGAATTGCGGCCATTATCCGTCTCCCGCAAGGCGTGGGCAGCCTGGCGAGATAGCATAGCGGCGCAGGACGCCGGCGTAGAGATTATTTCACGCATCGACATCGAAGACAGTCGTCGGCTGGCCCGCGACTTTCTCAAAGAGCGAATCCGACAGAGAACCGGCGAGCCCCTGAATACCACGCAGCTGGAGGCCGATCTCAAACGAATCTATGGCCTCGGCTACTACGAAATCGTGTCGTACTCCACGTCCTCGTCGCCCGACGGTACGGTTCTGACCATCCGTGTCCAGGAGAAGAGCTGGGGGCCAAACTATCTGTCTTTCGGACTTAACTATGAGGATAACTTTGACGGGGAAACCCGTTTCAATCTGGCCTCGTCCCTTCGCATGACCGAGTTGAACGAGCTGGGTGGGGAGTGGCAGACCGGTGTTCAGCTCGGCACCGAACCCTGGCTCCGCACCCAGTGGTATCAGCCCCTGGATTACGGCTATGAACGATTCCTGGTGCTCGGTGGCGAATATTCCCGGGATACCTTTAGCCAGTTCGACGCCTCGGGAACGCGAATAGCGGAGGTGGACGTGACCTTCCGAAAAGCGGATCTGGCTCTGGGTATGGAAATCGGCGGCAATGCCGAGATCCGGCTGATCTATGCCCGGGGCTATGCCACGGTGGATGAGCAGATCGGCCAGCCGGTGGCCCCGGAGGGATCCGTGCATCAGGGTGGAATGGCCCTGCAACTGGTTCATGATTCGCTGGACGATACCTTTTTCCCGCGGGCTGGTGGTTTCGCCGGCCTTCGGGGGCGTTTTGAGCGAGAGGGTCTGGGATCCGACCGGGAATTCGATTCGGTAACCGGTCTGGCGTTGGGTACCGAGAGTTGGAAGGGGCTGACGTTGACCGGGCTGGTGTATGCCCATGCGGTAACCAAGGGTACGCCAGGCATTGAAAACGCGGTTCGCCTGGGAGGTTTTCGCCGCTTGTCGGCGTACGCGCCCGGCGAAATTACCGGAGACAATGCCCTGATGGTCTCCGCCTATGCCAGCCAGACGTTTGGTGGGCCACTTCTGCCCTGGTTCGTGGGTGCCGGATTCGAGGCGGGCAATGCCTGGTCTTCGCTGGATGCTGCCGGCTGGGACAGCTCGGTTAAATCCTCCAGTGTGTTTGCCGGTGTGGATACCTTCCTAGGCCCGGTTCAGCTGGCCGCCGCCTACAACAACGAGGACAATTGGACGGCCTACCTCAATATCGGTTTCTCGTTCACCCAGCTGTTTTACTGAGGCCCATCACGCGGTCTTGTTGCCGGTCTTTTCGATGGCGGTGAGAACCTGCTGACACTGTTGCAGAGCGAAGCGGTGCAGTATTTCCGCCAGGCGGTCTTCATCCCGGTCCTTGATCGCGCTGATGGATTGCTCCATGTGCGACAGGTTGTCTTCAAGCACCTGGTTGCCTCCCTGTTGGAAGGCGACGAAGGCACAGCGCTTGGCCGACGGCCAGAGGTCATCAATGGCGGAGACAATAAAGTAGTTGTCGGCATAGGCCAGCGATGCCTTGGTGTATTCAATGCCCAGTTCCAGGAAGGCCATCAGATCGTTTTTATCGTAGCAGGCCTTCATCTGGTCATAGAGACTTTCCAGCCTGGCCATGTCATCAGCCTGCCAGTTGCGAACCAGCTTACGGCCAGTGTGGGTGAGATACAGTTCCAGGGTTTCGTAGAGGCTGCGAACGAAAAACTCGTCCAGGGGTGTCACGAACGCGCCCTTGCGCGGAACGTTCCGGACCAGGTGCCGCTTCTCCAGCAGCAACAGCCCTTCCCGGATGGATCCGTGGCTGACATCCATCTGCTTGGCCATGGCGCCCTCGTAGATCCGCTCTCCGGATCGGAGCTGGCCAAAGGCAATCAGGTTCTCAATGTGGCGGGCGACCTGTTCGGTCAGTGTTTCTCTGGGTTTGAAGGCATTCATGGTGATCTGTCGCTACTGCGTACTGGCTGAATCGTGTAGGCATAGTCGCACATCGGGTATTCCGGAGCCAGTGATCGGAAAGTCTAGAGCAACGGTGCCAGCAGGCGGACTGCACGGCAAGCCAGGCGGAACAGTATGGAGCGGTCCTTGTAATCCCTTTCGGTCATCAGCCGGGAGCTGTCGAGATCCTGTTCCAGCATGGATTCGACGCTGCGAATGAAATGCCGTGCTGTGGTAATGGCGGTGATCTCGAAATTTAGTCGCATGGAGCGGTTATCCATATTGGCCGTTCCTACTGCCGCATAGCGATCATCCACCAGGATCACTTTCTGGTGCATGAAGCCCGGCTGGTAGCGATAGATGCCGATTCCGGTCTTGCAGGCCTGGACCAGGTAGGAGTAGGCGGCCAGACCGATCAGGCGGCTGTCTGATTTCTCCGGAATCAGGATCCTCACGTCTATGCCCCGAAGCGCCGCCAGTTGCAGCGCATTCATGATCTGGAAGTCCGGCACGAAGTAGGGCGAGGCGATCCAGAGCCGGGATCGGGCGTTGTTGATGCAGTTCAGGAAGAACAGGGTACAGGTTTCCCAGGTGTCGGCCGGGCCGGTTGGTAGCATCAGCACCTCGTCATTCCCGGGCTGATTGGCGACCGGCTCCCAGTCAAGGCTGGGAAAATCGTTGCTGGCCCAATTCCAGTCCTCCAACCACGCCAGCTGCAAGCCGGTAACGGCCGGACCTTCAATCCGGCAATGGGTGTCGCGCCAGGGCTCCTGATCCATGGCGGTGCCAAGGTACTCGTCTCCCAGGTTGATGCCACCCACAAAGCCGACCTTACCGTCGCAGACCAGCAGCTTGCGGTGGTTCCGGAAATTGATCTGGAATCGTCGCCTGCGGATGTTACCGTCCCCGAACGAGGCAATCCGGGCGCCGGCGGCGGCGAGCTGCTTCAGGTAGTTCCTCGGTAGCCAGACGCTGCCAATATCGTCATACAGGAACCAGACCTCCACACCCTGGGCCAGTTTGCGTTCAAGAATCGATTTGATTCGACGGCCAACCCGGTCTGACCGCACGATGTAGAATTCCAGCAGGATGTAGTGCTCGGCGTCTTCCATGGCTTCGAACAGGGCGTCGAAGGTGGCTTCGCCGTCCCGCAAAAGCGTGCATCGATTGCCGTCGGTAAACGGTTGGCGTCCCAGCCGGCAGAGCACCTGGAGTTCGTCTGTGAAACGGTCGCTGGTAGGGACCGGGATGGAGGTGGTCTGTTGCTCGAACCGGTTCAGCAGGTTGGTCAGTGACCGGTCTCCGAGACGACGAGCCTTCACGTAGCCACCGAAACGATTACGTCCGAACAGGACGAACATGGGGACCGCAACGTAAGGGACTGCGATCAGGCCAATGATCCAGGCGATGGCACCCTGGGTAGTGCGATAGGTCAGCAGAATGCGGTAGACGCAGGCGAATGCGCCCAGGTAAAGAATGCCAACGGCAATCGCAACCAGAGACAGGTCGTCCACTATCGCTCTCCTTTGCTGGTGTCCGGCTCCTGGTGTTCTGCCTCTGGGCTTGCCAGGTGTCTCGCACGGTACTCGGCCGGCGAGGTGCCGGTCCAGCGTTTGAACGCCCGGCTGAAGGCGCTGAGTTCAGAGAAACCGAGCAGGAAGGCAATCTCGCCGAGGGCATACTGATCCCCCGCCACATACCTGAGCGCCTTGTCTTGCCGGACCTGTTCCACCAGGCCCTGAAAGCTCAGGCCCTCCTTTTTGAGCTTTCGGTACAAAGTCTGTCGGCTCATGTGGCACTGCCGGGCCAGCGTGTCGGCATCAATCTTTTCGGTTGCCATCTGCTTTGATATCAGCCGGTGAATCTTGCGGCCAAAGGAGCGACGGCTCTGCAGCCTGGCCAGCAGGGAATTGACCTGTTTCAGCACGGCTGAATAGACATACGGGTTACGGCGGGGAATCGGATGCCCCAGATGCCGGCTGTTGAAGGCGAGTCTGGTGATGCCGCAGTCAAACCGGACCGGCCCGCCGAAGAGCTTTTCGTATTCGTGCGCGTACACGGGCGCCCGGTGGGCAATTTCCACCCATTCGGCCTGAATGCCCGGGTGGATGAAATGACGGGTGCGGGTGATAGACGCGGCGAGGGTGCGGTCCATATCCTGCCGGCAGTAATGTTCGGCCCTGTCTGGCTGCCAGCATAGGATGGCCTGGTCAGCGGTCTGCTCGAAGCTCAGGAATACCGACTCATTAATCAGCCGATGCAGGCGGACATATTGGGTAACAGCCTCACCCAGTGTGTCGCAGTTGAAGAATACATGCCCCACCAGTCCCATCCGTTCCGGATCCACAACCTTGCCGGCATGCAGTCCAACGCCAGGGTCGCCCGTAACATACTCTGCGTGCTCCCAGAGCCGGTAGTGGGCATCCGCGGGGACTCGACGGTCCGGGTCGGTAAGTTCCGACATCGTCAGCCCGGTCAGTTGTTCAACGTGAGGGGCATTGAACACGCCCTGTCGCTCAAGGTAATGAACCAGTGCCAGCGTGCTCGAGGCAGCGACCAGGGGAGTGCTGGTGGAATCCGGTTGGGCAGATGTCACGGTATACGGCCTGATAGTTAACGAGCTGTCATGAGGGCTGATACAAAATGTCAAGTGTATGCAACCGCCTGTCAACGGTCACCCGTGGCTTGAACGATAACATCAGGGTATCAGGTTGAAGCAATGGAAAGGCAATCAGGAGGTGTTTTATGGAACAGGAAATCTTTGTACCCCATACCGAGCTTGAGCGGAAAAACGTCATCGAGCTCGCAGAGTACCTGAACAGCATCTTCTATTGCTGATTTCTCAGGCTTAACGTCTATGACCTTCATGCCGGGCTTTGCCCGGCTTTTTTTCGTCTTCGGAAAATGATCGTCAATACCGGTACTTGCTCGCAAGGCTGGCAGTGGTAATGTATCCGGTTTGAGAACGCAGACCAATCCGGAGACTGACTGCCCATGACTGTTGAGCTGAATCACCGTATTACCGGCGAAGGCCCGCCCCTGGTCCTGTTGCATGGGCTGTTCGGATCCCTCGACAATCTTGGTGGTATCGCCCGCCGTCTCGAAGACCAGTGGCAGATCCACGCGTTGGACGAGCGGAACCACGGTAGCTCACCGCACACCGACACCATGGATTATCCGGCCATGGCGGCAGATGTGCTTGCCTATATGGATGCACAGGGACTGGATAAGGTCAGTCTCCTTGGTCACTCCATGGGCGGCAAGGTGGCTATGCAGGTCGCCTTGCAGGCTCCTGAGCGTGTGGACAGGCTGATCGTGGCGGACATTGCCCCGGTTAACTACAAGCCACGGCATGATGCCATTCTGGAAGGGTTGACCAGCATGGATCTGACTGACGTACGTTCCCGACAGGATGCCGACAGACTGATGGCCGACTTCGTTGAAGAGCCGGGTGTGCGTCAGTTTCTCCTGAAAAACCTCGAGCGGATTCCCCGGGAAGCGCAGCAGGAGGGCGGGCCGATGTTCCGCTGGCGGCTGAACCTGCCGGTTATTGATGCGTGCTACGGGAATCTGGCCAGAGCGCCCGAGGGCGCTGGCCCCTTCGAGGGCCCTGTGCTGTTTCTCAAGGGAGCCGACTCCGCCTACATCCAGGAAAAACACAGGGATGATATTCAGCGACTGTTTCCGCGGGCGCAGTTGCGTATTATCCAGGGTACCGGCCACTGGCTTCACGCAGAAAAGGCCGACTCGTTTGCTGCCCTGTGCCGCCGTTTCCTCAGTGCCGAAGACTGACAGCGCTCGTGTCAGGTATTTTCCTGCCCACCGGCCGGTCTGCTAAGGTAACTCAAACGCTGACACACGGAATTGATAGAACAACAGGCGGGCAGAGTGTATGAAATGGATGGTGGGGTTGCTGGTTGTTTTCCTGCTATTGGGCAGCTTCCTGCTGACACCTTCGCCTGTTGACAGTAAAGCGTGGAGTCCGCCCTCACCGCCGCCCCTCACCGGACCCATTGCGCCGAACGAGAGATTGAGGTTGGCGGACCTGCTGGCCCGCGGCCAGGTGTACGGTCCCGAGGATACGGCCGTCAGTGAGGATGGTGTGCTCTACACCGGCACCCAGGATGGTTACATCGTGCGGGTGTTCCCGGATGGTCGGGTTGAAAACTGGTTGTCCACCGATGGCCGGCCGTTGGGCATGGTGTTTGATAAGCAGGGTAACCTGATTGTGGCGGATTCCTGGCGGGGGCTGCTTTCGATCACTCCTGAAGGAGAGATTACCGTATTGGCCCGGGAAGCAGAGGGTACGTTGTTCCGGTTTACCGATGATGTCGATATTGCCGATGACGGACGAATTTACTTCACCGACGCCAGCTCGAAATTCCGTCAGCCGGAATACCTGCTGGATCTGCTGGAAATGCGCCCCCACGGCCGTTTGCTGCGCTACTCCCCGAAAACCGGCAAGGCCGAAGTCCTCCTGGCCAACCTGCATTTTGCCAATGGCGTTGCGGTGTCTCCTGCAGGTGACTACGTGCTGGTTAACGAAACCTGGAAATATCGCATCCTGAGGTACTGGATTCACGGACCCAAAGCCGGGCAGGCAGAGGTGTTTGCCGACAATCTGCCCGGTTTTCCCGATAACCTGGCGGTGGATGAGCAGGGCCGCTACTGGGTCGCATTTCCTACCCTGCGCAATCATAAAGTGGATGCCATGCACCCACGGCCCTGGCTCAAGGATCTGGTGGCAAAGCTGCCTGACAGCCTGAAGCCCACCCCTCAGGAATATGGTCTGGTGATCGCCTTCGACCGGGACGGCAAGGTTATTACCAGCCTCCATGACACCCGGGGAACCCATTTGCAGGAGATTACTTCGGTGAACCCCCACGATGGCAACCTGTACTTTGGTTCACTTCACAATGATCGTATTGGCCGGCTACCGTTGCAGGCCATTCCCGGTCTCGGAGAAAGCAACTGATGCAGCAGCACGACATTGCCTGGGATCTGCCCGCGCCTTTCACCATTGATATTACGGTGCGCGCTGAGGATACCGACAGGCTCGGACATGCCAATAACGTTGTCTATGTGCGCTGGCTTGAAGACGTCAGTTGGGCCCACATAGAGAGTCTGGGAATGACCTGGGCCCTGCATGAGAAAACCGGCAAGGCGATGGCCATCACCCGCACGGAGATCGATTACCTGGCCTCGGCCAATACCGGGGACCAACTGGTGTTGGGAACCTGGCTGACCGACTACGACGGTCGTTTCCGGTCTGCCCGGCAGTTCCAGCTGGTGCGTCCGTCGGATGGCAAAACCCTGGTCAGGGCGGTGTCCACTCACGCCTGTGTTGATATGAAAAGCCAGCGGCCCGCCCGCGCGCCGAAAGAATTTGCCGAGATCCTCGGCTCTGCTGTTGTGGCCGGAGGCAAGGGGCTCTAGGTCCCCCGAGCACTTTTGTGCTTTACTTCAGCTAGTCTTGTTCAAAGCCAATCCCGTTTAACCTGTTGTCCGGAGATCCCCATGGAAAATACTGCTGATCAGAATGCCGAAGCCACAATGCGCCATGTGATCTACGATCGATTTGGGGAGCGTGATGTCCTGCAGGTGGTAGAGGCTGACGTTCCCGTTCCCGGAGACGAACAGGTGCTGGTCCGGGTGCACGGAGCCGGTCTCAATCCCATTGACTGGAAAACCCGGAAGGGGTTGGGGTTTGCGGCCAGGCAGATCGAGAATTCGTTGCCCTGGACACCAGGATACGACGTGGCCGGTGAGGTTGTCGGGGTTGGTGCCAACGTGACCACCCTTGCGCCCGGCGATCGGGTCATGGGGATGGTGGGATTTCCGGCCGGCGGTGGCGGTTATGCGCAGTACGCCCTGGCGGCGGCTGATGAGTTGGCTATCGTGCCGGAAGAGTTGGACCTGGTGTCTGCCGGTGCCTTGCCCCTCGCGGCGCTGACGGCTTGGCAGGCGCTGTTTGAAATGGCGAAACTGGAGTCTGGCCAAAAGATTCTGATCCACGCCGGCGCCGGTGGCGTTGGGCATTTTGCGGTTCAGTTTGCACTGGAGCGCGGTGCCCATGTCATCGCCACCGCTTCGGCCGGCAACCGGGATTTCCTGGCGGAACTCGGGGTGCACGAAGTGATTGACTACCGCACCACGGATATCGGCGAGGAATGCTATGGCCTGGACGTGGTGCTGGATCTGGTGGGCGGCGATACGGGTAAGCGCTCACTACACACCCTGGGTGAGCACGGAGTCCTTGTTACCATCCCCACCGTTACCGCCGATGACATCATCAGTGCGGCGGAGGAAATGGGATTACGCGCTCACGGAATGACGGTGCGTCCCGACATTTTTCACCTGGATGAGATTGCCGAGCTGATCGAGGACGGTGACGTCAAGGTGCACATCGAGAAGGCCTTTTCGCTTGAGGATGTTGCGCAGGCCCACGAACTGCTTGAAGGTGGGCACGTGCGCGGCAAACTGGTGCTAGATTGTCGATGAAGGATTTTCCTCTGCCGGTGCATCCTCGCCGGCTGATGGCTGTTCGGCTTCTTTCTCCTTGCGTTCCTTCCTGGCCTGGGGTGGTACCAGGCTGATCAGGATCCAGTCGTTTTCCGGCTTCAGGTCTTTCATGCTGCAAACCGGAGCGACGTGTTCCTTGCTGTCGAAGGTGAACAGTACCAGGGCCTGGTTCTGGTATTTGTTCAGGAACTCCTCGTAACCAAACTCTTCACTCAGTTGCGTGGTCTTCACCGTGAAGCCCTGACTCACAAGACTGGCCAGCTTGGCGTAGCTGACGCCGTCAAACAGGCCTCTGGTCATCTGGATCTTTTCAGCCGTCTGGTGGCGCGCCTTCTGATCCTGATCACCCTCTGCCAGACTGAACACACACTTGTTTCCGAACCAGTCCAGGAAGTGGTAGGTGGCCAGGGAATTCATGTGCTTGTACGGGGAGATGACCAGCAGCTTGCCGATGCCTGTCAGGTCCAGATGAGTTGATGCATGCTCAGACACGGGGTTGCCGAAGTAAACCTGCAGGTTTTCCATGCGGGCCTGGCGTACGTTCTCCCAGTTGGTATCGGCCAGAGTCACCGGCACCTCATACTTTTTCAGGGCCGTGCCAATCATCCGGGCCACCGGGTTTGCACCCAGAATCAGGAAGCCGTATTCCGCCGGTTCCGCGACTCTCAGCAGGCGGGCTATCGGCCGGGCTGTCAGGCTTTGCAGGGTGACGGTGGCGATGATCAGCATGAAGACCAGGGGTACCAGGGCACCGGCACTTTCATAGCCAAGCTTTTGCAACTGGAAGGCAAACAGCGCCGACACCGCCGCGGCAACAATGCCCCGGGGGGCAATCCAGCTAAGGAAGAGCTTTTCCCTCCAGTTCAGGCTTGTACCGATGGCGGAAAGGAAAATGCTCAGCGGACGGGCTACCAGCATCAACAGGGCCAGCACGGCCACCAGACCCCAGCCCAGCTCGGCAATGGCGGCAAACTCAACCCGTGCCGCCAGGATGATGAACAGGGCGGAAATCAGCAGAACACTCAGGGATTCCTTGAACTCCAGGATGCTATCGATGGGCACCTGCTTCATGTTTGCCATCCAGATGCCCATCACAGTTACGGTCAACAGGCCTGACTCATGGGCAAGTTCGTTGGAGATGGCGTACACGCCGAGCATAAAGGTGAGGGTACCGGCGTTGTGCAGGTATTGGGGAATCCAGTGCTTGCGTAACACGATGCCATTGAGATACCCGGCAATGGCACCAATCAGGAAGCCCACCGCAAGGGTTTTGCCAAAGATATAGAGCGAATGGCCAAACACGTTGCCCTGGCCCCAGGAGACAATCCCTTCGAACACCAGAACCGCCAGAAGGGCTCCGACAGGGTCGATGATGATGCCTTCCCAGCGCAGGATGTTAGCCAGTTTCGAATCCGGCCGAACCGAGCGCAGCAGCGGTGCGATTACGGTGGGCCCGGTAACGATGGAAATGGCGCCAAATAGCAGGGCAACAGCCCAGGAAACGTCCAGAAGCCAGCGTGCAGCCAGGGTGCCGATGATGCAGGTGACAATCGAGCCCACAGGAATCAGGTTGCGGACCATCTTGCCGTGGCCGCGTATTTCTTCGTAACGCAGGGTCAGGCTGCCCTCGAACAGGATGATGGCAACCGCCAGGGAAATAACCGGGAACAGCAGGTCGCCAAAAACCACTTCCGGGGCCAAAAAGCCCAGGACAGGCCCGGCGGCAATGCCACCTGCCAGCAGGAACAGGATCGCCGGCATGCGGACGCGCCAGGCAAGCCACTGGCAGAAAAGTGAGAGAACGCCAATGCTGGCAAGAAGCAGGACAGTACTGACTGGCATATTGGTTTCAGTTCCGTTGATCTATTGGTTGGCGCGTCTGGCGATCCGATTCAGAAGTCGGGAGGCCGCAAAAAAACCGAAGCTGGCGGTTACCGGACTGGCGGCGCCAAAGCCTGAGGCGCAATCCAGTCTTACCGGGCCGTCGGTGGCCGGTTTCTGAAGGCAGACTTCGCCGTCACCGGCAGGATACGTCAGCTGCTCCAGGGAGTATACGGCCTCAATACCAAAGCGACGCTTCGGGTTCCGGGAAAAACCGTATTCCCGGCGCAGCAGGTTGCGTACTTTGGCCAAAAGTGGGTCTTGGGTTGTTTTGCTCAGATCCGCCACCTGAATCTGGGTTGGGTCGATCTGCCCGCCAGCGCCGCCGGCACAGACCAGCGGAATCTTCCGGCGCTGGCAGTGGGCAATCAGGGCAGCCTTGGCCTTGACGCTGTCGATGGCGTCGACCACCCCGGTCATGTCCCCGGTGATCAGCTCGCTGACATTCTTGGTGGTCAGGAAGCCGAAATGCACCTGAATGTTTGCCGCCGGGTTGATCGCCCGCAACCGGTCTGCCATGGCATCGGTCTTGGTGCGCCCGTATTGGCCTTCAAGGGCATGGAGCTGGCGGTTGGTGTTGGATACACAGACATCGTCCATGTCGATCAGCGTGATTGTGCCAATGCCGCTTCTGGCCAGGGCTTCCGCGGCCCACGACCCGACACCACCAAGCCCGACCACGGTCACATGGCTGCTACGAAAGGCTTCCAGGGCACGGCGCCCATAGAGTCGTTCGATACCGCCAAAGCGGAAAGCGTAATCGTCGGCGTTCATGGTGTCCCCGTGTTGGTCCGTTCAAAAGCCGGACAAAATCAAAGAGCGCAATTGTAACCCAGTGACCGCACAGACAAAAAAGTGGCCATAAAAAAAGCCACGCAGGGCGTGGCTTTCAAAATACCCAGTCCGACGGGGAGCTGGGCAGGACTAGTTCAGAGACACTAATCAACGTGATCATTATCAAGTCTCGGAGTGTCGCGCTGAAGGTCACAAGCTGTCATTGATCGGTCATTTCCGGCCAGAGTGTCTGGTCTCTGGCCGGAATCGGGATCACGCTGCCCAGTGATCGTCCGAGAACGCCATCAGGCTGTCCTTGCCACTCTGGATATCACCCAGCAGCCAGTCCACTTCCGGCAGCAGCTTTTCAAAGTAGAAGCGTGCAGACACTACCTTGCTTTCCAGCAGCGGCTTGTTGCCCTCGCCCGCGGCAAGCTGTTCGTTGGCCACGTTGGCCATCCGGGACCAGAGGTAGCCGATCACGGTCAGTGCCATAAGGCGCAGATACGGCGTGGCGGCAGCGCCCGCCTGCTCCGGATCCTTCGGTGCATTGGTGGCCAGCCACATGGTGGCGGTTTCCAGCGCTTTCATGGCGTTTTTCAGTTCTTCCCGGTGCGGCGCCTCCGGATTGTCCTTGAGGTATCCGCTCAGGGTTCCGAACAGGGTGCGCACCAGTTGACCGCCTTTCAGGCTCAGCTTACGGCCCACGAGGTCCATGGCCTGAATGCCGTTGGTGCCCTCGTAGATCCTGGCAATCCGACCATCCCGTACCAGCTGTTCCAGCGGCCAGTCGGTGGTGAAGCCGGAACCACCCAGTACCTGTAGACCGGTGTTGGCGTTGTTGAAGCCCTCGTCCGTAAGGAAGGATTTCACGACCGGTGTAAGCAATTGAACCAGGTCATCGGCGGATTCCCGGACGGTTTCGTCCGGATGGGCAACCGACAGATCCAGCTGGTGTCCTGCGAACAGGGCCAGGGCGCGCATGCCCTCGTTAAGAACTTTCTGCCGCATCAGCATCCGGCGCACATCCGGGTGTACGATGATCGGGTCAGCGGGGCCGTCGGGGTTCTTCGGGCCACTCAATGAACGGCTCTGCAAACGCTCACGGGCAAAGCCGAGACTTTCCTGGTAAGCCATTTCCGCCAGGCCGAGACCCTGCATGCCCACCATCAGGCGCGCTTCGTTCATCATGGTGAACATGGCACGCATTCCGTCGTTCGGCTCGCCGACGAGCCAGCCCTTGGCGCCTTCAAAGTTCATGACGCAGGTGGCGGAGCCCTTGATACCCATCTTGTGCTCAAGGCCGCCGCAGAACGCCGGGTTGCGCTCACCGGATTCGGGCAGGAACTTGGGCACCACAAACAGCGAAATGCCTTTGGTGGTATCAGGTGCCCCAGGTAGTTTGGCCAGCACCAGATGCACGATGTTGTCCACCAGGTCGTGCTCGCCACCGGTAATCCAGATCTTGGTACCTTCTATGGCGTAGCTGCCGTCATCGTTCGGCGTCGCCCGGGTGCGAATCAGGCCAAGGTCGGTGCCGCACTGGGGTTCGGTCAGGCACATGGTGCCGGTCCACTCGCCGGAGATCAGTTTTTCCAGGTAGACCTTTTTCAGTTCGTCGGAGCCGTGCGCATGCAGGGCACTGATGGCGCCGTGGGTCAGGCCGGGGTACATGCCCAGCGAAAGATTGGTGGAACAGACCATCTCGTCCACCACAAACTTCAGAGTGTGGGGCAGGCCTTGGCCGCCGTATTCAAGTGGCGCGTCCAGCGCGGTCCAGCCGCCCTCAACGAAATTTTTGTAGGCGTCCTTGAAGCAGTCCGGAGTTGTCACTGAGCGGGTTTCCGGGTCGTAGGTGCAGCCCTCCCGGTCGCCTGCCTGGTTGGTGGGCTGGATGACTTCCGCAGCGAGTTTGCCGGCCTCGTCAATAACCGCAGAAATCAGATCCGGAGTGGCATCGGCGTATTTTTCCAGCTCATGCAGCCGGTCTGCGCCCAATACATCAAACAACAGAAAGCGAAGGTCATTCGCCGGAGCCTGGTATTGCATGGATACTCTCCTACGTGCGCTTTTTAATGGGGTTCTGCGCGGAATGGCAGGACCCCGAAGATGATTTGAACACTGGTTTCATACGGTTGTTTTAATTTGCTGGTTCACCGTTTTGCAGTCTGGATGACAGAATTTTCGTATGACCTCCGGAACGCAGGAGGTTTTTCATGAAACGAGTAGTGATAGCCGGGGTTTCCGGCGCCATTGGGGGCGCTCTGGCCGCGCAATTGATCGAACGGGATTCGCAGATCCGTGTGATCGGCTTGTGTCGTGAGCCGGAGAGGGCGCCGGAGGTTTTGCGGGCCCATGAGCGAAGTACAGTGTTGCCATGGGATGCGCAGGATGCGGAATCGCCAGCGGCTGTTGCAAAGGCACTGGACTCGTTGCTGGACCGAAAGGAAGGTATTGATGGTTTCATCTATGCCGCCGGCTTGCTCCACGGGCCGGAGATGTTCCCGGAGAAGCGGCTTGAGGATCTGGACGCCGGGAGCATGGCGCGAGCGTTTGCCGTGAACGCAACCGGGTTCGGGTTACTCTCTCAGGCACTGTTGCCGTGGCTCCGTCACCGGGAGTTCAAGCGGGTGGCGGCGATTTCCGCGAAAGTCGGATCGATTACCGATAACGGATTCGGAGGCTGGTACGCCTATCGCAGCTCGAAGGCGGCACTGAACATGCTGGTGCGAAACCTGTCCATCGAGTTGCCACGACGGTGCAAACCGATCACCTGCGTGTCCCTGCATCCGGGCACCACCGAATCGGCGTTAAGCGAACCGTTCAGTCAATCCCTTGCAAAGCTGAAAGTGCATACTCCTGACGAAACGGCCGCCAACCTGCTGGCGGTGCTCGACAGTGTTGAGGAGAAAGATAACGGACGATTTCTCAGTTGGGATGGTTCGGAATTGCCCTGGTAATCGGGGGTACTGCTGGTTCAGCCAATAAAAAAGGGGCGATGATCAATCGCCCCTTTTTTGCGTTCTGTAAAAGTCGGTGCAGCATCACCGGATGAACGGGTTAAGCATCCGCGTAAACGTGCCGGTGAGCTTGACCGGGGCACTGAGCACAGACAGGGTAATACAGTCTTCACAACCAACCGCAACCGGCTTGTGCTCGTCTTCGTCGGTCAATACCACGAAGTCCCACTGATTGAACACACCTTTCTGGTCAGCAAATGCGCCCTGCAGAACGATGGTTGTTTCCTCGCCACGATGGGTGTGTGCCGGAGCTTTCCCGCCTGCAGCGAGTTTTTGGAGAACAACCTGCTCTTTCTGCCCGGGGAACCGGTCCGTAATGTCCAGCACACTCACATCCCCAAGCTGACGTTTCCACGGCAAACTGTTGAGGTCTTCGCCAAGAAGCTTCTGAAGCGCGCTTACCCTTGGGACGGCTGGCGCTGCAGGCTCAACTGACGGCTCACTGTCGATCTTTGAAAGGATGTTGTCGAACATGCTCTCAGAGACAGTGACCTTCGGTTGCTGTTCCATCATCACAGCACCCAGACTGTCCAGCGTGTCCACACGGCTGCGGCAGTGGGAACACTTGTCCAGGTGGAGCTTGATGCACAGAGCATGGGGCTCGCTGAGGTTACCTGCGCTGTACTCCATCAGGCTCAGGCTGTCGGGGTGGTGCCGTGTCATACGTTCTGGTCCTGCAGTATCACTTTCAGTTTGTTCAATGCCAGCCGCACCCGGCTTTTGACGGTGCCGAGCGGGATGTCCAGCTCGTCCGCCACCATCTGGTGCGACTTGTTTTCCATATACACCTTGGCGATCACCGTGATCTGTTCTTCCGGCAGGTGACTCAGGGATTCCCTGATGCGCCTCTCCGACATAAGACGGTGCAATGACGTGACCGGCTCGTTCTCGTTTTCACCAGGAATCTGCCAAAGGTCTTCTGTCTCAACCGGCATTTCGGCGCTGGTGCGCTGCATCTTTCTCAACATGTCGATGCGCTGGTTACGAGCGATGGTGAAAATCCAGGTGGAAGCAGCGGCCTTGCGCCAATCGTAGAGGCACGAACGCCTCCAGATGGATACAAATACCTCTTGCACGAGCTCTTCCGCGTGACTTGCCAGGCCGTTGGCCATGGCGTAGTACTTGATTTGCGGGCCAAAATGCTCGAACAGCGCGTGATATGCTTCGCGATCCTGGTTCTTACCCACTTTCTGCAGCATCTGGCTCCAGGGGTCTTTTCGGCCCTCAGAGCTGGCTGGCTTTTGATCCAGTGTGGTCACCGGACGCTCCTTGACAGTCGCATGATTTGAGCTTGTTCTGGTCATCATTCTATGCACTCGTCCCGGGTTTGTCAGTGTCAATGTTTACGGATCGGTTTGCCCGGTGGATCAGCCAGTTTGAAAAAAATCAGAAATCTGGCGCCAGCGACGGTCACCGGTCGTCTCGTCGGTGATTGCCGGAACCCGTAGGGCGGTCTAGTCTGGACAAGACACCGATACCGGAAGACCATCTCCCATGAATGCACTCGGCATTACCGGAAACCTGCCCGTTATCCGGGCCCACTATGCGGACATTCTCTGCCAGTTGGCGGAGGACCGTGGGCTGCAACGGTCCCGGTTATTGGCGGCCTCCGGAATCCGGCCTTCCATGCTTGGTCACCCGGAGAATTTCATTACCGTTGATCAGTTCAGCGCCCTGTGTCGTGAAAGCCTGGTCCAAAGCCGCGATCCGGCCCTCGGGCTTGAATACGGCAAACGACTGAAATTCACCACCCACGGCTCCCTTGCCCAGGCCGCCATCAGTTGCGACACCCTCGAGCAGGCGCTGACGGTGTTGATCAAATATTTCCAGATCCGTTTTGTTTACATGAAGCTGTCTTTCTTCGTGGAGGGCCGCGAGGCGGTGATACAGCTGGATCTTGCCCACAGTATCGAAGACCTGTACCGGTTCAATGTTGATGTGGTGATGGCGTCGTTGATGGACGTAAATCTTTTGCTGTTCGGACACCGGCTTCTGGATGGCGGGCGATGCCTTCTGGATTTCCCGGAGCCTGAAAATGCAGCCGCCTATCGCCAACTGTTCGGCAGTCAGATCTCCTTCGCCAGCGGCGTGAATCAGCTTCGGTTCAAGCGGGTTTTTCTTGATTCGCCTATGTCTCTTTCGAACCCGGTGACCCGTCGGATTGCCGAGGCCCAGTGTGAAGAGGAAATGCGGTTCATAGAGGGCGCTACGTCGGTCTCGGACCGGGTAATACGTCTTCTAGAAACCGGGCGGAGCCAGCGTTTACCGGCGCTGGAGGAAGTGGCCGAGCACCTGAAGATGTCCACAAGGACGCTGCGCCGGCAGCTTGCAGCCGAAGGGGTTCGGTTCCAACAGCTGCAGGACTCGCTCCGACACCGCCGTGCCGTGGACCTGCTGCGGCGTAATGAGTTGACGATCGACGAGATTGCCGAGGCTCTCGGCTACAGTGATCCCTCCAACTTTGGCCGGGCCTTTCGCAAGTGGGAAGGCGTTGCCCCGAGCGCCTGGCGTCGCGGACATCAGAAACTCTGATTCTGGCTATTCTTCCAGGTAGGTGTAGCCATCCAGACCTGCGGCGAGCTCAGTCATGAGCGCTGACTGGGCCTCAGGTGCCATGCCAGAGGTGGCGAACTTGCGTCGATAGGCATCCATCAACGTATCCGGCTCGAAGTTCACATAGCGCAATACCTTGGCCACGGTATCGCCGTTGATGGGGGCGCTGATCTGGTAGCCACTATCTGCCGTCAGGCGCACATCTACAGAATGGGTGTCGCCAAACAGGTTGTGCATGTCGCCCAGAATCTCCTGATAGGCGCCGGTCATGAAAAAGCCCATAAGCAACGGCTCACCGGCCTTTTCCTCGGGCAGGGGCAGGGTGGTCTCGGTACCCTGGCCATCCACGTATCGGTCGATGCGTCCGTCAGAATCGCAGGTGATGTCCTGGATGACTGCCCGTCGGTTCAGGGGGCGGTCGAGGCCATTGATCGGCATAACCGGGAAGATCTGGTCGATGCCCCAGACGTCGGGTAATGACTGGAACAGGGAGAAGTTCACGAACAGCTTCTCCGCCAGTTTCTCGTTGAGCTCGTCGATGATTTCCCGGTGGGCGCGATTGCTGCTGTCCAGTTGATCCCGCAACAGTCGGCAACAGCGGGTGTACAGCGTTTCGGCATCCGCCCGTTCCTGCAGGGATAGCACCCCGTGGGCAAACTGGGCATGAACATCGGCCATGGCGTGCAGCACGTCATGGTAGATCTCTGCCAGCGAGCGCGGCGTGCTGGCATCCTGCAGGCTTTCAAGATCGCGCCAGAGGTCGTGCAATGGTGCCGACGCCGCATCGTCCGGCTGCTCCGGCGACCGGTTTTCTGGCGCTTCGCGGTCAATCACGTTGGTCACCAGCACCGAATGGTGGGCGGTCAGGGCGCGCCCGGATTCGCTGATCAGGTCCGGATGGGGAATGCCGTGGCGATTGCACTCGGCCTGGAGTACGTGCACGACATTGTAGGCGTACTCGTACACGCTGTAGTTCATGGAGCAGCTGCTGCGGGAGCGAGTGCCCTCGTAGTCTACTCCCAAGCCACCGCCGATATCCACGGTGCCCACGGGGGCGCCCATCTGACGCAACTCGCTGTAAAAGCGGGCGCATTCCCTGAGCCCGGTCTGGATATCCCGGATATTGGCGATCTGGGAGCCAAGGTGGAAATGCAGCAACTGCAGGGTATGGAGCGCTCCTGCGTCACGCAGTGTGTTGACGACATCCAGCACCTGGCTGGCAGACAGGCCGAATTTGGACTTCTCACCACCCGTGTTCTGCCAGTTGCCTTTGCCGATGGTCGCAAGTCGCGCGCGCACCCCGATCAGCGGCGATACGCCGAGGCGCTCCGCTTCCTCCAGGATCAGTGGCAGTTCCGACTTTTTCTCAACGACGATGAACACCCGGTGGCCCAGGGTCTGGCCAATTAGGGCCAGGCGAATATACTCCCGATCCTTGTAGCCGTTGCAGACGATCACCGATCCTGGATGCTGTGACATGGCCAACACCGCCATCAGTTCCGGTTTGCTGCCCGCTTCGAGGCCGATCTGGCCTTTCGAGGCGGCCGGCTCGGTGGCCAGCAGCTCCTCGACCACGCGTCGCTGCTGGTTAACCTTGATCGGATAAACCGCCGTGTAGCGTCCCTGGTAGGCGTGCTCTCCTGCGACCTTGTTAAAGGCATTACACAGTTTGTTGACCCGGTCGTGCAGGATATCAACGAAGCGAACCAGCACCGGCAGTTGAACGCCGGAGTCGGTGAGAGCCCGGGTCAACTCCGGCAGGTTGATTCGGGCGTCGCTGTGGCCGCGATCCGGGCGGATCAATACCTCGCCCTGATCATTGACACCGATATAGCCATCGCTCCAGTGGGCAATGTTGTAGACCTTGTGGGCCGGGGTGGCGCTGGCTTCGTTCATGCTTGCTATCCTGTCAGGAAACACTGGCCGCCATTGTATGGATTCCCACTCCGGGCTAAAAGCACCCGGTGTGGAAAAAACCTGGCCATTCACCGCGATTATCGCTTTAGCTCACGAGGGGGCACCCCTACAATACGCCCTTTCAATTCAGCCCATGGCCCACAGCGGGAGGCAAGACATGACAGCACTCAACGACGGCTGGTTTACTGAGGTATTCCAGGACCAGGGGACGGCGTTTTCCCTGCAGGTGAAAAGGAAGCTTCATGAGGAGCAGACACCGTTCCAGAAACTGGAAATCTACGAGACCGAGACCTTCGGTAACCTGATGGTTCTGGATGGCTGCGTGATGCTGACCACCCGCGATAATTTCCTGTACCACGAGATGATGACCCATCCGGCCCTGTTCACTCATCGGGATCCCAGAAAGGTGGTCATTGTCGGCGGCGGTGACTGCGGCACCCTGAAAGAGGTGCTCAAACATCCGGGCGTCGAAGAAGCCTGGCAGGTGGAAATCGACGAGCGTGTCACCCGTATGTCAGAGAAGTATTTCCCGGAGCTGTGCGAAGCGAACAGTGATCCGCGCGCCAATTTCTTCTTCGGGGATGGCATCCAGTGGATGCGGGACATTGAGCCGAACAGTGTCGACCTGATCATCATCGACAGCACCGATCCGGTCGGTCCCGCCGAAGGCCTGTTTGCCCTGGATTTCTACCGGGATGCCATGCTGGCGCTGCGTGAAGGTGGCATCATTGTCCAGCAGAGCGAATCACCGCTCTTGCACACCGACAACATCATCAAAGGCATTCACGAGGACATGCGCAAGGCCGGATTCGAGCACGTGCAGACCTTGCCATTCCCGCAGCCGGTCTATCCGACCGGCTGGTGGAGTTGCACCATGGCCAGCAAGGAGAACCCGGTCAAATACTTCCGTGAGGAAGATGCCAACAATCGGCCATTCGTCACCCGCTATTACAATGCCGGCGTGCATCGGGGTGCGTTGGCAATGCCTCAGTTCATGGTGGACGCACTGGAAGATGAGGTTCGACCGGAAGAAGGCTGAGTAAGGTCTGCAAAGAAAAAAAGGGGCGCCAGATGGCGCCCCTTTTTTTCGTGCTTTGTGTCAGGGCTTACTGCTTGCCGCTGACAAACTCCGGATAGGCTTCCATACCGCACTCGGACAGATCCACACCTTCGTACTCGTCTTCTTCGCTGACCCGAATGCCCATGACGGCTTTCAGGATGCTCCAGACGATCAGGCTGGTAACGAATACCCAGACGAAGATGGTGAGCATGCCGACCAGCTGACCCATGAAGGTAGCGTCTGCGTCGGACAGGAGAACCGCGAAGATACCCCAGATACCAACCACGCCGTGCACAGAGATGGCACCGACCGGGTCGTCAATGCGCAGCTTGTCCATGGTCACGATGGAGAACACAACCAGGGTGCCACCGATGGCGCCAATGATGGTGGCGAGCAGGGGAGACGGGTCCGCCGGCTCGGCAGTGATGGCAACCAGACCAGCCAGGGCGCCGTTCAGGGCCATGGTCAGGTCAGCCTTGCCGAACATCAGGCGAGCTACGATCAGGGCAGCAATCAGGCCACCGGCTGCAGCCGCGTTGGTGTTCAGGAACACGTTGGCAACTTCGTTGGCAACACCGATACCACCCAGCTTCAGGGTAGAGCCACCGTTGAACCCGAACCAGCCCATCCACAGGATGAAGGTACCAAGCGTTGCCAGGGGCAGGTTGGCACCCGGGAAGGCGCGGATCTCGCCTTTGGCGCCGTACTTGCCTTTACGGGCGCCGAGGAGGATAACGCCAGCCAGGGCTGCAGCTGCGCCGGCCATGTGAACGATACCGGAACCGGCGTAGTCGCTGTAGCTCAGCTCGTACATGCCGAATACCGCGTCGCCGTTCCAGGTCCAGGAACCCTGCATCGGGTAGATGAAACCACACATAACAACCGCGAAAGCAAGGAAAGCCCAGAGCTTCATGCGCTCGGCCACGGCACCGGAAACGATGGACATGGCGGTCGCAACGAAGACAACCTGGAAGAAGAAGTCGGAAGCGCCACTGTACTCACCCATGTCGCTGAAACCAGCTTCGGTAGAGGCTGCAATGACACCGGCAATGGCTGCGTCGTCCATCTCGGCCACAGTTGTGACGCCGCTCAGGAAGATGCCACCGTCGTACATGATGTCGTAGCCGACAATCAGGTACATGGTACAGGCGACCGCAAACAGGGCCACGTTTTTGGTCAGGATTTCGGTGGTGTTCTTGGCACGCACCAGGCCAGCTTCCAGCATGGCAAAGCCGGCGGCCATCCACATGACCAGGGCACCGCAAATCAGGAAGTAAAAGGTATCCAGCGCATACTGGAGTTCAAAAATGTGATTTAGATTGCTTTCCATATGAAGCCCTCCGCACGAGGCTTTTCAGGTTATAAAAATTTTTTGCGTTGGCTGTTCGAATTATCAGAGCTGGTTCAGACCGCTTCTTCGCCGGTTTCGCCAGTCCGGATCCGGATGGCTTGAGCCAGTTCAGTCACAAAGATCTTGCCGTCGCCGATCTTGCCGGTGTTGGCTGCCTTGGTGATGGACTCGATGACCTGGTCCAGCAGGTTGTCGCCAATGGCAACTTCCACCTTCACTTTGGGCAGGAAGTCCACTACATATTCCGCGCCACGATAGAGTTCTGTATGGCCTTTTTGCCGACCGAAGCCTTTGACTTCAGTGACGGTTACGCCTTGTACGCCAATCTCGGATAGTGCCTCACGGACATCATCCAACTTGAAAGGCTTGATGATCGCTGTCACAAGTTTCATTGCTTTCTCCTTGGTAAAGCCGTCCCAACAGTGAGGGCCCGTCGGCCGATTGTTGAGTTCGGGATGCTGCCACCTCGCACACCAATTGTGCGGATTGCGTACGAGAGCTTTAGCATCGGGTATGCCAACGCAAAAAATTACAATAAAAACAATTATATATGATATCCGCGTACCAGAATGGCGCAAAGTTGTGCACCAAAATAGAGCGGGTAGCTGACCAGTGAGCCAAATTGGAGCGGGCTCTCTGGCCGGGCAGCCCCCATTATAGGGTCCGCAACCTACAGTATGGCAGGGGCTGCGATGTGATACACTCCCGCAGACCGGCAACAGGCCCTGTCTTTTAGTCGAAGCCGGACATTTCAGTGATTCGTGAGGTGATGTGTGAAAGGTCCACAGGATATTTTTGCTCAGCTGCAGGGCCAGTTTGGCCAGTTCGTACCCGACATGGCCCGCGCTGCACGGGAAGATTTTGAAACCCAGGCCCGGGCGACTGTGATGGCTGTACTGTCCCGCCTTGAGCTGGTGACACGAGAGGAATTCGATGCCCAGCAGGCCGTCTTGCTGAAGACCCGTGAAAAGGTGGACGCGCTCGAGAAGCGGGTGGCCGAACTGGAAAATTCCCTGCCAAAACAGTAAACCACGGACACGCCCGGCAGGACGCCGGGCCAGCAGTTCCGCTCATTACCATGGAAGGTTGTCATGCTTGCTATCGTTCATTCCCGCGCCTCAATTGGCGTGTCAGCGCCGGCCGTTACCGTCGAGGTCCATCTTTCCGGCGGTCTGCCGGCGCTATCGATCGTGGGCCTGCCGGAAACCGGTGTCCGAGAAAGCAAGGAGCGCGTTCGGAGCGCTCTCCTGAACGCCGGCTTCGAGTTTCCTGCCCGCAGAATCACCATTAATCTTGCGCCTGCCGATCTTCCCAAGGAGGGAGGTCGGTTCGATTTGCCCATCGCTCTGGGCATTCTGGCAGCCTCGGGACAGATCCCGGTGGAGAGTCTTTCCGATTGCGAATTTCTGGGCGAATTGTCCCTTGATGGTGCATTGAGGCCGCTCAAGGGTGTATTGCCGGCTGTGCTGGCGGCCCGGCAAGATCAGCGGAGTTTGCTCGTTCCGCATGGCAATGCCGAGGAGGCGGCCCTGGCCAGCCAGGGTGACGTTCTGGCGGCCGGCCACCTGCTGGCGGTGTGCGAGCATTTGAGTGGCCGCGCCCGCCTGGTGCCAGTGCCGCGATCCTCGCTGGAACAGGCGCCGGCCACTCAGGGTGAGGTGCCGGATCTGTCGGATGTGCGTGGCCAGCGGGTACCCCGAAGGGCTCTGGAGGTCGCTGCGGCTGGCAACCACAACCTGTTGTTCTTCGGTCCACCGGGAACCGGCAAGAGTATGCTCGCCAGTCGGTTGCCCGGCATTCTTCCGGGGCTGGAGGATGCAGCGGCCATGGAAGTGGCCAGCGTCCATTCGGTGGCCGGGCTTCCGATTCGTTCCGGGGGCTGGCGGGAGCCGCCGTTCCGATCGCCTCACCACACCGCATCGGCCGTCGCTCTGGTGGGCGGTGGAAGCAGCCCGAGGCCCGGTGAAATCTCCCTCGCGCATCGGGGCGTACTGTTTCTCGACGAGTTGCCAGAATTCGAGCGTCGAGTGCTCGAGGTGTTGCGGGAACCGATGGAAACCGGCGAGATTTCGATCAGTCGCGCGGCGCGGCAGGTGAATTTTCCGGCCCGTTTTCAGGTGGTGGGTGCAATGAATCCTTGTCCCTGTGGCTATAGCGGTCATCCCACCATTGAGTGTCAGTGTACGCCACAACAGGTCGCGCGGTACCGGTCGAAAATCTCCGGGCCGCTCCTGGACAGGTTCGATCTCCACGTTGAAGTGCCTGTGCAGGGTGGGGACATACTGATGCGGCAGGGTGGCGATGGCGAAACCAGCGCCACCGTTCGGGAGCGTGTGTTGGCTGCGAGGGCCCGGCAAGCAGAGCGGGGTTGCCTGAATGCCGCACTGTCCGGGCGTGATCTGCAGTCCGCATGCCGACTTGATGGCACCGGTGAACGACTGCTCACCGGTGCGATGGAAAAGCTGGGCCTCTCTGCCCGGGCGTTGCACCGCATATTGCGGGTTGCCAGAACGCTTGCGGATCTGGAGGGCTGTGAAGAGCTAGGCCAGAGCCATCTGGTTGAAGCGCTGGGTTACCGGCAACTGGACCGACAACAGGGCCGCAACTCGGTGGTATCCGCCTGAGCGACGACACTCTGGTAAACTGTTGGCAAATACCGTTAAACAGACCCGCTGCCTGCGGTTAAGGATTGCAGATGACAGACCAGAAAGAACCGCAAGATCCCAAAGATTCCGCCGATTCCCCGGTCACGACCCGTCGCGGTGTGCGTAGCTTCGTTCTGCGGCAGGGCCGCATGACGGAAGGCCAGAAAAAGGCGTTTGAACGGAGTTGGCCGAAGTACGGCCTGACCCGCGAGAACGGAATGATCGACCCTCGTGAGGTTTTTGGCCGAGACAACATGCTTAACCTGGAAATCGGTTTTGGCATGGGACGGTCCCTGGCAGAGATGGCCGAAGCGGCTCCCGAGCAGGATTTTATCGGGGTTGAAGTTCATCAGCCCGGTGTCGGCGCATTGCTCAAGGAGATCGAGGATCGGGGCCTTGAAAATGTCCGGATATACAGTATCGATGCCAACGATGTCATTGATCTTTGCCTGCCGGACGCCTGTCTTGATCGCGTGATGGTGTTCTTCCCGGACCCCTGGCACAAGAAAAAGCATCACAAGCGTCGACTGATCCAGCACGAGTTCGTCCAGCGGGTCCGTCACAAGCTGAGGGTCGGTGGCATCCTGCACCTGGCGACTGATTGGGAAAACTACGCCGAGCACATGCTTGAGGTAATGAATGAGTCCGAGGGCTTTGCCAATACTCAGGAGTCCGGCGGCTATTCGCCTCGCCCCGACGACCGTCCCATTACCAAGTTTGAAAAGCGGGGTGAAACCCTGGGCCACGGTGTCTGGGACTTGCTGTTCTACCGGACGAACTGATTGCCGGCGAACAGGGATCAGTGATGCGCCAGTGGATGGCGCCGGGCCGCCCGGATAATGACCAGACCGGCAATGCCGAGCGTCAACGCTGTAAACTTGATCAACGCGCACAGGGTTGCGGACAGGCTCAGTTCGTCAGTGGGTGGATTGAAGTTGTTCAGCAACAGAATGTTTTCTGTGCCATCGCTGAGGCCGGCGGTAACGAACAGGGCTCGTATCCATCTTGCAACCATCCGCTCCCTGACTCCCGGACGATCTCGAGTGAAATGCCGGGTAAGATGGATCAGGGCCAGCATGTAGGCGGGGATAAATAAGAAGTCCAGCCACAGTGAAACTTTCGCCCATGCAACCCCTTCGCCTCCCCAGCTTCGAAAAATCGCGTGGGCCTGATCAGCGGTGCCGGCCAGCTGGTAGCTGACGATTCCCTGGGGCGCCGAGGCAGTCTGAAGTGGCTGGTTGACCATAAGCAGGGCAAACAGCAGCACGGCGGCCACAAGCAAGCTGGCTTTCAGGCTTTTGGGATAGGCGGCCACTCCGTGTGCAGGGTCCATCAGAGAAAACGCTCCAGCAGGCTGTTCAGGTATCGCTGGCCCAGGTCCGTTGCCTGCAACCGATCGCTTACCAGCAGCTTTTCATTTCGCAGTTGTTCAAGTTTTACCCCAACTGTAGTCAGGGGTAAACCCGTCCGGCCTGAAAAAAGGCTTTCATCCACTCCTTCTTTCAGCCTCAGGGCATTCATCATGAATTCCAGAGGCAGATCTTCCCAGGCGATGAGATCGGTGCCGGCAGTGCGGCTGCCGATCCGGTTCAGATAGGCATCCGGCTGGCGCGTCTTCCAGTATCGCCGGATACTGCTGTCGGCGAGGCTTATCTTGCCATGGGCGCCGGCCCCCAGGGCCAGATAGTCCCCGAAGGTCCAGTAGTTCAGGTTATGGCGAGAGGCTTTTCCGCGAAGACTCCAGGCCGAGACTTCGTAATCCTGGTATCCCCGTTTGTGCAGCAGCTCAGCTCCCTGGCGATAGATGTCCCACAAGTGGTCGTCGTCTGGCAGGTCCGGAGGCCGGCTGTAGAACTCGGTGTTGGGTTCCAGGGTCAACTGGTACCAGGACAGGTGGGGTGGCTCATACTGCAGAGCAGTCTGGATATCGTCCAGGGCCTGCTCCGGGGTCTGTCCCGGCAGACCATGCATCAGGTCGATGTTGAAATTGTCGAAGCCGGCCCGGCGTGCCGCATCTATCGCCCGATGGGCGGCATCGGTGTCGTGAATGCGCCCGAGGTTTCTGAGATGGTCGGGGTTGAAGCTCTGGACTCCGATGGAGAGACGGTTTATCCCCGATTCTCGAAAAGCTTCGAAGCGGCCGGCTTCAAGCGTGCCCGGGTTGGCTTCCAGGGTGATTTCGGCATCCGCCTTGAAGGCAAGTCTTGCCCGTAGTTCCCGGAACAGGCGGTCGTAGAATTCGCCGCTCATCAGGGACGGGGTGCCGCCGCCAATGAACACGGTTTCTATCGGTCGGTCGGCGGCAAAGGCCAGATCCTGGTCGAGATCTTCGAGCAGGGCCTCCAGATAGGCAGACTCGGGTATGGTCCCGGTAAAGGCATGGGAATTGAAATCGCAGTAGGGGCACTTTCGCACGCACCATGGCACGTGGATATAAAGGCTCAGGGGCGGCCTGACCGCGGTTGGCTGCTGATCTTCCTCGGGGTTGGTATTGCTCAACTGTCTCAGGCCTCGGCCTTGAGCTGATCCAGCAGAATCGTCAGGGCTCGTCCGCGGTGGCTGATGCTGCTTTTCTCGGATCGGGACAGTTCGGCTGCACTGCAGCCATGCTCCGGTGCGAGGAACACCGGGTCATAACCAAAGCCGCCGCTGCCTCGGGGTGATCTGAGGATCGAGCCCGGCCAGCGGCCATGGCAGATGATGGGCGTGGGGTCATCGGCGTGACGCAGGTATACCAGTACGCAATGAAACTGGGCGTTCCTCTGGTCGTCTGGCACGTCGGCCATGGCGTCCAGTAGGGCGTTTACGTTGTCCTGATCGGTCGCATCTGCGCCGGCAAAGCGGGCGGAACGAACCCCGGGACGGCCTCCCAGGGCATCCACCGCCAGGCCGCTGTCGTCTGCCAGGGCCGGAAGGCCGGTTTCCCTAGCGGCGTGGCGGGCTTTGAGGATGGCGTTTTCAACAAAGGTAACCGCCGGCTCCTCGGCTTCGTTGACACCCAGGTCGCCCTGGGCAACCGGCGTCATGCCCAGAGGCGACAGAAGCTCCGTCAATTCGGCGATTTTCCCTTTGTTATTGCTGGCGATGACGAGTTTTTCGGTCATAGTGCTTAATCGCTGAACAGTGTGTGAGCAAACCGCACCGCCAGGTCCTGCTGGTGTCCGGTAGGACGGGCCGTGACATTGAAGGTCATCAGCTCACCGGATGAGTACTGGTACTCGGCGATAAAGTACACAGAGTCGCCTTCCTGGATGCGGCGGAACGCCAGGAAACGAACCTGCTGGACATCATTGGTGACCTTGCCTTCCACCTGGCCACTGACCGGGGACATGGATCCGTCCTCGTTTTCCTCCATGATGGAAATATTGACGATGCCGATGCCCTTGCTGCGTTGGAGATTGTTCGCCTTGGCAACTTCAGGGGCGAGGAACGTGCTGGGCAGGACACTCCAGAGCACCGTGTACTCCCCGAAATCTTTCGAGCCAGCCTGTGCCTGCAGGCTGAACAGGCCAATCAGAGCAATTCCCAGAAGGTTACGGAATGTGGAGAAGGTTTTCGCAATCATCGCTATGTCTCCCGTGTGATTCGGTAAATGGCGATTTCACCCAACAAATTCGGCCACAGCCGCGCCAGCCAGCTGTTTTGGTGCTGGCCGTCGACCACCCTCCGGCTTTTGATTCTGATGCCTTTCTGCCGGCACAGGGCCTCAAAATCCTTGAAAGTGCACAGCCTTATGTTGGGCGTGTTGTACCATTTATACGGCAGTGCTTCGGATTCGGGCATACGTCCGCTCAAAGTCAGTCCCCAACGCAGTCGCCAGTGGGCAAAGTTCGGGAAGGTAACGATGCCTTCTTTGCCAACCCGGAGCATCTCATCCAGCACCTTGTCGGGGCGCCGCACCGCCTGGAGCGCCTGGGTCATCAGAACAACATCGAAACTGCCATCATCAAAGTTGCCCAGCCCCTGAGTGTCCAGGTTCTGTTCGATGACCGCCACTCCCCGGCCCATACAGGTGGTGATGTGGTCCGGGTTGATTTCCAGGCCGAAGCCACTGGCCCCGCGCTCCCTCTGGAGGAAGTCGAGCAGGGTGCCGTCGCCGCAGCCCAGGTCCAGGACGTGATGGCCCGGCTGAACCCATTGCTGGATGATTTCGAGATCCGGTCTCATGCGCCGACCTCCCGTGCAACCCGGTCCATGTAGGCGTTGAATATGTCAGTGTACCTCGGGGTCGGAATCAGGAATGCGTCATGGCCCCAGGGAGCATCCACCTCGGCGTAGCTGACCTTCCGGCGGGCGGCTATCATGGCGTTGACCATTTCCTCGGAGCGGGCGGGCGTGAAACGCCAGTCGGTGCTGAACGACAACACCAGGTATTCACAACTGGCCCCCGACAGTGCTTTCGAAAGGTCACCGCCAAACTCGTAGGCCGGGTCAAAATAATCCAGCGCCCGGGTCATCAGCAGATAGGTATTGGCATCGAAAGACTCTGAAAACCGCTCGCCCTGGTAACGAAGGTAGCTTTCTACCTGAAATTCCGCGTCGTAACCAAACTTGTAGGCCTGGTCACGTAGTTCGCGGCCAAATTTTTCGCCCATGGAGGCATCTGACAGGTAGGTGATGTGCCCCACCATTCGAGCCAGCATCAGGCCACGCCTTGGAACAGTCTCAAAGTCGTAGTAGCGACCGTCGTGAAACTCCCGGTCGGTGGTGATGGCCTGGCGTGCCACCTCGTTGAACGCAATATTCTGCGCCGTGAGTCTGGGCGTGGAGGCAATCACCACGGCGTGCCTCAGCCGGTCGGGATAATCCAGGCTCCACTGCAGGGCCTGCATGCCGCCGAGGGAGCCGCCAACAACCGCCGCCCAGCATTGAATGCCAAGCCGGTCGGCCAGCAATGCCTGGCTCTTGACCCAGTCGCCCACGGTGATGACCGGAAACTCCGGGCCGAAAGGTTTTCCGGTTTCCGGGTTGATACTGTTTGGCCCTGTGCTGCCGTGACAGCCGCCCAGGTTGTTCAGGCTGACAACGAAAAAACGGTCGGTATCGATCGGTTTGCCTGGGCCAATGCAACTGTCCCACCAGCCCGGTTTCCGGTCGTCAGCGGAATTATAGCCTGCGGCATGATGGTGGCCACTCAAGGCATGGCAGATAAGAACGGCGTTGCTGGCATCGGCATTCAGGGTGCCGTAGGTTTCCACGACCAGGTCGTAGTTTTCCAGGGTCTGACCACAGGCCAGATCGATGGGAGCGTCGAAATGATAGGTCTGCGGGGTGACAATCCCGACAGAATCCGCAGGCAGGGTATCAGGCATCGGCGCGATTGGTTCCTGGTTCGATCCGTAAGTGTCTGGAAACGCAATGGCAAAGCCATCGCCAGCCCAGCAGTTTAAAGCCGGGGCGTGATGGCTGCAACCGCCTGAATAGTTGCTCTCGCGGGGCTCAGACGGCCCCGGAGATATTCACAACTTTTTGCTGGATCAGGGTGGGGGCCGGCTTGCGGATCTGGCGCTGCATGGCATCGGCCAGTTCCAGCTGTTTGCGCAGATCGGCAATGGTGTTGGTGAGGCGCTGGCGCTCGGTTCGGCTGTCCCGGTCATTGCGCACCATGTCGCGAAGGCGCCGGATCTGGTGCTCCAGTAGCTGCTTCTGCTCCATGGAGTACTGCATGATCGGCAAGAGTGCCTCTGACGGCCAGCGTTCAACGTCGTGGCGAACGCGAGCGTGCAGGGTGCGGGCTTCGCCCACCATGACGTTGAAGAAACGGCGAACCAGAACCGACTGTTCGGTCAGAAGGTTCTTCGGGCTGATACGGAAGCGTCGGGCCTTCTTGCGCAACTCACGAATGGCGATGACGTGGCGCCCTGCGCGGAGCGGGATGGGCTCGAGATGACGGGCCCGGTTGTCCTCGTTGTAGCGACGGTAAATGGCGCCGACCATTTTCTCGGCCAGGTGCCCTTCGCTCAACAGGTTGGTCAGGTCGCTTTCAAGCAATTCGAAGAACTGGTCCATGGCGCGGTTCATGCCGGCGGTGGTCCAGCTTTTCGACATACTGGTGCGGACACGTTCAGCATGTTCTTCGAAACGGTCTTCGCTGACCAGTTTCTTCAGCAAGTCACCCTGGGAGTCCATCAGGCGCCGGCTGGAGCGCAGTGTAATCAGCTTCTTGTAATAAAAGTCGTAGTCTTTCTGGGCGCGCTCTGCCAGCCGGCCCAGCGCTGCCTTGTCCATGGTAACGCCTGCGCACGCCTGGAGTTCTTCCTCCAGGGATTCCAGCCGGTACTGCATCGCTGCCTGGCTATTCTGGAGCATGCCCAGGAGGTCGTTGATCAGGCTCTGGGTGATCAACTGTTCCTTGTGCATCAGGATGCGCTGGATAATCAGTTGCTCAAGCTGGCCGATATTGGATCGGTCAAACAGGTCGCTGTCTTTCCTGACCCTGGCCACCAGACCCTGTTTGGCGGAAACGGGGATAACATCATGCTGCCGCATGCCGAGGTGATCGGCGGTGTAGCCACGCACCCGCTCGATTGCCTCGTTGGTGTGGCGTTCACCCTGCAGGTCGTCCCAGAGCACATCGATCTTGTTCAGGACGGCAAAACGACCGGCGCGGTGATCGGCGTGTTGAGTGTCGATATGCTCCTTCCAGATGGTCATATCGCTGGCGGTCACACCGGTGTCGGCGCTGAGCACAAAGATGACCGCATGGGCCCGGGGCAGCATGCTGATGGTCAGTTCCGGCTCTGAACCCAGGGCATTCAGGCCCGGAGTGTCGAGGATGCGCAAACCGCGTTCGAACAGAGGGTGACGGATACTGATCTGGGCATTACGCCAGGCCGGCACGAGGACGTTGCCGGGGTTGTTGCGGTCGTGCTCCAGCATATCCTCGTCGAAGCCCAGTTTCCGGGCTTCATCCGGTGATACGCTTTTCACCCGGGCAACTTCGGCCAGCACTTCCCGCATGATTTCCGGGTCGCGCTCATCAAGCTCATGCTTTACCCACCGTTCCGGCTGTTTGCGCAGTTGCTGCAGGGACAGGTCTCCGTTTCGGGTTTCAATGGGCAGCAGGAGCAGGTAGTTCTCGTTGGCGCTGCGATCAAAAAACAGCTCGGTGGGGCACATGGTCGTACGCCCTGCCTGCGAAGGCAGCATGCGCTGGCCATATTCCGAGAAGAACAGGGCGTTGATCAGCTCGGTTTTCCCGCGGGAGTACTCGCCGACAAAGGCAATGGTAAGCTCATCCTCAATCAGCAGTTCCAGTCCATGGCGGATACGGGTGCTGACATCGTCGGAAAACAGATTGTTATCCTGCAGCCACAACCGGTATCGGCCGATCTGTCGGATCAGCTCTTTTTTCCAGTTGTGATAAGCCTCTACCTGCTGCGACAGAGTTCCCTGTTGGTTCATCGGATTTTCCTTCTGCGCGACTTCCGGGTATCCCGGTTCAAACGGGGTGCTCACGGGTGACGGATTAATTACCGTTAATACTATCCTGTTCTATCTATGTTTGCGGCAGAGCGGCACGGAGAGGATTGGAGGAAGTTGGAGGGTTTTGAGATAAAGGACTGCAAAATCAGTCGCTTGACGTTGCAGTCCGGAGATTATGGATTTCGTGGCTAAGTGTTACAAAGTGTATATTTGAGACGGGGTTTACATACCCAGCCCGATAGAGCCAAGGCCTGCGGCCATTTTCATATGCTCAATCACCACCGAAATTACGTTCAGAATCAGGAACACAATAATGGGTGACAGGTCCAGACCGCCCATGGAGGGCATGATATTGCGCACTGGGCGCATCACCGGTTCCGTGATCTGGGCGACCAGCTGAATCGCCGGGTGGCCGCTGCCGGGAGCTATCCAGCTGACGACCACCACCGCAATCACTGACCAGAAGTAGATCTTTACGATCAGGTCAAGAACGTTCAGCACGGCCCATACGAGCAGAGTGATCGGATTCACGGCGGGGATGCCGCCATTCAGGGCAACCAGTATCAGGAAGAAAGTGATGCCCTGGATGATGACCGCAAGCACCAGCGAAGCGCCATCCACACCGCCCCAGCCGGGAATGAAGCGGCGCAGCGGACGCAGCGGCGGATTGGTGGCCTTGACCACGAATTGTGAGATCGGATTATAGAAGTCTGCCCGGGCCAGTTGCAGCAGGAACCGGAGCAGCACAATGGTCATGTAGAAGGTGGATGCGATCAGCAGGATGGTAATCAGAATGTCTGCCAGCATGAAGCCGTGTCTCCGTTATCGGTTACTGTTTGCCTGCCAGTTCTTTGGCCATTTCTTCCGAGCGTTTGAACGCTGCTTTGTAGGCTTTGGATACCAGCTCGCGCATCCCACCTTCCTCAAAGGTGTTGATTGCCTGCTCGGTCGTTCCGCCGGGAGACATCACGTTGCGCTTGAGTTGGCCGGGGTCGTGCTCGCTTCTCGCGGCCATTTCGGCGGCTCCTGCCATGGTCTGGATGGCCAGTTCTCGCGCGGTTCCGGCAGCAATGCCTGCTTCGGTGGCAGTCTCTTCAAGCGCCTCGAGCATCAGGAAAAAATAGGCCGGGCCGCTACCGGAGAGAGCGGTAACCGCATGGAGCAGGTTCTCGTCCTCAACCCAGAGCGCTGAACCGATGCTTTCGAACACCGATTCCACCATTTTCTTCTGTTTGTCTTTCACCTCTGCGTTGGCGAACAGGCCCGCGGCCCCTTTGCCAACGAGGGAGGGTGTGTTGGGCATGACACGGACCAACGGCAGCCCGCCTCCCAGCCAGCCGTCCAGTGTGTCAGCTGTCAGTCCGGCGGCAATGGATACCATGAGGGGGCGTGTATTTTGAACGACCGGCGCGATATCGCGACAGACATCCGCCATTACCTGAGGTTTTACCGCGAGAACCACCATGTCGGCCTGCTGGGCGCAGTAGCGGTTGTCTGTCGTTACGCTCACGCCGAAGCGCTTGCGGATTTTTTGAAGGTGCGCGTCATCCGGCGCGCTCACCCAGATATTGCCGGCCTGATAGCCGTTATCCAGCATACCGCCAATGATGGCGCTGGCCATGTTGCCGGCACCAATAAAAGAAATGGTTGGTGATGTGCTCAAGGTTAACTCCCCGGTTGATCGTTTTAACGTCCGGTCCTGATCATAGCAGGAACCGGCAGATTCAGCGCTTTACTGGGCGTTGGCCGAAAAGTGCGGTGCCGACCCGTACCCAGGTGGCGCCCTCCGCAATAGCAACTTCCAGGTCGCCGGACATTCCCATGGACAGCGTGTCAAGCGGCCCGGCGTCGGGATGATCTGCCCTCAGTTGCTTCAGGGTATTGGCCAGCTTCCGGAAGCTGGCTCTCAACCCGGATTCGGGCTGATCCGGATCCGGAATGGCCATCAACCCTCTCAATGTAAGGTTTGGCAGTTCGCCGATCTCAGCCACCAGGTCCGGCAACTCCCCAAGCGTGCACCCGGATTTGCTGTCCTCTTCATTAATATTGACCTGAAGGCAGATATTCAATGGTGGCAGTGCAGGGTCACGCTGTTCGCTGAGGCGACGGGCAATCTTGAGGCGGTCGACGCTGTGCACCCAACTGAAGGCAGAAGCCATCTGCCGGGTTTTGTTGGACTGGATCGGGCCGATGAAATGCCACTCCAGGCCATTAAGGTCAGACAGCGCCTCGATCTTTTCCAGGGCTTCCTGCAGGTAGTTCTCCCCAAAGGCATGCTGACCGGCCGCGAAGGCTTCCCGCAGATCTTCCGGCGGTCGGGTTTTACTCACGGCGAGCAAATGCACAGCCCCCGGCTCGCGCCCAGCCTGCAATGTTGCTTTTTGTATGCGTCGGGTTACGCTCCCGATGTTGTCTGCTATGCTGCTCATAGTGTGAGATTGCCACGCTCGGTATGTCACTTGTACGGTGACACGTTACCCGCAGGTCACTGAAATGCCAAGTGAACCGCGCCGGGGCCCCGCCGGGCGGAAGCTACCAGGATAAAAGAAAAAGCCTTCCGAGGATTCCTATGGATATTACTGAACTGCTTGCCTTTTCGGCGAAACAGGGCGCGTCTGACTTGCACCTCTCTGCCGGCCTCCCCCCTATGATTCGTGTTGATGGTGATGTGCGTCGCATCAATCTGCCGCCCATGGAGCACAAAGAGGTCCACGGGCTGATCTACGACATCATGAACGACAAGCAGCGCAAGGACTACGAGGAATTCCTGGAAACCGACTTTTCCTTCGAAGTGCCCGGTGTTGCCCGTTTCCGTGTTAACGCCTTTAACCAGAACCGTGGCGCTGGTGCCGTGTTCCGGACCATCCCTTCCAAGGTGTTGACCATGGAAGACCTGGGTATGGGGCAGGTGTTCAAGGATATTTCGTCGGTGCCTCGCGGCCTGGTGCTGGTAACCGGTCCTACGGGTTCCGGTAAGTCCACTACCCTGGCGGCGATGATGGACTACATCAACGACACCCGGTACGAGCACATCCTCACCATCGAGGACCCCATCGAATTCGTGCACGACTCCAAGAAGTGCCTGGTCAACCAGCGGGAAGTTCACAGGGATACCCTCGGCTTCAACGAAGCACTGCGTTCAGCCCTGCGGGAAGACCCCGACATCATCCTGGTTGGTGAGCTTCGGGATCTGGAAACCATCCGCCTGGCACTGACGGCCGCGGAAACCGGCCACCTCGTATTCGGCACCCTGCACACCACCTCCGCTGCCAAGACCATCGACCGTGTGGTCGACGTGTTCCCGGCGGAGGAAAAGTCCATGGTTCGGTCGATGCTGTCCGAATCCCTGCAGGCGGTTATCTCCCAGACCCTGATGAAGAAAATGGGCGGCGGTCGGATTGCGGCTCACGAGATCATGATTGGCACCTCGGCGATCCGGAACCTGATCCGGGAAGACAAGATCGCCCAGATGTATTCGTCGATCCAGACCGGCGGTTCTCTGGGTATGCAGACCCTCGACCAGTGCCTGGAGCGGCTGCTGCAGAAGGGCCTTATTTCCCGTGAAGCAGCGCGGGCCAAGGCCAAGATGCCTGATAACTTTTAATTGGATTGCTCCCGGCCGTGTCGTTGGTGCCAGGAGCAGACGGGGAATTCATAAGACTCCCCGAATATAGTTTGACGGGTGGGGCGGGTTCCGCTTCCCGGGACTGTCTGCAGCATGGATGCTGCAGTCAAGCGTACATGGACGTATTCACAGCGTGTCCCGGGAAGCGGAACCCGCCCCACCCAAGCACCAAACGATGAAGATTGGGTACAAAAAATGGAATTCGAAAAGCTGTTGCGGCTAATGGTGGAAAAGGGCGGCTCGGACCTGTTTATTACGGCGGGCGTTCCCCCAAGCATGAAGGTGAACGGGAAAGTGCTCCCGGTCACCAAGAACGCGCTGACGCCGGAGCAGACGAGGGAGTTTGTCTACGGCGCCATGAACGACAAACAGCGCGCCGAGTTTGAGGAAACCCACGAGTGTAACTTTGCGATCAGTGCCCGGGGTATTGGCCGGTTCCGGGTGTCTGCGTTCTTCCAGCGGAACCTCTGTGGCATGGTGCTGCGTCGGATCGAGGTGAAGATTCCGCAGATTGACGACCTGTCGCTGCCGGAGGTTATCAAGGAACTCGCCATGACCAAGCGTGGCCTGATCATGTTCGTGGGCGCCACCGGTACCGGTAAGTCCACGTCCCTGGCGGCCATGCTGGGGCATCGGAACCGTAACAGTCGGGGGCACATCATTTCTATCGAAGACCCGATCGAATTCGTGCACCAGCATCAGGGCTGCATCGTTACCCAGCGTGAGGTGGGCATCGATACCGAAAGCTTCGAGGTGGCCCTGAAGAACACGCTGCGTCAGGCGCCCGACGTTATCCTGATCGGCGAGGTGCGGACCCGGCAGACCATGGAGTATTCCGTGCAGTTCGCCGAGACCGGTCACCTGTGTCTGGCCACCCTGCACGCCAACAACGCCAACCAGGCGCTGGACCGGATTATCCAGTTCTTCCCGCCGGAACAGCACAACCAGATCTGGATGGACCTGTCCCTGAACCTCAAGGCCATCGTGGCCCAGCAACTGGTGCCAACACCGGATGGCAAGGGACGTAAAGCGGTTATCGAAGTGCTGATCAATACCCCGCTGGTGGCGGATCTGATCCGCAAGGGCGAGGTGCATCGTCTGAAGGAGCTGATGTCGAAATCCAACGAGTCTGGCATGCAGACCTTTGACCAGGCCCTGTATCAGTTGTACGCAGAGGGCTCCATTACCTACGAAGATGCCCTGGCCCATGCCGACTCTGCCAACGACCTGCGCCTGATGATCAAGCTGGGTGCCGACGCTCAGGGGGCGGACAAGCTGTCTTCCTCTGTGGACAAGCTCTCGATACAGGACGACTGATACGATCAGGTTCTTTTTAGACTTTAGTTGTAGAAAGGTAGGCTCCTGAACCGTTAGGGATGGCATTTGAGGCCAGTAAGGGGTGGTGCGTATACTCCGCGCGATTCAATAAGGAGATACCATGCACCACCGATCTTCAATGCTTGCACGAGCCGTACGTTTTGCCACCCTCGCGGCGCTCGCCGCACCTGCCAGCACTCTCGCAGGCGGTTTTTCCCTCAATGAACAGAGCGCCAGCGCCATGGGCACCGCCAATGCCGGTGCCGCTGCCAACCCCGAGAATGCGACCACGGTTTTGTTCAATCCCGCCGGGATGAGCCAACTGTCCGGCACCAATATTTCTTTTGGTGCGGCGGTTCTGGATATTGATGCCGAGGCCAAGGAAAGTAGCATCCGGACGTCACGCAACAACCCTGCGGTACCCGTAAGTCCTGCCAGTAACGGCGGAGACATCGCTGACCCGGCTGTATTGCCCAACTTTTATCTCAGCCATGAGATCAACAAGTCGATTGATGTCGGTTTTGGAGTCCATGCGCCCTACGGCCTCGCGGCGGATTATGAAAACGATTTTGCCGGCCGCTTTTTCGCAGACAAAACAGAGCTTACGGCGATTGCGTTTACGCCCTCGATTTCTCTGAACAATGGCCGGGGACTTTCCATGGGGGTTGGTTTAAACATCCTCTATGCCGAAGGTCGCCTGAGTCGCTACCAGGACATCAGTGCCCAGGTAGGTGCCCCAGCGCTTGCACTTGAAGAGCCCTATGCGGATGCAGAGGGTGACGACGTTGGCATGACGTTCCGTGTTGGATTCCTTTATGAGCTGACCAGGGCCACTCAAATTGGCCTTACGCTTCAGACGGGCACGGAACTTGAGCTGGAGGGTGACCTGGAAATCTCTGGCATAGCCAATCCGGCTAATCCGATGGGACCGACAATGTCCGCCTCAGAAAATATCAAGGTGCCGTTGGCGATTCCTGAAAGCGCGACTCTCGGAGTGCGTCACAGCCTTACAGACGACGTTACTCTCCTGGCCGGTGCAACCTACGCCCGCTGGAGCCGGTTCGAGGAGCTTGATATCGTCAGCACCGAGGCTGGCGGTGCCATCAGCGGTGCACCGCAAGAGGGCGCCGTGATTTCTCACGTGACCGAGCAGTGGAAAAACAGCTGGCAGGTGAATGCCGGCGCTATCTGGCAGGCTTCGCCCGAGTGGGCGCTCAAAGCCGGGTATGCCTGGGATGAATCGCCTGTGGATCAGTATGTCACTGCCCGAATTCCCTCCAGTGATCGTCATTGGCTCACTCTCGGTGCCCAGTGGGCTGATGCCCAAAGCGGCTGGACGGTTGACGTGGCGCTTGGAACGCTGTTGTTCACGGACGATCCGCAAGTCAATGATAGGAACTATCAGCATGAAAATCCGAGTGAGATCGCGGAACTGGTGGCTGGTGTTCAAGACCCGAGCCGTTATGCTGCCGAGTACGATCTGAGCGCCTGGAGTGCTGCGTTCGAGGTAAGCAAGTCCTTCTGATCTCTCGTGAATCTGGTTGGCCAGCCCAAGGGCTGGTCAGCCAATAACCTGTCCCCGGTAAATCACCTTCTTCTTCCGTGGCGGGTCCAGCTTCCCTTCCTCCTGGTCGTCCGCCGATGCCGATGGGGCATCCGCTATCACCTGACCCCGATAGTTACGTTTGAAGCCATCATCTTCCTCCTCGGGTTCGATGTTCAGCTGTGGAACCTGTTCCTTGAGAGTTTCCCAGGTACGGGTCAACTGGCTTGAGCGGGTTTTTCGCGCGTAATCGGCCAGTTGTTGTTCCAGGTGCTCTTCCGTGAGGTGCAGTTTCACGCCGAATTCCGTGTGAATCAGGCGGCGGCACTGGTGAACCAGTTTCAGCACGCTGGGGTCCAGCAGCCAGCTACGTTCAGATGCCAGAGAAGTCATGGTTTGAGCCTCGGAGATGGATGTCACAACATGGCGCTGCCCGGATAATGTGGTGGGGCAGGGCGCCGACTCTAATTGCGTTGCGAATTTCGTGCCGTGACGGTATCGATTCCGGAGAGAAGGCGTGTCCACGGCCTGCCCTGGAGTCCGGAGACTCACAGGCAGGTTCGGGGGTTGGTACTGCGGTTGATTTCGGTGCGTTTTTGGCTTCCATGCCCTGTTCTGGGTCGAATCAATGTGCTTCATCCCAGTTGTCACCGGCGCCGGCTTCCACCAGCAGGGGTACGTCCAGTTCGGCTGCTGCCGACATGCGCTTCTCGAGTCCCGAACGGATCTTGTCGAGGGCCGACTCCTTCACTTCCAGAATCAATTCGTCGTGAACCTGCATGGTCATGCGGGCCTCATCAGCGTGATCCTTGAGTAGCCAGTTCTCCACATCCACCATGGCCCGTTTGATGATGTCCGCGGCTGTGCCCTGCATGGGCGCGTTGATCGCCGTTCGCTCGGCTGCCTGCTGCAGCTGTTTGTTGCGGGCGTTGATTTCAGGCAGGTACAGGCGCCGGCCAAAGAGCGTCTCGACGAAACCGTCGTCATGAGCCTGCTTGCGGATGTTGTCCATGTATTTCAGGACGCCGGGGTAGCGCTCGAAATAGCGGTCGATGTACTGCTGGGCGACCTTGCGCTCAACGTCCAGTTGCCGGGACAGCCCAAAGGCCGACATGCCATAGATCAGGCCGAAGTTGATGGCCTTCGCACTGCGCCGCTGGTCTGAGGACACTTCCTCGAGGCTGACGCCGAAGACTTCCGATGCAGTTGCCCTGTGGATGTCTTCGCCCTTTTCAAAGGCCTTCAACAGCCCCTTGTCGCCTGACAGGTGGGCCATGATCCGCAGCTCGATCTGGGAATAGTCGGCCGCCACCAGTTTGTAACCCTCAGGCGCGATAAAGGCCTGCCGTATACGGCGTCCCTGCTCGCTGCGAATGGGTATGTTCTGGAGGTTGGGCTCGGAAGACGACAATCGGCCGGTGGCGGTGACAGCCTGATGGTAGGAGGTGTGAACACGGCCGGTGCGGTGGTGAATCAACTCCGGCAGGGTGTCGGTGTAGGTGGACTTCAGCTTGCTAAGGCTGCGGTGCTCAAGAATCAGGCGCGGCAACTCATGCTCGTGGGCCAGTTCCTGCAGCACCGGTTCCGCCGTTGATGGTGCGCCCTTGGGGGTTTTCTTGATGACCGGGAGTCCCATCTTGTCGTAGAAGATTGCCTGCAACTGTTTGGTGGAGCCCAGGTTAAAGTTTTCACCGGCAACATCGTGAGCCTCTTTTTCCAGTTCCGCCATGCGCTCGGCCAGTTCCTGGCTGTGCTGGCGCAGCGTACTGGCGCTGATCAGGGTGCCTCTCTGCTCCATGCGCGAGAGCACCGGGACCAGTGGCAGATCGATTTCTTCATACACCGAAGCCAGTTTCCCGGTGGCTTTCAGCTGTGGCCTCAGGGTCTGGTGCAGGCGCAGGGTTATGTCTGCATCCTCGGCGGCGTAGGGAGCGGCTTTTTCCAGCTCGATCTGGTTGAACGTGAGCTGTTTGGCGCCTTTGCCAGCGATGGATTCGAAGCTGATGGTCTTCTCGCCGAGGTAGTGCATGGCGAGGCTGTCCATGTCGTGGCGGGTAGCGACAGAGTTCAGAACGTAGGATTCCAGCATAGTGTCCTCGGCAATGCCCTCCAGGGTGATGCCGTGGTTAGCCAGTACGTTCTTATCGTATTTCAGGTTCTGCCCGACCTTGGCCAGTTGAGGATCCTCCAGCAGCGGCTTGAGCTGCTCGAGAACCTGGTTGCGATCCAGCTGTTCGGGGGCGCCCATGTAGTCGTGGCCCAGGGGAACGTAAGCGGCTTCGCCCGGGTTGATCGCGAAGGAGACACCCACTATTTCAGCGTCGATATAGCGAAGGCTGGTGGTTTCCGTGTCGAAGGCAAACAGGTCGGCCGATTTCAGGCGCTCCAGCCATTGATCCAGCTCCTTCTGGTCGGTGATGACGCTGTAGTCTTTTTTACCGGCCTCTTGTTCGGGTTTGTCTTCTCTGGATTGGGGGTTGCTGGAGGATGAAGTCTCTTCCTGCTCCAGTTCGGCAATCCAGGTGCGGAACTCATATTCCTTGAACAATTCGAGCAGCTGCTCGTCATCCTGCTCCCGAAGCTTCAGGTCTTCCAGGCCAAAATCCAGTTCCACGTCCGTGCGGATGGTGGCCAGTTCGCGACTCAGGGGCAGTGTTTCTGTGGCCTCGCGCAGGTATTCGCCGATCTTGCCCTTGATCTCGTCAGCGTGCTCAATAACGTTGTCCAGGTTTTCGTAGCTTTGCAGCCATTTTACCGCGGTTTTCGGGCCACACTTGTTTACTCCGGGGATGTTGTCGACCTTGTCTCCGACCAGGGCGAGGTAATCGACGATCTGCTCCGGGGTCACGCCGAATTTTTCCACCACGCCGTCCCGATCCATCCGCGTCTCGGTCATGGTATTGATCAGGGTGACGTGATCGCTGACCAGTTGCGCCATATCCTTGTCGCCGGTAGACACCACCACATCAATGCCCTTGCTGGTCGCTTCGTTGGCAAGGGTGCCGATCACATCGTCGGCCTCAACGCCAGTCACTGTCAGCAGCGGCAGTCCCATGGCCTTGACGATCTCGTGAATGGGCTCGATCTGGCAGGCGAGATCCTCAGGCATGGGCGGCCGGTTAGCTTTGTACTCTTCATACAGGTCGTGCCGGAAGGTCTTGCCCTTGGCGTCGAAGACCACCACCATTTTTGAGCCGGGGAAATCCTGCTCCAGGCGTCGGATCATGCTGATAACGCCCTTGATGGCACCGGTCGGATGGTTCTTGCTTGTGGTCAGTGGCGGAAGTGCATGATAAGCGCGAAAAAGATAGGACGATCCGTCCACAAGAACCACGGGTGGGGTGTTTTTGCTGGTCATGTCAAAACAGGTCCGGAATCTGATTGAAGCGTGGGTTGGCTTGTGCAACTCTGTACTGAAATCGATGGACGAAAGGGTATCACGAAAATGAAACGAATCGCCTGCCCGGCTTTGTTGCTCGCCTGCCTGCCTCTGGCTGCCCTGGCGCAGGAGCAAGGCGCCCTGGATGAGACGCCGGTGGCAACCCCCGAGGAGCCGGTGGTGATCTCGGATTACCAGCCGGCGAGCGAGGGCCCGGAGATTGTTATCCGGCCGGGTGAAAAGGAAGTGTTCTACGAATACCGGGTTAATGGCCAACTCATGGAAATCAAGGTCGTGCCGGAGGCCGGCCCGGAGTATTACCTGGTGCCGGCAGACGGTGGCGGCTGGATCCGGGAAACCGAGTCCGACATGCTGGTGCCCAGCTGGGTGATTTTCCGCTGGTAAACCGCAATCAGATCAGGTCGATGGTAACCGGCGATGAACGTCGGCTCTCCAGTCCCTCGATATCTACGGTGGTAATTGCAAACTCGTAAGCGCCCGGAGCCATCTGCGCCAGAGAGAGGCTCGTTGTAGCGGGGCTTTCGATGCGGATTACCTTGAGGTTTTCCTGATGCCTCAGGCGGTAGTAAATTCTGAATTCGGCGATTTCTCCGGGTTTCAATGAGGAGCCATCTTCGCGCGTCAGCGGAGCCGTCCACCTTAGCTCTCTCCCCTCGGTCGCCGAGTATCCGGATCCTTGGGAATCTCCTCTGCAGCCAGCAAGAAGGAAAAGCGTGGCCAACAAGGGCAGAAGAATTCGGGCCAATGGCAGATGTCTTGGTCTACAGGTGATCATCGTTACTCACATACGTGCCGGAAATCGGCCTGATTTTGGGAAAAGCGTATGGAGCCAGAATAAAACGGGGAGACGGGCTTCTTTAACAGCCCGGCATTATGCCAGTCCGGTTTTCAGGATCAAGTGAATAATCCGTAAAACCCCTTATCCGTGCACCTCCTGCTTTTAGTATGAACATTCTAATTTTAGGGCGTAACTTTGATTGTGAGATTAAAGAAAGGCCCTCGTTGCACTGGTTTCGACAGGGTCTTGAAACCTTCAGGAAACCAAGGAGATTCATCATGGGTAAACTCAAGTCCTATCAGGAACAGCTTCAGGAAATCGTCGACAAAGGCATCAATGCCGCTGAAGAGCAGCAGAAAAAACTGGCTGCCAAGCCGTTCGACTACGCAGAAAAGCTGGAGTCCGAAGCGCGTGAATACAGCGTCAAGACCCTGCGCAAGCGCTACAACGGCTACAGCGACAGCTTGTTCGAGCAACTTCGCAACCTGAACAGCCGTTTCGGCAGCTTCGCTGGTGATCTGGTCGCCAAGCTGGAGAAAGAAGCCGCAGAAGGCGCGGATGCCGTGGCAGAAGCCGCTGACGACGTATCTGACGCTGCCAAGGATGCCAAGAAGTCAGTTGAGCCGAAGAAGCCGGCTGCCCGCAAGACCACTGCGCGCAAGACCACTTCTACTGCCAAGAAGAGCACCGCTTCCGCCTGAGCTGCGGATAGCGTCTCACTGACAGGTGAGTGAAATGAAAAAGGCCGCCGGTTTTACCCGGCGGCCTTTTTGTATGCAGGTGCGTTCCAGAAAAAATCAGTCTTCGGTTTCGGTGTGATCGAGTGGTACGGTCCGCGCCTCGCCAGTGACCTCTTCCAGGCGCTCTATGTCGGCCTCGAAGGCCTTGCGCAGCTCTTCGATTTCCTGGGTTTGTGAGGTGATTTCCCGCTCAATATCCCGTATCTGGGATTCCAGGCGCCGGATTTTTTCCAGCGTGGCGTCGGGAATCTCGCGACCGGCCCGCTCCATGTTGGCGGCACGGCTCTGTTCGCTATCCAGCTGGCTGGATATCACCGAAATGTTGCCTCGCTTGAGCTGTATCAGGCCCTCAAGCTCCCGGATTTTCCGATGCATGGCTTTTACCGCCTGATCCGGATGGCTGAAGCGCTTCAGTAGCGCGCGGTCCTTCTCGCGTTGCTCCGCGAGTTCCTTCTGGCGCTGCTTTTCCGCTTCCCGGGCGGCAATCTCTTCCTCGGTTGGCGCTGGCGGAATGGTCTCAATGACGCGGCCATTGTTGCTCAAAATGTCATAGCCACGTTTGGTGGCTTCCTGGGGAATGGTGCTGCTGATGACGATCTGGCCGTTTTCATCCGTGTAACGGTACATATTGGCCGCGACCTGGGCAGAGAAACCCAGGGCAAGCGCCAATGCCGTAGCTTTGACAGATATTGCGGTCAGACGATTGGCCATCAATCAGACTCCGTAACGATCCCGATAACTGGCCACCTTTTCGGCATGCCCGGCGAACTCCGGGTTGGCTTTGAGGTAGTCCAGCACTTGCTCAAGACGAATGATGCTCACCACCGGGATGCCGAATTCCTTTTCCACTTCCTGGATGGCGGACAGTTCGCCATTACCTTTTTCCTGACGATCGAGGGCAATAAGCACGCCTGCCGGTTCGGCCCCGGCAGCCCGGATGATGTCGATGGATTCCCGGATCGCTGTTCCGGCAGTGATTACATCATCAACAATCAGTACCTTGCCCTGTAACGGTGCGCCAACAATGTTGCCGCCCTCACCATGATCTTTCTTTTCCTTGCGGTTAAACGCAAAGGGTTTGCTGTTACCGTCTGTAGCCAAGGCCATGGCGGTAACGGTGGCCAACGGAATGCCCTTATAGGCAGGGCCGAAAATAATGTCATAATCCAGGCCGCTGCGTGCTATCGCGGCGGCATAAGCCTTGCTTAACTGAAGCAGGTCGTCCCCGGTGTTGAACAGACCGGCGTTAAAGAAGTAGGGGCTGGTTCGGCCCGACTTGAGCGTGAACTCACCAAAGCGTAGTACATTCCGGCGGATGGCAAATTCGATAAATGTTTGCTGATAGTCGTGCATGACAAGGCTTCTGGCGGGTGTTGTTCTTTAATTAGCGCGTAAAAACGGTATCATACACACAAACCGAATCAGGGAACACGTATGCGGGTAGTATCAATCAGCGTCAATGGCCTCGCCCAGGCTGTTGAAAAAGGCTTTTTCGACTGGCTGGCAGAGCAGGACGCTGACGTGGTCTGTGTCCAGGATCACCGCATGCGGGCCTACGAGATTGAAGACTACAACCTGATTCCGGAAGGGTACGAAGCCTATTTCATTGATGGCGAAAAAAACGAGGATGGCGGTGTCGGTATTTACACCCGCCATTTCCCGAAAGCCATCATGTACGGGTTCGCCAATGAACAGGCGGATCGCGAAGGCCGGTTCATTCAGGCCGATTTTGACAAGGTGTCTGTCGCCTGCGTGCTCGCGCCCTGCGCCCTTGGCCGCGAAGACGAGCTGATCGGCGAGGACGACCTCACGGTGCTGGATCACAAGGACGAGTTCATGGAGTCCTTCGGCCTACACATGCAGAAAACACTGCGCAAGCGTCGGCAGTTCATTTTCTGCGCCAACCTCCAGACCGCCCATCACGTAACCGATGCCAGCCCGCTATACCACAAGCTGGACTTCTCCGGCTTCCTGCCCCACGAGCGTGCATGGTTGGATCGCCTGTTTGACGAAATGGGCTGCGTCGACGGTTTCCGTGAGATCAACAAACAGAGCAACCAATTCACCTGGTGGCCCGAGCAGGCCGAGGGTTCCCGCAGGAATGCCGGCATTCGTGTGGATTACCAGCTACTGACACCTGGCATCCGCAAGACCATCGAGGACGGCTGGATCGACGATTCAACACGCTTCTCCGATCACGCCCCGGTGATCATGGATTACGACATAGAAATCGGCTTCTGAGGCGAGATCTTACCTTGATAGTAGCGGGTTCGGAGGGGGAGACCTTTTCGGGACCGTCTCCGGCCAGGGAGGGCCGGAGCCGAGCGCACATGGATGTGCTTGTAGCGTGTCCCGGAAAGGTCTCCCCCTCCGGACACGCGGGCGACAACCTTAATCAGCCAGCGCCGCCTTCTGAATCTCAAACAACTGCTCGATACCCTGTTTGGCCAGAGTCAGCATGCTGTCCAGCTCTGACTGGTCGAACGGAGCTCCTTCCGCCGTTCCCTGGATTTCAATGAATCCGCCCTGGTCAGTCATGATCACATTCATATCGGTCTCGGCTTCGGAATCTTCCGGGTAGTCCAGATCCACCACCGGCGTACCCTTGTAAACACCTACCGACAGAGCGGCGACCATCTGCTTGAGGGGCGATTTCTTCAGGCGCTTCTCGGCGACCAGGTGGTTCAGGGCGTCCACCAGCGCCACGCAGCCGCCGGTGATCGCCGCGGTGCGGGTGCCGCCATCGGCCTGGATGACGTCGCAATCGATGGTAATGGAGTGTTCGCCAAGGGCGGTCAGATCCACCGCAGCACGCAGGGAGCGACCAATCAGGCGCTGGATTTCGACGGTGCGACCACCCTGTTTGCCGCGGGCAGCCTCCCGACCCATTCGGCTGCCCGTGGAGCGGGGCAGCATGCCGTATTCGGCGGTGATCCAGCCCTTGCCTTCGCCCCTGAGAAATGGGGGAACCTTGTTTTCGACGGAGGCGGTGCAGATGACTTTGGTATCCCCGAATTCCACCAGCACCGAGCCTTCGGCATGACGGGTGTAGTTGCGGGTGATTCGAACATCTCTAGGTTGCTCGGGCGTTCTGCCGCTTGGACGCATAGTATTTCCTGAAATCATTATTGAATGTCCGGGCGCGTGTCCCGGTCGAACGTTTGTCGAAAAGGCCGGTCAGTATAACACGTTGGTGTTGGGCTTTTGTCCGGTTCGCCGACGCTGTTAAGAGCCTGTTAGACTGGGTTTATCATTATCTATCGAAGCGGAGCCAACATGATCCGAAGTATGACCGCATTTGCCCGCAAGGATGTCCAGGGAGACTGGGGTACGCTGACCTGTGAAATCCGGACCGTCAACCATCGATATCTGGAGCCCTCATTCCGGTTGCCGGAGGCTTTCAGGGAACTGGAAAACCGGTTTCGGGAAGAGCTGAGAAAACAGCTGAAACGGGGCAAGGTGGATGTGTCCATGCGCCTGCAGTCTGCAGAGAAGGCGTCCCAGAGCTTCGAGATCAGCAAAGACATGGCCCAGGCGGTGAATGAGGCGGCCAACCACATCAACCGGATGCTGGATAATCCGGCCCACATCAATGCCCTGGATATCCTCAGATGGCCGGGCGTATTGTCTGTGCCGGAGCAGGATTACAGCCCTGCAAAAGAGGCTGCTATAGGACTCTTCGAACAGACCGTGTCCGACCTGGCCTCGGTGCGCGAGCGTGAGGGGGAGCGCCTGCGGCCTCTGTTCGAGGATCGCCTCAATACCATGGGCAGTCTTGTCGCCGATGTGCGTAAACGCATGCCGGAATTGCTGGATGCCCAGGAAAAAACGCTTCGGGAGCGGTTTGAAAAAGCCAAAGTGGAGCTGGATGCCGAGCGGGTGGCCCAGGAGATGGTCATGCTGGCCCAGAAGAGCGATGTTGCCGAAGAATTGGATCGGTTAGACGCGCATATTGGCGAGGTGACGGATACCCTCAAAAGCGACGACGCTATAGGCCGGCGGCTCGACTTCCTGATGCAGGAGCTGAACCGGGAGGCCAATACCCTGAGCAGCAAGAGTATCGATGCCGGCGTCACACGCATCGCGGTGGATCTCAAGGTGCTCATCGAGCAGATGAGGGAGCAGGTGCAGAACCTGGAATAGCCCGGGCTTCTGTTTTAGTGGTCAGCTCTGGTTCTGTCCCAGGGTGTCCAGCTCTGCGGGCAGTTCGAACACCATCTTGCGTTTGTTGAGGGGACAGTCGAATTCGAGATAGAAGGCCAGGAGCTGCAAGGGAACGCCTGCGGCCCGACCATACAGGCGATCACCGATTATCGGGTGCCCGAGGCCAGCCAGATGGCGGCGGATCTGGTGCTTCCGACCGGTCTCGATACTGACCTGGAGCAGGGAAGTCTGCTCAGCCTCATTGGTCGCCAGTGTCGAAACATGACTGACCGCCGGTTTTCCCTCAACGGGCGCATCAACCACCTGGTCTTGCGTCTCCATCACGCCACACACTCGCGCTTTGTAACGCTTGGTCATGGTTCTGCCTGAAAAGCGCTGGGAAAGGGCGCCTGCGGCTTTCGGGTCATGGGCAATCAGCATCAGCCCGGCGGCATCGGCATCAAGTCGGTGGATCAGGTGGCAGGGGCGCTGGAGCTGAAGTTCCGCCAGGCGAAGCAGGCTGCAATGGTCACCCCACTGTGAGCCCTGGGCCAGCAGGCCGTGAGGCTTGAACCACACTGTGTAGCGCTCCAGATCGTCCAGTAGAACCGGATCCTCCGGTTTTCTCGCCAACACCTTTTCATCGTAGTAAAGCTGCAGCCGGATGCCCGGCTTGAGTTCCTTGGTGGCGCGGCGCAGTCGAAGGCGCTTGCCCTTGTGCGTCCACCAGCAAGCACCCTTCGCCATGGCATCCTTGATTTTCTGTCGGGAGAGCCCCGGCGCCGCCTCACTCAGGGCGTCTATGGCTTTGCTGGTTTGCTTCAAGTTGATATCGATGGTGGTTCGCATGGGATTTTGCAGTCATTGAGCGGATGGATAGGCAAATGGTATCAGCTGGCTCGCCTCTGGGGTGCGGTGTTTTGGCAAAGTCCGTATAATTCCCGGCTTTACCGGTCGAAACAGGCGGCCGTCGCGTTCAGGTTTGGAGTTCTCGGGTTATGAGTCAGGCAGTTGAGCAGGGTACTCTGTACGTTATCTCCGCGCCATCCGGTGCCGGCAAGACCAGCCTTGTGGCGGAAATGCTCCGCAATGACGAGAAACTCGGCGTGTCCGTTTCCCATACCACGCGCACTATGCGAGAAGGTGAGCAGGACGGGGTGAATTATCATTTCGTGAGCAGGGTCGAGTTTGAGGCGATGATCGCCCGGGGCGATTTTCTTGAGCACGCCGACGTCTTTGGTAACTACTACGGTACCTCCCAGGTCTGGGTTCGGGAAACCCTGTCAAAGGGCCAGGATGTGATCCTGGAAATTGACTGGCAGGGCGCCGCCCAGGTGCGCCGACTGATTCCCGAGTGTGTCAGCATTTTCATCGTTCCTCCTTCGCCTGAAGTGTTGCGCCAGCGACTGGTCGGGCGTGGCACCGATGCGCCGGAAGTGGTGGAGCGTCGTTTGGCAGAGGCTGAGGAGGAGTGCCGTCACGCGGTGGAGTTCGATTACCTGGTGGTCAACGATGACTTCGCCGCTGCGCTCGCTGATCTGCTGGCCATTGTTCGCGCCCAACGCCTGCGCATGGAGGTTCAGCAGCCCAGGCACCGGGCGCTCCTGGCGGGGTTGTCGGGCCCGCGCTGATACGGGGTTTTCCTGTATACAAATTGAACCGGTCACAGTAAACTGTGCGGTCTGCTGAAAACAGTCATTTTATGAGTCGGGGAAGTTATGGCACGAGTTACCGTTGAAGATTGTCTGGAAAACGTTGATAACCGCTTCCAGCTGGTAATGCTGGCAACCAAGCGTGCCCGTCAGCTCGCTACCAAGGGTGCCGAGCCGATGGTGGCTGAAGAGAATGATAAGCCTACGGTAATTGCTCTGCGCGAAATTGCCGAAGGCAAGGTTACTCGTGATCTGCTCAAGGAAGACGACGACGAGTAAGGCACCTGCGGCCAGGTATATAAGTATCTGTCCGCAAGTGAGAAGCATTGAAATCTGTCCCCGCGGTTTTATAGTGTAACTATAGAACGTTGCTGGAAGGACTATGGAAGGACCCGGATGCGAGCATTCGGGTTTTTTTGTCCCTGAATTTCATGGAATTGTGGAGGCGCGGTGTCGGCAGAGGCTACGGTTGAAGGACTGGCTCTAGAGCTCAGCTCCTATCTTGATACCAATCGCATCAACCAGGTGCGACGGGCCTACTATTATGCCGAGCAGGCCCATGAAGGCCAGATGCGCAAGAGCGGCGACCGCTACATTACCCATCCCCTGGCTGTTGCCCATATTCTCGCCGACCTGCGGCTGGATCATCAGAGTCTGATGGCGGCCATGCTCCATGATGTAATTGAAGACACCGGTATTCCCAAGGACGCTCTGGCGGAACAGTTTGGCGAGGACGTTGCGGAACTGGTGGATGGTGTCAGCAAACTGACCCAGATCGAGTTCCGCTCCAGGGCGGAAGCCCAAGCCGAAAACTTCCAGAAAATGACCCTGGCCATGGCGCGGGACATCCGGGTCATTCTGGTGAAGCTGGCGGACCGGTTGCACAACATGCGCACGCTCGGCCCGATGCCTTACGAAAAGCGCCAACGCATCGCCACCGAAACACTCGACATCTATGCCCCCATCGCGAACCGCCTGGGCATGCACTCCATCTGCACCGAGCTTGAGGACCTGGGCTTTACCTCCCTGTACCCCATGCGCTCCAAGTACATTTCCAAGGCCGTGGACAAACTCCGGGGCAGTCATCGGGAAATTATCGAGGATATCCGCGGGAAGCTGCAGGAAAAGCTGGAGGAGCGAGGCCTGCCGGGCCGGATTCTGGGCCGGGAAAAACACCTGAACAGCATCTATAACAAGATGAAGTTCAAGCAGAAGTCCTTCCATGAAATCATGGATGTGTATGCCTTCCGGATTATTACCGACACCGAAGATGACTGCTACCGCATCCTTGGCGCCGTTCACAGCCTGTACAAGCCGCTGCCTGGCCGGTTCAAGGACTACATTGCCATGCCCAAGGCCAATGGCTATCAGTCGCTCCATACCACTCTGTTCGGTATGCATGTGAACATCGAGATCCAGATCCGTACGGAGGAGATGGAGCACATCGCCAATAACGGTATCGCGGCTCACTGGATGTACAAGAACGAGCCCAGCAGTGTGACCAGCGTGAATCAGGCGCGGGTGGACCGCTGGGTGAAGGGGCTGATGGAAATGCGGGAGCGGGCCGATGACTCCATGGAGTTCATCGAACACGTGAAAGTGGATCTGTTCCCGGATGAAATCTACGTGTTCACGCCCAAAGGCCGCATCATGGAGTTGCCCAGCGGGGCAACGCCGGTGGACTTCGCCTATGCCATCCATACCGATATTGGTAACGCTACCGTCGCGTGTCGCATCAACCGCAACCTGGGTTCACTGAGTCAGCCTCTGCAGAGTGGCCAGACCGTCGAGATCATTACCGCACCCGGCGCCCGGCCTAACCCGGCGTGGCTGAGTTTTGTGGTGACCGGCAAGGCGCGCAGCAGTATCCGTCATGTGCTCAAGAGCCAGAAGCGGGCGGAATCGCTGGAGCTGGGCCGCACATTGCTCAAGAAGTCCCTCAAAGGCTTTGGCGCGAAACTGTCAGAGATCAGCGACGCCCAGAAGCAGGCGGTCGTGAATCATAATCAGGTGAACAGTTTTGATGATCTGATCAGTGACATCGGCCTGGGCAATCGTATGGCCTACCTGGTTGCCCGTCAGCTTGTAAGCGGCTCCGAAGAAACTGAGGCAGCTGAGGGGCCTCGCGATATCGAGGGTGGAAATCACAGCCCCGTGACCATCCGTGGCACCGAAGGTTTGCTGGTCCGGTTCGCCAGCTGTTGTAAGCCGATTCCGGGAGACCCGGTGGTTGGGGTGATGGATTCCGGCAAAGGCATGGTGATTCATTCTGATACATGCTCCCGCTTGCCGGAGGATGACGAGGGCCGGGCCCGCCTGACCCATCTGAAGTGGGCCAAGGACATTACCGATGAGTTTTCCGTTGAGCTGCGGGTAGAGCTGGAGCGCCAGCGTGGTGTGATTGCCGAGATGGCCAATGCCGTAGCCATGGCTGACGGAAACATCGAGCGCATTAATGTGGAAGAGCAGAATGCCCGGTTTGGCGTTGTCAGCCTGGTGGTGCACGTGAATGGTCGGCGGCACCTGGCTCGGGTAATGCGTCGAATCCGCAACATTCGTGCAATTACCCACATCAGCCGCGTGCGGCACTGAACCCGACCAAAGCCCGGTTGACAGGCGCGCGCCGCAAGGGCGACGATTGGCGTTTTGGATGAGAGGAAATCAAGGGTCATGACCAACAAATCTGTAATTCAGACCGAGAATGCGCCCCAGGCGATCGGTACATACTCCCAAGCGGTCAAGGCAGGGGACACCGTGTACCTGTCTGGCCAGATTCCGCTGGTACCGGAAACCATGGAAGTGGTCGCCGGCGATTTTTCTGCCAAGACCCGGCAGGTGTTTGATAACCTCAAGGCTGTCTGCGAGGCCGCCGGTGGCGAGCTGAAGGACATCGTGAAGCTGAATATCTACATGACTGATCTGGCGAATTTCGCCACGGTCAACGAGATCATGGCCACCTATTTCCAGGAACCCTATCCGGCCCGCGCGGCGGTGGGTGTCGCGGCGCTGCCCAAGGGTGTGCCCATTGAAATGGAAGCGGTGATGGTGCTCAGCTAAGACTTGATGACACCAGAATTCAGAAAAGGCGGCCTCGGGCCGCCTTTTTTATTTTAATGCCGAAGGCTCAGCCCTGGTCGATCATGGCACGGTAGCCGGCCCGGAAATCCGGATAGCGGAACTGAAAGCCGGTGCTCAGCAGTCTTTTGTTGCAGCAGCGTTTACTGCCGGCCCGCCCGCCTTTTCGGGCATCGGGCTTTGGCTCGGCACAGGGTGTCTGCTGCCGGACCCAGTCCACCACCTCATCAAGCCGCACCGGCTCGCAGTCGCTGGCAAGGTAGCAGGTTTGAAGAGTCGCTCCCGAAAGTGCCAGGTTCACCAGATGGGCCGCCGCGTCTGCGGCATCGTCTTCATGAATCCGGTTGCTGAACGGTGCTGGCTTGGTCGGATTCATGCGTCCCGCCTGAACCTCCTCAAGAAAACGCCGCCGGGAGGGCCCATAAATGCCGCTGTAACGAATGATCGTTGCCGGATGGCCGCTTTCCAGCGCGGTCTGCTCACCGGCCAGAACCTGCTCGCCGCTGAACCGGACCGGTTTGGTGGGGCTGGATTCATCGACCCAGCTATCGTCATCCTGTGAATAGACACTGCTGCTACTGACAAAAAACAGGTGCTTCAGCGATTGACCGCCCAGGGCTTCCAACAAGTTTGCCAGGCCGGTCACGTAGGCGTCCCGATAACCCTGCTCATCGTAGCTGGAGGGCGTCAGGCAATAGAGAACGATGTCGAGCCCTTCCGGCAGTTTACCGCTGAGGGTTTCCGGTTGGGTCAGGTCGGCGCCGATGCCTTGAATGCCCTCGGGAACCCGGTCGGGGTTTCGGCGCAGGCCGTACACGGTGGCCGAGGTTTCCAGTCGGCTGGCAATGGCACCCCCGAGTTTGCCGCAACCGGCCACCAGAATTCGGGGCGCCTTACTACCTTCGGTGATTGCCATAGACAATTTCAATCCTTATGCTTGACCTCATAAATTCGTGAAACTTCGACCCGCATCTTTCTGACCGGAGCTCACCATGACTCTCACCGAGTTACGATACGTCGTTACGCTGGCCCGCGAAAGGCATTTTGGCCGGGCCGCAGAGCGTTGCCATGTCAGTCAGCCAACGCTCAGTGTTGCCGTTAAAAAGTTGGAGGATGAGCTCGGAATCCCTCTGTTCGAGCGAAGCAAAAGCAGCATCCGTGTCACCGAAACCGGCCTACGCATTATTGAGCAGGCCCAGCGTGTCCTTGATCAGGTAGGCCTGATCAAGGACATGGCGCAGGATGGCAAGAACCAGCTCAACTCACCTTTGAAAGTGGGTGCCATCTATACCATTGGTCCCTATCTGTTCCCGCACCTGCTGCCGGAACTGCGGCGTGCTGCTCCGGAAATGCCGCTTTACATTGAAGAGAATTACACTGCCAACCTGAGGCAGAAACTCCGGCAGTCCGAGCTGGACGCCATTATTATTGCCCTGCCGTTTGAAGAGCCGGAAGTGGTTACCCTGCCGCTGTACGACGAGCCGTTTGTTGTCCTGCTGCCTGCCGGACACCCGCTGGCAAGCAAGGAGCAGTTGACGGCCGATGAACTGGCTAAAGAGCAATTGCTATTGCTGGGGCCAGGCCACTGTTTCCGGGATCAGGTGCTGGAGTCCTGTCCACCCCTGGTGGAGGCGGTAACGCATCGGGCCAACAACGGCTCACCGGCTCTGGTCACCGAAGGCAGTTCCCTGGAAACCATTCGCCATATGGTCGCCTCCGGTCTGGGCATCACGGTACTGCCACTCTCGGCCGCCACGGCCATGCAGTACCATGAGGACATTCTGGCCGTTCGGCCGTTCGCGCCGCCGGTGCCGTTCCGCACGGTGGCTCTGGCCTGGCGGGTTACCTTCCCCCGGCCCAAGGCTATTGATGTGCTGTCCCTGGCTGCCAGTCAGTGCCGGGTCATTGAAAAGGCGAAAACGGATACGCCGGCTGTGGCCGAAAGCGCCTGAGCCCGACTATGACGTCACTGGATGACATACCGGTCACCCAGCTCAAGGGCGTAGGGAACGCCCTGGCGGAGAAACTCGCCAAGCTGGGTATCACCTCCCTGCAGGATCTGTTGTTCCATTTGCCCCATCGGTACGAAGACCGCACCCGTATCGTACCCATGGGAAGCCTTCGCATTGGCGATGTGGCGGTGGTTGAAGGGGAGGTGATGAAAGCCGATCTCGTGATGGGGCGCAGGCGCAGCCTGCAGGTGACTCTGCGGGATAACAGCGGCTTCCTGGTGATGCGTTTTTTTCATTTCAACGCCGCCCAGAAGAACCAGCTGAGCGAGGGCGCCAGGGTTCGCTGCTTTGGCGAGGTTCGTCCGGGCCGTGCAGGTTATGAGTTTTACCACCCGGAATACCAGGTTAATCCACCGCCTATGCCAGCTGAAGGTGAGGCTACCCTGACGCCGGTTTACCCACTGACCGAGGGGATTCAGCAGCCCCGGGTGCGCTCGCTGTGCCAGCAGGCCCTGGGCTATCTCCAGCGGTTCCCGATTCGCGACTGGCTGCCGGAGAATCTGCTGGCCGAGTACCAGTTGCCCGGAATCACCGACGCCGTGCAGCTTGTGCATTCCCCTCCTGCGAGCGCACCGGTAAATCTCCTGATGGAGGGGCGTCACCCGGCTCAGCAGCGCCTGGTAATGGAGGAGTTGCTGGCGCACCAACTTAGCTTGCTTCAGGTACGCGAACAAATCCAGGCCAGGGAGGCGCTGCCACTTTTGCCCACGGGGGATCTGCCCGACCGTTTCCTGGATTCCCTGCCTTTCGCGCTCACCGGTGCCCAGCGTCATGTGCTGGCCGACATCCGTCAGGACCTGAGTCAGCCGCTGCCAATGCTCCGGCTTGTCCAGGGGGATGTTGGCTCCGGCAAGACCGTGGTGGCGGCGCTAGCCGCCTTGCAGGCCATTGGCGCCGGTGCCCAGGTGGCATTGATGGCGCCCACCGAAATCCTCGCTGAACAGCATTTCCAGAATTTCCGGGCCTGGCTGGAGCCACTCGGTATTCGCCTCGCCTGGCTATCCGGGAAGGTCAAGGGTAAGGCCCGGGCTGAAACACTGGACGCGGTCCAATCTGGCAATGCCACCGTGGTGATAGGCACCCATGCCTTGTTCCAGGAAGACGTCGAGTTTCACCGCCTTGCCCTGGTGATCGTGGACGAACAGCATCGTTTCGGCGTACACCAGAGGCTGGCCTTGCGGGAAAAGGGCGTGGGTGGGTCGCTGGCACCCCACCAGCTGATCATGACGGCAACGCCGATTCCCCGAACGCTGGCCATGAGCGCCTATGCAGACCTGGATACCTCAGTTATTGACGAACTTCCGCCGGGCAGAAAGCCGATAGAAACCATCGTGATTCCCGACAGCCGCAGGGAAGATGTGATTGAACGGGTTCGCAGCGCTTGCCGTGAAGGGCGACAGGCCTACTGGGTTTGCACTCTCATAGAAGAATCCGAAGCCCTGCAGTGTCAGGCGGCAGAGGTCACCGCTCAGGAGTTGGCCGAGCGATTGCCGGATCTGAAGGTGGGGCTGGTGCACGGGCGGCTAAAGGCTCAGGAAAAGGCGGCGGTGATGGAGCAGTTCAAGGTAGGCGAATTGGATCTGCTGGTTGCAACCACGGTTATTGAGGTGGGCGTGGACGTACCGAACGCCTCGCTGATTATCATTGAAAACCCTGAACGGCTTGGGCTGGCACAGCTGCATCAGCTTCGCGGTCGTGTTGGCAGGGGCGAGCAGGCCAGTTTCTGTGTGCTGATGTATCACCCGCCGTTGTCTGTGAATGGCAAGGCACGGCTACAGGCCCTGAGGGACAGTCAGGATGGCTTCTTCATCGCCGAGAAAGACCTGGAAATCAGGGGGCCGGGAGAGGTGTTGGGGACCCGGCAAACCGGTATGATGCAGTTTCGGCTGGCGGACTTTGAACGGGACAAGGGCTGGATCGAGCCGGTTCGGGAAATGGCGCCAGGCCTGATGGCTCATCCGGAGATTGTCGGCGCTCTGGTTCGACGTTGGCTTGGTGAAAGAACCCGTTACGGTGATGTGTAAAGCGTCCATCAAGGCCTCGAAAGCGTATGAAATCGTTCTGGAAATAGAGTTCAGTCAACCCCGGGGTCATTTCTTTACCCTATACTGAACTCAACATGATTTCCGCCATCGGGTAATCCGACGGAAAACAGCAATATTCGGGAGATTTTTATGGAATTACCTGTCGCAGTTCAGCAGGCTCTGGGTGAGACCGCCGCGGGTGTATCCTTGAGGGATGTTAGCACCGCCAGCCGAAAAGAACTGTTACGCATGGTCTTGCTGACTGATGAGCAAGGAAACTTTCAGGTGATTTGTCGCAAGGACGATCTGATTGATTTAGAACAGATGAACAAGGAACTCGGGCGCGATCTACGTCTGATGAAGCGCAGGGAACAAGTGCGGGTGAGAGAACGGGCGGGCCTTAAAGCGCTTCCGGCATTGCCGTCATTGACCGGCTGGCCAACGCTTGTTGATGAGCGTGTAGATCAACTTTCTGCGGTTGCGTTGGAGCTTGGCGAACAAAACCTGGCGATGGTAATGCCCGCAGAGGACTTTCAGGCTCTGACAGCCAACGCCGATAGGCTTTCTCTTGCGGTCGCCCTGAAATCTATTTCCGTGAATTATGATGACCACGACAGAGATCGGGATCAATTCCATTCGGCCATCAAGAAATTCACCGGTCTGAGAATACAACAGCGACTGGAAGACACTCTTGAGCTGCCGCCGCTGCCGGAAACGGCCCAGCGGATTATCCATCTCAGGGTCAATCCGAACGCCGTCATGGGTGACCTCGTTGATATTGTCGAGAGTGACCCAAGCCTCGCAGCACAAGTGGTGAGCTGGGCATCCTCTTCGTTCTATGCGGCGGCAGGCCAGGTAAAGTCAGTGCACGACGCCGTTTCCCGGGTGCTCGGTTTCGATCTGGTCATGAACCTGGCGATGGGCCTTTCTCTCGGGCGGGCACTAAAGCAGCCCCAGGATCACCCGGAGGGCTACGTTGATTACTGGCAGCAGGCAATCTGGCAGGCTCAGTCAGCGGGCATCCTGGCCAGCATGATGCCTCGTGGTGAGCGACCAGTGTTCGGCCTTGCCTACCTCGGCGGACTGCTCCATAACTTCGGTCATCTGGTTCTTGCACAGGTGTTCCCACCCCATTTCAAGCTGGTGTGCCGGTCACTGGAAGTAAATCCCGATATTGATTCTTCGGTTATCGAGCACTATCTGCTTGGCATTACCCGGGAACAGATCGCCGCCCAGCTGATGGAGAACTGGGGCATGCCGGACGAGGTTACCCTGGCGATCCGCTATCAGAAGAACTCCTCGTACGATGGCAGTCACAGCGTCTATGCCAGGTTGCTGTGGTTGGGCCGTCAGTTGCTAACGGCCAGGGGCGTGGCTCTGGGCGCGGGAGAGGAAGTCAGTCAGGGGTTTTATGATGGGCTCGGGCTCGATCGGGCGCAGGTTGAAGAACAGTTTGATGAACTGGTTAACAGCAAGGACAGTGTGATGGCCATGGCCGGCATGATGAGCCAGTAGCAGACAGCCTTTTCCAGGCTCTTACCAAAAAAAGCCGGCCCCAAGGCCGGCAAGCTCACCCGCTTTATTGCAGTGTCGTCCAAACTTATCAGGAGAAAACAACGTTAGGTGGCACCTTCCGCAGATGATAGGTGCGTCCCTGTTTTCAATTTAGACCCTGATAGAAAAAAGAAAAGTCAACAGTTGTAACTGTGAAGGAATGAGCAGGGTGTCAGTTTTTCGAATCTACAGAACCTTTTGATTTGCTGAACTAAAATATCTGTTTTACCACTATTCGAGTTACAAAATGTTACAAAAATGAGGTCTGACCAGTTGCTGCGAGCGCGTAACTGCGGTCAAAAAGAATGGTGTCGGACAGCCGTTGCCGCTCTGCGAATCTCGTCGGCGTGTTTCTGCTCAACCTCAAATCGTTCCTTGTCCATTTTATCCACGAACTTCGTTTCCGTTGCCTGACGGGCCCGATGGGTGGGCATGTGCTGCAGTTGGTCGTGTACTTCCTGAAAAATCCTGAAGGGCGCCTGATCCAACAACTCCGGGGCAATGTGGTCGAGGAGGCCCTTTAGCCTGAGGCAGGCTTCCGAGTATTCGATCTGGTCCTCTTCAACCGCCATAGCGATGACCCGGATACTGCGGATCATGTCTTTTCTGCGGTTGGTCTGGAACTCCTCCGCCTTGGCCTGCCGCTTGCGGCTTTCCGAGAGCAATCCTATTTGACGGCGGATAAACACCAGCAAAAGGATAATGGCGACCAGGCCAGCGATGATCAGACTCCATTGCAGCCACTGGGGCATTATCGACTCCTTTTTTGAATCAAGCCCGTTTGCGTTGGCGCTCCGGGCGCCAGACTTTCACACTGACGGGTTGCCCATTCAATACGGAAGTACCGGAGAGCGGATCAATATCGCCGTCGCTGAGCACATCGTTGATGCTGGCGCCAGCGTGGGCTGTTGCCACCGACTGGCCGGTGCCCTCCCGGTCATGGCCCCAGCCATGGGGAATGGACACCACGCCCGGCATGAGATCCTCGGTGATCTCGACCGGTAAAACAATCTGCCCGGATTCAGAGGCAATCTCGGCGGAGTCAGCCGCCTGCAAACCTAGGCGACTGGCATCCCTGGGGTGGATCATCAAAGTGCAACGGTCCTTGCCTTTTACCAGCCGCTGACTGTTGTGCATCCACGAGTTGTTGCTTCGGACATGGCGCCGGCCGATCAGTTGGAGGGAATCTCCTCCGGGAGCTGCCAGGGTATCGCGCAGCCTCCCGAGATCGTCAAGGTAGCGCCTGGGGGCAAGGTTGATCTTGCCGTCGCGTGTAAACAGCCGCTCTGGCAGGGATGGTCGCAGCGGCCCGAGATCGACCCCATTCGGATTATCCTTCAGGGCGCTCAAGGATAGTCCTTTGGGTAGTTCGTCCCAGTGGCGGTTCAGGGGGCTGAGTTTGGCCAGGCCACGAAGCGGGTTTCGCTTCGGCAGGATGTCAATGGCGAGATCAACCGCGGGCTGCACAAAGCCCCGGGCGCGTCCGGCATCAGCGCCATAGGGACCTGAGCGCAACAGCAGATCAAGAATGGGATCGGGGCCAATCTGTTTGAAAGCGCGCCAGCCCAGCTCCGTGCGCATGGGGAGCTTCCCGCCTTTCTGGAGCTTTTCCAGCCGATGGGCCAGTTCCAGCAAGATCTGCCAGTCATGGCGGGTGTCCGGGCCGGCATCGAACAGTGCTTCGCTGTATTTGGCGAAATTGCGCACCGCAAACATGCTGAAAATCAGGTCGTAGTGGCTGCGTTCCAATGCCGCTGTTGGCGGCAGAATGATATCGGCATGACGGGTAGTTTCGTTCAGGTAATAGTCCACCGATACCATGAAGTCGAGGCCGGTGAGAGCCTCTTCCAGGCGTCGCCCGTTAGGGCTGGAAAGCACCGGGTTGCCGGCAACGGTGACAAAGGCTCGGATCTGCCCTTCACCGGGTGTCAGCATCTCATCGGCCATGGTGCTGGCAGGATACTCACCGGCGAACTCAGGCAACCCCTTGACGCGGCTGTGGCGTTTGCCGAAGTGGCCTTTTTGACCGGCCATGGCGCCGAGTTCCACCAGATCGATCGCCGGTTGCGAAAACAGAACTCCGCCCGGCAGATCCAGTTTCCCGGTCAGGATATTAAGGCAGTAGGCCAGCCAGGTAGCCACACCGCCAAACGTCTGGGTGCTGGTGCCCATCCGGGTATACAGGGCCGCCTTCCGGGTATTGGCCAGTTGCCTGGCCAGCGCCCGGATGTCCTCTGCGGAGATGCCGGTGGGCTCACTGACGGCCTCGGGGGTGAAGCTGAGGGCGGCCAGACGCAGAAGGTCTACGTCCTTCACCAAGCGCTCGGCCGGTCCAGGATCCACCAACCCTTCTTCAAACAATGTATGCACCATAGCCATCAGCATCAGGGCATCGCTTCCGGGCCGGATGAAATGGAACTCGTCGGCCAGCTTCGCGGTCTCGGTGCGGCGCGGGTCAACCACGATCATCCTGCCTCCGCGCTGTTTCAGGGCCTTGAGCCGTCCTCGAAAGTCCGGAACGGTCATCAGGCTACCATTGGATGCCATGGGATTGGCGCCAATGCAGATAAACAGATCCGTGTGATCGATGTCGGGAATGGGAAACAGAACCTGGTGCCCGAACATCTCCAGGCTGGCCAGCATGTGAGGTAGTTGATCGTTCGAGGTTGCCGAGAACCGGTTCTGTGTTCCGATTGCCCGCAGCAACGGCATGGTGGCAACCAGAGATCCGTGGTTGTGGACATTCGGGTTGCCCAGATAGACGCCGATGCTGTTGCGACCGTGGTCCTGACGGGTCTGGTGGAGTTTTTCGGCGACCAGATCAAAGGCCTCGGCCCATTCCATTTCCTGCCAGCCGCTCTGGGTCTTCCGGACCGGCTTTTTCAAGCGGTCCGGATCCTCGTGCAGGTCTTGCAACGCAACCGCCTTCGGGCAGATATGTCCCCGACTCAGTGGATCATTTTCATCACCCTTGATGGATGCTATCCGACCGTCCTCCAGTTCGATTGCGACACCGCACATGGCCTCGCAAAGGTGACAGGTACGATAGTGGGTGCCGTTTTCCATGAGGAGGTGCTCCTGGCAGGTTGTTATTGTGTTGTCGCGGTTTCAATGTGAAACCAGATTAGCAGTAAATGACCGAGAGGGGGAATGACATGGGGTATCCTCCTTTGCAAAAAGGGCCAACCCGAAGGCTGACCCTTTGTGCGGACTCCAGAGCCCTTTAGTGGTCTTCTGGTATCTCTTTGACCGGGTTGGAGATGAAGTTGAGGTAGACGCCCTGTTCGGGAATCTGAAGAGGCAGATCAATCGTCACAATTTCACCACCGGGAACGCCCAGGGCTCGCGCCCGAACGTTGATGTCCACCAGATTGGAGTTGCGTTGCTCAATCTGCATCCGGCCGTCATCGAAAAAGGTGATATTGCCTTCGAGTTCAAGCACAAATTCCCGGCCATAAAGATCGTGACGGCCCCCGAGAGGAATTTCCATGTCCGGTGCATCCAGCATCAGTTCCGCCCGGGTCTTGAATACCGGTTGGCCATTGTCGCCTTCGGTGATCACCCCGGGTATCAGGCTGGAACGGCTGCAGGCCGGGCCCGAACACGCCGGATCGTCCTTGGCGTAGCGCATGCGGAGAACCTGGGTATTGGTAATGGATTCCTCCTGAAGTGGGATAAATCCAAAAACCCTGAGCTCTGTGAACACACTGATCGAAGTGGTCGCCAATTGCGTGGGATACAGGTTCACCAGAATCCCTTCATCGCCGGTTGGTTCATACACGCCAGGGCCAACCACCTCCGTGTTCAGGGCATAGGTTTGATAGATGAACTTGTCTTTCGGGCAACGCTCGCCGGTTTCGCAGCCAACCCGGGCATCGGCAGTACTGGCGACAATAACAGGCGGAGAAGCGGAGGCCTCGTTATTGCGCACCCTCAGTTTGGTTGAATTGGCTGAAGCGGCCCAACCGTCATTGTCGCTGCCCTCGTGGGCGAAAGGCTCAAGACACTCCGGATTGGTATTTGAGTCGCAATCCACCAGGAAGTTTGCGTTGGTATCGCGAACGGGCAGGTTCCGCAGCGGTGTGAACACGCTGTCCAGCGGCTCTGTTCCAGTGAAATAGATCACCATGTCATCGGGACCGTTGTTGCTGCCGCCGTCATCCAGCCCTTCAAGCAGGTCGGTTTTCAGGGCTAATCCATCGCTGTCGCAAATCGAACCGTAGTTTCCGGCTGTGCAGGTACCGGCGTCTTCGGATGATTTCAGGGTGTAGCGGTAGTGTGCGCCAGGCTCCCAGGGCTGGTCCGGGTAGAAGCGGATCCGCTGAAGGTTTTTCTCAAGCCGACCAGGCACATCGCTTTCCAGGACTGTCACCGAGCCATTCGGTTCCTGACTCACTTTTTCAACCATAAACGTGTCGCCGGGAACAATCGAATCCAGATCCATGGACTTTGAGAAGACCACGGTGATGGGGCGATCTGACGGCATGGTACTGACTGGTAGAATGTCTCCGACACCGCCATCCGAATAGCACTGCCCAAGTACGCCAGCGGAGAGGTCCAGAAGGCTGTGGTCGGTTTCGCATGGGTAGCCCGGATAGGTGGTCAGGGCCAGGGCAGGGCGTCTGGTTACGGAGGAGTCCCCGATGTCTTCCAGTGAAAACTGCAAGGGAGCGGTGGTGGCCGGGTTGCCGGCGAGATCGGTCAAACCATCAACAACGACTTCATAGTCGACTCCATGGCGAAGGCCACCGTCGGGATTTAGGATGATCGCCGTTCCGTCCAGCTTGGTCTCAAGTGCCTCGACGGGAACACCATCAGCGAACAGCGAGACGCCGGAATCAATGGAGTCCTTGGACAGGGGCTCGTCAAAGAAGAGAATGACCGGATCCCCCGGCCGCTGCATAGACTGGCGCGTGTCTGGAATGGCATTGTCGGGGCCGGGCATCCAACTGGACAGGCTCGGCGGTGTGCTGTCCAATTCACGGAGCATTTCGGCATCAAGTACCGAGTCGGCATCGGTCGCGGCCTGCAGGTGGAACGCGATGGTCGAGTCAGTGTACTCCTGCCCCAGAAGATTGGGCTCCACCATGCCGATGGCGTCGATGGTCAGTACACCATCCTGCACCAGGGCAATGCCGCGCAGCTCCACACCCATCAAATCCTGAGACAGCGCCGCATTGGGCTGTGCGTTTTCGGTGTTCATGGAGACATCCATAAACAACGTAATGTGCCTTGGTGCGTTGATGTCGTCGGTATAGGGGTTAGGGCTCAGGTAGCCCGAGGCATCTGAGAGCATGGTGACCTTGATGTTGCCGGTCGTCTGGAGTTGGCCGGTGGCGGCATCCAGAACCGGCACCTCCCCGCCCACGAGAACATCAAGACTGGTGCTGTTCAGCACGCTGCCGCGGGCAATGCGCAACGGCAGTGCTTCATCGGCCCCGAACGCTGGTGCATAGGCCAGCTCCGCAAACAGGTCGCCGGTCTGTTGGGATGGGCCGGCTTCACCTTGCAGTACGGAATTGAGAGTTACGCCGTTGATGACCTGTCCGTTCAGAACTGACCGGGCTGCGTCCTCTTCCACTGCACCTGACGCCAGGCCGGAGTCAACGGCCGATTGCTGCAGCACCACGGTGGGTCCGGTTTCTCTGGGCGTGAATGTAAACTCGTGACTGAACCGATCGGTCTGCGGGGAGTTGAGGCTGGCCAGGTTTTCGAGTTGCAGCGTGTAGGTCTGGCTGGTATCCAGAACATCGTCCTTGCTGCCACATTCCCTGGGATCCTCTACCACGCAGGGATCCACGGTTATCCGGTTGCCTTTTACCCGAACCATCGCCGGGACTTCATCGCCGTTGCCATCGCGAAGCTGGATCGACCCGCCCAGGGCCTCCCACTCTGGGTGGACGGGATGGGTCATGGCCAACCGGAAGGTAGAGAAGTTCATGGCCTTGAACGGACCATCATTTGCCGGCACCTGCCAGGCAATACCAAAATCCTCGGCTGAGTTGGTTGTGCTCGCCGGCCCGGAGAAGCCGCCCCGGGTCTCGAACTGGATGCCGGCGTCGCCCACCGCGTTGGGTGTGACTATTTGTCGACCGCCTTCGGCCACCAGGGGCTCGCTAAAGGTCACCGTGTACGCGCCGAGTTGGTCGAGCTCTGAGGTAGGGGACAGCTTCAGGCTTTTACCCCCGTCCACCCGGCTGATCGAGAAGGGCACGGGTTGGCCCTGGGATTCCATCAGGATCTTTTCTTCTAGGCCCGCATCCTCGTCGGTCAGCGCATGGCTGAAGCGAAGAACGATGTCTGCCTTCGGGCTGACCCCCGCCTGCCCGTCGGTCGGATAGGAATAGATCACAGAGCCGGGAGAGACTGTCTCGTTCATGGTCTGTTCGTCGCCGCCACAGGCAGCCAGTAACAGGGCGGGAACCAGTGCCAGTGTTTTGTTGTACTTCATGGCGTGCCCTCCTTAAAACTTCAGGGTAATGGAGCCGCTGACAACGTGAACGTCGCCGTCTGCCGTAACCGGTGTTTCGTTGCCATCAAAATCCACCAGCGTAAAATCCCGTTCCTGAAGCTGCTGGTACTGATAACCAATGTCCAGGCGGACGGGGTAGGCCAGCAGACGGGTGCGGTCGTATGTGGCGCTCAGGCCCAGGCCGACCACGATCTTGTCGGTATCGAGATAATTGATCTCCGGATTGCGAGTGGACTTGAGGGGGGATTCCTCGTACGCCACGCCGCCACGTACGGAGAAGTTCTTGTTGAGCGCGTACTCGGCGCCGATTCGGGGAATCAGCACGTCGTCGAACTGAATCCGGCTGCCCGCTGGCACCGACTGCTGATCCTTGATTGTGTCGGAAGAAAACTCGTTCTCCAGCTCTGACCAGTTCTGCTGCTCCACGCTGCCACCGATCCGCCAGTTTTCGCCCCTGTACTGGGCACCAACACCAAAGGTTTCCGGCTGGAAGGAGTCAATGGTAGAGACCGCCAGACTCAGGCCGGGATCCGGGATGGTCTGGGTAACAATAATGTTGGAGTCCACCGATGTAGAAGCAGCTGACTTGGTGCGATAGGTGAATGCGGTTTCCCAGCCGTCCAGGAAACAGTCGCTGTCCGGGCAAAACGTGCTTCCTAGGTCGATGTTGGTGCCCAGGATCGTTTTCAGTGAGGGTTCAGCGTTGACTGCCAGTCGCTCGCGGCTGGTTTCGCCACCGAGGGTCGAGACCGCATCAAGGTTTGCCTGGGCATCCAAGGTAACGCGCACCGAGGCACCGGCGGAGATGCCACGCCAGATTGGCGTAGCGCCCCCGATGTTGAGGAACAGGGGTTCTTTTCCATACTGCAGGAACTGGCCGTTCTCCGTGGTTTGCGAATCGAAGGCCAGCATTTCCTTGCCGTATTTCTCAACGCCGGCAATAAAGCCCAGATAGATTGGATGTTTGAAGCGAGTCAAAGAACCCAGATTGGTTTTCATACCAATAAGAACGTGCTGGCTCGGCGAGTTGGCCAGAATATCGCCATTGGCATTCGGGTTGGCAGAACGAAGCTCCTGCTCGGCATGCAGAATGCCGGCGGTCAGCTCCCCGCGCTCATCTTTGGTCAAGTAAGCGGGGTTGTAATAGGTGGCAGATACCTGGTCGTTGAACATCGACAGGGACTGGGCCGTAGCGACATCCACCGGCATAACGCCGTAGGTGGTGCCAAGGTTGCCCATGCTGGCATTGACCGGAAGAGAAAAACCGACAGAGGCGGTGGTGATAGCAAGAGACAGTGCCCTTGACCGGGAAAGGGAGGAAAAAGCCATTGATACACTCCATTACTTCGTTGTTTTTATACTCGTGCCGTGAGGTGTCCTTGCACGGCTGGTATTTTTGTTCAGGAGCTAGTGTATTCGGCTTGTCTTTTGGGGACGTTGGCTTTTTTGACAAAAATTAAGGGCGGGAGAACCATGTATCGATAAACGATTGACACTTCGTATGGATATTCTTTGTCATTGCGGATACAGGAAGTGGTGGGCCCAGCTGGACTCGAACCAGCGACCAAGGGATTATGAGTCCCCTGCTCTAACCAACTGAGCTATAGGCCCGTTCAGCGAATGCTGTTTTGAAAGGTGTTTCCTGGGGGGAAACAAAGCGGGCGCCATTATACCGGTGAGGTAAGGCGCCCGCTACTGTTGTAGTGCTTATCCGTTGCCCTGGTCGTCGATAAAGCCGCGCAGGTGGTCGGAGCGTGACGGGTGACGCAGTTTGCGCAGCGCCTTGGCTTCGATCTGACGGATACGCTCCCGGGTTACGTCGAACTGTTTGCCGACTTCTTCCAGGGTGTGGTCGGTGTTCATCTCGATACCAAAACGCATCCGCAGTACCTTGGATTCGCGGGCGGTAAGGCCGGCCAGTACCGAGCGGGTGGCTTCGCGCAGGCCTTCGGCGGTAGCAGAATCCACCGGGGAGAGAGCCTGGATATCTTCGATGAAGTCGCCCAGATGGCTGTCTTCGTCGTCGCCGATCGGGGTTTCCATGGAAATAGGCTCTTTGGCGATCTTCAGTACCTTGCGGATCTTGTCCTCGGGCATTTCCATGCGCTCGCCCAGCTCTTCCGGCGTGGGCTCGCGGCCCATCTCCTGCAGCATCTGTCGGGAGATGCGGTTGAGCTTGTTGATGGTCTCGATCATGTGCACCGGAATACGGATGGTGCGGGCCTGGTCCGCGATGGAGCGGGTGATAGCCTGACGGATCCACCAGGTCGCGTAGGTCGAGAACTTGTAACCCCGACGGTACTCGAACTTGTCGACAGCCTTCATCAGGCCGATGTTGCCCTCCTGGATCAGATCCAGGAACTGCAGGCCACGGTTGGTGTACTTCTTGGCGATAGAAATAACCAGACGCAGGTTGGCTTCAACCATTTCTTTCTTGGCACGGCGAGCCTTGGCTTCACCGATGGAGACGCGACGGTTGATTTCCTTGATATCGGCAACGTCCAGATCCACTTCAGTCTGCACGTTCTGGATGCGCTTCTGCAGGCGAACAATCTCGTCAATACGCTCGGCCATCGGCGCTGCGTAAGGCTTCTTGCTCTTGGCGATCTTGTCGGCCCAATCCAGGTTGGTTTCATTGCCCGGGAATGACTTGATGAAGTCCTTGCGGGGCATTTTGCACTCGCGAACACAGATCTGCATGATCGCGCGCTCGTTCTCGCGAACCAGATCATTGGTGGAACGAACCACGTTGACCAGTTCGTCAAATGCCTTGTTGGCGAGCTTGAACGGAGCGAATACCTGGCCCAGCTCGTTCAGGGCTTCCTGGGTTTTTTTGTCGGAACGACCGTGCTTGGCCAAAGCCTTGTTGGCTGCATCCAGCTTTTCGTTGAGCAGTTCGAAACGAAGCCGGGTCTCTTCCGGATCCGGGCCGTTATCGGTTTCTTCTTCCGAGGAGTCGTCGTCATCGTCTGAATCAGAGTCGGAATCATCAGAGCTTTCGGGGGTGGTGTCCTCACCCATGAACGGCTCGGCATCGTCCGGATCCAGGAAGCCGGTTACGATGTCGCTGATACGGCCTTCGTTTTCAAGAATGCGGTCGTAGGCCTGGATAACGGTGCCAGCGGTGCCTGGGAAGTGGGCAACGGCGGCCATCACATCGCGAATGCCTTCCTCGATGCGCTTGGCAATGACGATTTCGCCCTCGCGAGTAAGCAGCTCGACGGTGCCCATTTCGCGCATGTACATGCGAACTGGATCCGTAGTGCGGCCGGCATCGGTTTCAACAGCGGCCAGAGCGGCGGCGGCTTCAGCGGCGGCGGCTTCGTCAGCGGTGGAATCACCCTCGGTCATGAGCAGGGTATCGGCGTCGGGTGTTTCTTCGCACACCTGGATACCCATGTCGTTGATCATGCGAATGATGTCTTCGACCTGATCCGGGTCGGCGATGTCTTCCGGGAGGTGGTCGTTTACCTCGGCGTAAGTCAGGTAACCTTGTTCCTTGCCTCGTGCAATGAGGTCTTTCAAACGTGATTTTTGCGAATTGCCTGACATAGACACCCTGTGAACTCGCTTTTAGACGGAAAAAAGTTAAACAGCCATTATAGCTGTCGCTCGGTTGCTCTGCCACCGAATGGTTAGATGGTGATCAGAGCGTCAAGTTTCAAGTGCTGCTAGTCCCCGGTGCCACCACTCAGGGCTCTCAGCTCCTGTCGTTCCTCGCTCGTGAGGTTGGACAGGTTTCTCAATAGTGTGGCAAGCCTTTGCTGGCGGGCAGCCTCTTCATTCGGGCTCAGCAGCTCTCGGGCGGCTGCCAAGGTGCTTTCCCTTGCCGGAATGTGCTCGATCCCGTCAAACAGGTGGTAAAACCGCTCGCGAGCGGCTGAATCAAGCGCCATCCCGCGCACCAGCGTTTTCCGGTCCCGAATGTCGCTTGCCAGAATCCACTCGGCAAAATTCCGGGCCTGATTGAATTGCCGGGAGCTGCGGGCCAAGTCGGTCACTTCAGTGGCCAGGTCTGGTGCTTCCAGCAGGGCAAGGCACAGAATGCTGTCCTTGCTGAGCTTTACATCAATCCGATCTTCGGAAACCCGGTCCCTTCGCTCGCCGTTCCACCGGCCTTTCTGTCCCTGCTGGCGGTTCTGCCACTGGTTCCGGCCACCGCAAAGGCGCAGCATTTCGTGCCACATGGCATCCCGAAGGGTGCTTCTGGGCATTTTGTTCAGCAGGGGTTCAACCCTGGCTCGCAGTTCGCCCCGGTGTTCCGGCAGCTGCAGGTCCAGTCCTTCACTCTGCCGGTCGAACAGGTACCGCGACAGAGGTGTTGCGCCTTCAATGCGCTTCTGGAACGCCTGCGCTCCCTCCTTGCGCACCAGGGTGTCCGGATCCTCGCCCTGAGGCAGCATCAGAAACTGCAGGTGCAGGCCGTCGGCCATCAGTTCCAGCGCGTTTTCCATGGCCTTGTCGGCGGCCCGGAAGCCGGCCTGGTCGCCGTCGAAGCAGAACACTATGTGCCTGACCTGCTTTAACAGTGCCTGCAGACTGTCCTGATTCGTCGCGGTGCCCAGTGTCGCAACTGCATAGTGAATGCCGTGTTGGGCGAGGGCGATCACGTCCATGTAACCCTCAACCACCAGCAGCTTGTCTAACTGCCGGATGGCCTGCTTGGCTTCGAAAAGCCCGTAAATCTCGCGACTCTTGTGGAATACATCTGACTCCGGAGAGTTGATGTATTTTGCCTTGTCGTCACCAAGCGTGCGCCCACCAAAGGCAACGGTTCTGCCGCGGGTGTTACGGATCGGGAACATGACCCGGTTGCGGAACAGATCTCTTGGCCTGCCGTATTTGTCAGACACCGTCCCTGTTTCAATCAGCGGGCCTTGCAGGTCCTTGCTGGCGGCATCAAACAGGGCGGTACCGGTTGAGGGGGCATACCCCACCTGATACTGCTCAATGATGGCGTTATTCAGTCCCCGTTGTTTCAGATAGTCCCGGGCGTAGGCGCCTTGCTGACCCTTGAGTGCCGATTGATAGAAACGGGTGGCAAAGTCCAGCGCGTCGGTTAAAGTCCGCGCCTGCTGCATTTCCTGCTTTGCCGCCCGGTCATAGGGGACTTCAAGCCCCACTCGTTTGGCCAGCTCCTCAACCGCTTCGGTAAATCCCAGGCCTTCAAACTCCCTGACGAAGCTGATGGCATCGCCGTGGGCGCCGCATCCGAAACAATGGTAAAAGCCTTTGTCTGGCCGGACGTTGAACGAGGGCGTTTTCTCGTCGTGGAACGGGCAGCAGGCCTTGTAGTTGGCCCCGGCTTTCTTGAGCGTAATGCGGGAACCGATCAGCTCCGCCAGATCGATACGATCCAGCAGGTTTTCAACAAACTGTTGAGGGATCAGTCCGCTCATGGGGGCTCCACATCAGGCCGTCATCGGAGTTGGCCAATAGCCAAAAATGCCGCCGAAGCCAGGCCTCGGCGGCATTTTTGAGTCGCTCTGTGCAGCCTGCGGCTGGACAGGCAATCAGTGCTTTGCAGTCAAGCGGCGTCAGGTAAAACTCAGTACAGACGCTCGAACTTGCGCTGTTCCCGCTGAAGCTTCTTGAGATGACGCTTAACGGCAGCGGCTGCTTTGCGCTTACGAACAGCGGTCGGCTTCTCGTAGTGCTCGCGACGACGTACTTCAGAAAGTACACCCGCTTTTTCGCAGGAACGCTTGAAGCGACGCAGTGCTACGTCAAACGGCTCATTCTCTTTCACTTTAACAGCTGGCATTCGGAAATCACCTACCTGATAGATTCGGTTTCAATTTTGTCCGTCTGGCGTGGCCAGATCGGTTCTCGATCCCTGGTCAGATTGGCTAAAACTCGACCAGTGCATATTTTAGGGCGGCAATGATAGCGCCTGCGTTATAGCAAGGTCAATGTTTGTTCGATGAATCTGCCAGTGGGTTTCGGGTTTCTGCTAAAATGCGCGTCGTTTTCATTTCTGCCAACCAATGTGGCCCGACATTATGCTGATTCTAGGTATCGAGACGTCCTGTGATGAGACCGGCGTGGCGCTGTATGACACCGAAGCGGGATTGCTGGGACATGCCCTGTTCAGTCAGATCGACATGCACGCCGATTACGGGGGGGTCGTGCCTGAGCTGGCGTCCCGGGATCACGTTCGAAAGCTGCTGCCCTTGTGCGACCAGGTACTATCAGACGCGGGCAAACGTCGGTCAGATATAGAGGGTATTGCCTACACTGCAGGCCCTGGATTGGTGGGCGCCCTGATGGTTGGCGGCTCGGTGGCCCATGCCCTGGGTTTTGCCCTGGGTGTTCCTGTTCTGGGCGTGCACCACATGGAAGGGCATCTGCTGGCCCCCATGTTGGAAGACAACCCGCCCGGATTTCCGTTCGTCGCATTGCTGGTCTCTGGTGGCCACACCCAACTGGTCAGGGTTGATGGCATTGGCGAGTACGAGATGCTGGGCGAATCGGTGGACGATGCCGCCGGTGAAGCCTTTGACAAGACTGCCAAGATGCTCGGCTTGGACTATCCGGGTGGCCCTCGGGTGGCGGCGCTCGCGGAAAAGGGAACCGAAGGCCGTTACCGGTTCCCCAGGCCAATGACCGACCGGCCCGGGTTGGATTTCAGCTTCAGCGGCCTGAAAACCTTCACCCTCAACACCGTCAATGCTGCACGGGAGGCAGGCGGGCTGGATGAGCAGACCCGGGCGGATATCGCCCTGGCGTTTGAAGCTGCTGTGGTTGATACACTGACTATCAAGTGCCGTCGGGCCCTGGAGCAGACAGGTTGCAAGCGTCTGGTCATTGCCGGGGGTGTCAGTGCCAACAAGCGCCTTCGGGCGGGCCTGGAGAAAATGACTGCCAAGCTCAAGGCCAACGTGTTCTATGCCCGGCCAGAATTCTGCACGGATAACGGTGCAATGATCGCCTACGCTGGCGCCCAGCGCATGAGTGCTGGCCAACAGGACGGTGAGCGGATTGTGGCTGTGCCCAGATGGCCAATGAACACGCTGCCACCGATCAACGAACCGCGATCCACCGGTCTGGTGGACTGATTTCTAGAGCCCGGCTTCGCGTCCCTGGGCCAACCGGATCAGATTGTTCCGATGGCGAACCACAATCAGCAGGGCGAGCAGACCGAACAGGGGCAGGGTTTCCGGTTCAAGGAAGGCGCTGATCAACGGGCCACTGATAATCGCCACCAGGGAGGCGAGAGCTGAGATGCGCCAGCGCCAGATCACCAGCATCCAGATAGCGGCCATCATCAACGTTGTAACCGGAGCCAGGGCAAGGCCGGCCCCAAGTGCGGTTGCAACCCCTTTTCCACCCTTGAAACGATAAAACATCGGGATCATGTGGCCGGTGACGGCGCAAAGGGCAACGACGGCCTGAACCATTACCGAAAGGCCGGCGGCATGAGCCAGCCATACGGGAAGCCAGCCTTTGGCCGCATCCAGTGCCAGAGTCAGCAGTGCTGGCGGCCAACCGCCTGTGCGGTAGACGTTGGTGGCACCGGGGTTGCCGGAGCCCTGGGCCCGCGGGTCTGGCAGTTTCCAGAGTTGGCATACCGGCAGCGCAAACAACACCGAGCCTGCCACATACGCGGCGGCGCAGAGTAAAACCGTTAACACCGGGTCACTGAGAAGCATGCTGTGGGCTCGGAAGCAAAGACGACCATGGCCAATATGTGCGAAAATGCCCGCCCTGAAAACGCAGGCGGGCTTGATCACAGTATCCCCTGGCTGTGCGTTATTCAATCACCAAAGAGTGGAAGAACCCGGGAGCACCCTTGGCAGACACCGTATTGATCGAAGGCCTGGTTGTGGAGACTGTGGTCGGAGTTTACGACTGGGAGCGGGAAGTCACCCAGAGCCTGGTGATTGATCTGGAAATGGCCTGGGATAACCGGGTGCCGGGCAAGACCGACGAAGTTGCTGACGCTCTGGATTACGCGGCTGTGAGTACCCGGGTCGAGTCCTGCCTGCAGACGCTCAGGCCGAAACTGCTTGAGTATGGGGCGGAAGTTCTGGCCAAAACCCTGCAGGATGAATTCGGCATAAGCTGGCTGCGACTGGCTATCCGCAAGCCTGGCGCTGTACCTGCAGCAAAGGCGGTGGGCGTGCAGATCGAACGGGGAGAGAAAACTGAGACAGGAGCACGTTAATGGCAGCGGCCGCCCGGGTATACATCAGCATTGGCAGCAATGTGGACAGGGAGCGCTACGTCACTGCGGCACTTGATGCCCTGTCTGGGTGGTTTGGCGAGCTGGTTATCTCCCCGGTCTACGACAGCGAGGCTGTCGGATTTGACGGTTCTCCGTTCTTGAACCTCGTGGTGGGCGTAGATACGTCCTTGTCGGTTGCCGAACTGTCACAGCGTTTCAAACAGTTGGAAGCCGACAACGGCCGGCGTCGGGATGTCCCGAAATTTAGCGCGCGGACCCTTGATCTGGATATTCTCACCTATGGTGACGCGGTCGGCCGGATAGATGGCGTCGAGCTGCCCAGAGGGGAAATCCTGAAAAACGCTTTCGTGCTGCGGCCGCTCGCCGACATCGCGCCGGAGGAGGTGCATCCGGTGTGCGGTAAATCCTACGGCCAGTTGTGGCGGGAATACAGCACCGGCCAGCGGCTCTGGCCGGTAGATTTCAACTGGCAAGGGCGGCAGATCTCAAGCGCTGCCGGCTGAGCGGAACCGCTCAATAAGGTGATCGGTCGAGCTGTCGCTGGCCTGGTTGCCTCCTTCATCCCCAAGCAGTCGCGGCAAAATACCCTTGCCCAGTTGTTTGCCTAGTTCCACGCCCCACTGGTCGAATGAATCTACATCCCAGATTACCCCCTGAACAAAGGTGCGGTGTTCGTAGAGCGCGATCAGGGCTCCCACGGTCTCCGGGGTAACCTTTTCCATGGTCAGGGTATTGCTCGGCTTATTGCCGGGGATGACCTTGTGGGGCGCAAGCTGCTCAATCTCGCTTTCGTCCCGCCCTTCTGCTTTCAGCTCAGACCTGGCTTCTTCCAGTGATTTGCCGGCCATCATGGCCCGGGACTGGCTCAGGCAGTTGGCAAACAGGTCTGCGTGATGGGTAGCCACCGGATTGTGGGATTTCAGGGGGATGATGAAATCCGCCGGAATCAGTCGGGTGCCCTGGTGGATCAATTGGTGATAGGCGTGCTGGCCATTGGCGCCGACCCCACCCCAGATGACCGGTCCGGATTGCCAGCCCAGGGTATCGCCGGCCTGGGTCACGCTCTTGCCATTGCTTTCCATGTCCAGCTGCTGGAGGTGGTCCGGCAGGCTGCGAAGGTAGTGATCGTAGGGCAGGATTGCGTGGGTCTCGGCACCCCAGAAGTTGTTGTACCAGACGCCAAGCATGGCCATGACGACAGGCAGATTTTCCGCCAGTGGCGCTTCACGAAAGTGCTGATCCATGGCATGGGCGCCGGCCAGCAGAGCCCGGAAGTTGGCCATGCCAACACGGAAGGCAATGGGAAGTCCGATGGCAGACCAGAGCGAGTAACGTCCGCCTACCCAATCCCACATCGGGAAAACGTTGTCCGAATCAACGCCGAAGTCCTGTGCCGCGGGTACGTTGGCGGTCACTGCCATGAAATGCCGCGAGACAGCCTGTTCATCACCGCAGCGGTCCAGAAACCACTGTCGCGCCACCTTGCTGTTCTCCAGCGTTTCCTGCGTACGGAAGGACTTCGACTGGATGAGGAAAAGGGTGGTTTCCGGGTTTACCTGGCGAAGGGTCTCACAAATCTCTGTGCCGTCGATGTTGGCCACGTAATGGCAGCGGATACCAGACTGGGCGTAGGGCTGAAGGGCTTCGCTGACCAGCTTTGGGCCCAGATAGGAGCCGCCGATACCGATGCTCACTACATCGGTGAAAGGCTTGCCGGTGTATCCGGTGCGACGTTGGTGCAGAACGTCGTTTACCAGTGTTTCCATGCGATCGAGAGTGCTCTGTACCACGGCGACCACGTCCTCGCCGTCTATCATGATGGCCTCGTTGCCGGGATGGCGCAGGGCGGTATGCAGGGCAGGGCGATCTTCGGTAATGTTGACCCGCTCCCCCTGCAACAGGGCCCCCCGCCTGGCTTCCAGGTCGCAGCTGCTGGCCAGAGCCAACAGTGCCTCCAACACCTCATCCGTAAGCCGGTTCTTGGAAAAATCCAGTGACAGACCTGCTCCCTCGATAAAATAGCGCTTTGCCCGCCCCGGATCTTTATCGAACAGATCCTTCATCAAAACGCCTTCCAGGCGTTCCCTGTGCTCCTTCAGTGTCTGCCATTCGGGTTTCGAGGTCAGTACTGCAGGATGTGCGGGCATCAGAGGTTCCTTTTCTGTTGGCTTATCGGGTAAGGGACAGGTTGTCGATCAAGCGGGTTTTGCCCAGGAAGGCTGCTGCCAGAATAGTAATCTCCCTGTCCTCCGGTGTGGCCGGCTTGAGGGTCTGGCTGTTGACGATGTTGAAGTAGTCCGGCCTGAGACCAGCATCCCCGAGACTCTGCTCAGCTTCGCTTTCCAGTGCCTGGAAATCTGTACGACCATCGTTGATCTTGGTCGCTGTGGCCTGCAGGGCCTGGTGGACCGCCGGCGCAATCTGCCGCTCCTGAGCTGTCAGGTAACCATTACGTGAGCTTTTCGCCAGCCCATCGTCCTCTCTCACCGTGGGGGCGCCCACCACGTCCACCGGAATCATCAGGTCCCTGACCATTTTCCGGATCACGGCGAGTTGCTGGAAATCCTTCTCGCCAAATACGGCAAAGTCTGGCTGAACCATGTTAAACAACATGGTAACCACCGTGGCTACACCCTCAAAGTGACCTGGCCGGCTGGCACCGCAGTGGCCATCGCTGACATCAGGCACAATAACCTGGGTCTGCTTCGCCAGGCCTTCCGGGTAGATTTCTTCGGCGGCGGGCGCGAATACCAGGGTGTTTCCGGCGGAAGCGAGCTTTTCCTGGTCTTCGGCTAGCGTTCTCGGGTAGGTATCCAGGTCTTCGCCGGCTCCGAACTGCATCGGATTCACGAAGATGCTGGTTACCACCACATCCGCCATTTCAGCCGCCTTGCGAACCAGTGAAATATGACCTTCGTGCAGGTTGCCCATGGTGGGAACCAGGCCGATGGTTTTTCCCTGCTGGCGATAGCCGCGGAGGATGGTTCTCAGTTCTTTCAGGGAATGTACGGTTCTCATGCCTTGAACGTATGCTCCTCAGCGGGGAATGTGCGCTCGCCCACGGCTTTCACGTAGGCCTGCAGGGCTTCCTGTATTGAATCTGTCTCTGCCAGGAAGTTCTTCACGAACCGCGGCTTGCGGCCAGTGGTAATGCCCAGCATGTCGTGCAGGACAAGAATCTGGCCGTCAGTGTCCGGGCCTGCGCCTATTCCAATGACCGGTGCTTTGATGGCCTGGGCGATTCGCGCCGCCAGAGGCGCGGGGACGCATTCCAGAAGGATGACATCGGCGCCGGCTGCCTCCAGTTCGCAGGCATGCTCGATCATCATTTCGGCCGCCTTTTCGTCGCGGCCCTGCACCTTGTAGCCGCCAAATTTATTGACGAACTGCGGCGTCAGGCCAAGATGCGCACATACGGGCACGGCCCGTTCGGTCAGGGCGGTAATGGTCTCTTTCATCCAGTCCGTGCCCTCAAGTTTTACCATGTGGGCGCCTGCCCGCATCAGTTCGGCGGCATTTTCCATGGCAGTCTCAACGGTGCCGTAACTCATAAAGGGCATGTCTGCCATGATCAGGGACCCGCGGTTGCCTTTGGCCACGCAGCTGACGTGATACACCATTTGATCCATGGTGACCGGCAGAGTGCTGTCGTGCCCCTGGAGTACCATGCCCAGGGAATCGCCAATCAGGATGACGTGAACGCCCGCTTCGCTGACCACCTGAGAAAAGGTGGCGTCGTAGGAGGTAAGGGCAGCGAAGGCTTCGCCCTTCTGCTTGAACTCACGCAGGGTATTGATGGTAACAGCCATAGAATCCTTGCCTTTTGGGTGGATGGGCCTGGGCGTGCCGGGGTATCGGCGTTGAAGTGTTAAGGGTAATCCGCCGGCGGAAGCTTGCGCAAGCCGTTGTCGGGGCATTGGCTGCGCAGCTTGGAAATGGCGGTGCCATCCGGCAGAGCGAGGTCGGCCTTCAGGTCCATTAGGGGTTGGAGCGCAAAGTCGCGGTTCCGTAACTCTCGATGAGGAATGGTGAGGCGATCATCGTCGAGTACCTGGTTGCCGAACAGCAGTATGTCCAGATCGAGCGTGCGGGGCCCCCAGTGCCGAAGCCGCTCCCGGCCGTGCTTGTGTTCAATTTCCTGCAGTTCGTCAAGAAGCTGGTGTGGCGCCAGGGATGTCCTTAACCACGCGGCCCCATTAACAAAGTCAGGCTGGTCCTGGGGCCCCACCGGGCGGCTGGCATAAAAGGGCGATTGGGCCACCAGAACCGTCTCCGGTAGGTTAGCCAGGGCAGAGACTGCCCGGGCCAGTTGGGCTGCAGGGTCTTTCAGATTGCTGCCAAGACCGATAAAGACGTCTGTCATCATTACTGGGCGGGGCGTTTGACCGGTTTGCGGCGACGCCGACGCTTTTTGGGCGCATCGCTGCTTAATTGTGACAGCATCCGTTCTTGGCCACGTTCGTCTTCTTGCTGGAACTCGGTCCACCATTGGCCCAGCCCCGGTTCAATCTCGCCCGACGCCTCTCTAACCAGCAGGAAATCGTAAGCCGCGCGAAACCGCGGGTGGCTCATGGTGGCAAAAGCCCGCTTGCCCTGGCGCCGGGGCAGGCGCATCTGTAGTTCCCAGATTTCCTTCATGGGGCCGGAGAAGCGCTTGGGAATCGATGTCGCCTGAACCTGGCGGCCAATCACCTTGCCAATGGCACCGTGCAGGGCGGGCTGGACCGGGTCACCGTTATCCTGCCTGCGGTGCCATTCTGCCTGCAGCGCAGGCCAGAGCATGGCGGCAAAGAGGAAATAGGGCGTGACCGACTTGCCCTGGGCAATCCGGGCATCGGTGTTTCTCAGGGCCTGGCGAATAAGCTCGTCCGGCTCTCCGGCCTGAATGGCTCTGACCGTCTCCGGAAACAGGGGCTCCAGCAGGTTGTAACGGGTCAGTAGATCGTAAGTGGCTTCACCGTGGCCTGCGGAGAACAGTTTGAGTACTTCATCAAACAGGCGCGCGGGCGGGATATGGGTTAACAGAGGGGCTAACTCACCGATTGGCGCTTCGGTTTCCGGTTCAATATCGAAGCCCAGTTTGGCGGCAAAGCGAATAGCACGAAGCATACGCACCGGGTCTTCCCGGTAGCGGGTTTCCGGGTCGCCAATCAGACGCAGTTGCCGGTTGCGCAGATCTTCGATGCCGTTGGCAAAGTCGATAACGGTGAAGTCGCGGATGCAGTAGTATAGGGCATTGACGGTAAAGTCGCGCCGCAGGGCATCCTCTTCCTGGTTGCCGTAGACATTGTCGCGCAGCAGCAGACCGTGTTCATTGGTCCTGCGATCGTCATCATCGGTGTCGGTATCCGCTTCCGTGGCGTTGCCCCGGAAGGTCGTTACCTCAATCACCTCGCGGCCAAACACCACGTGGACAATCCGGAACCGGCGTCCGATCAGCCGGGAATTGCGGAACAGGTCGTGAACTTCCTCCGGCGTGGCATTGGTGGCAATGTCGAAATCCTTGGGCTTTCCACCCAGCAGGATATCCCTGACGCCGCCGCCTACAAGGTAGGCTTCATAGCCCGATTTGTTCAGACGATGCAGGACTTTCTTTGCAGGCTCGCTGATCACCGAGCGTGAGACATTGTGTTGGTCCCGGGGAATTTCCCGTCGCTGGTAGGTGCGGGCTTTCTTCTTTCCGTTGCCGGGCATAAAGGAACGGAGTTTTTCGACGAGTCGTTTAGGCATTGAAATCCGTGGTTGCGATGAGCAAAAACCGAGAGTTTAACGGTTTGAGCAGGATTTGCACACGTTTGCCGTGGATTACCGTTCCGGGGCCCAGAAAATCAAAAGGCGGATCCGTTTTCACGAATCCGCCCTCAAAGCGTTGACGATCTGCATTGTTTTTGTTTTTGCCGGGATTTTTCTTGGTTTTTGTACCCCACTGCATATCCCCATTGAGGGGCATCTCAGCAGCGCAAACGGAAAGCTTTGAATACACAGAGCGGTCAGAGACATCGGGCGGGTCTGGGGTAGCTGCAGCGTCACCTCAAAGGCGATTCTTCTCTACATCTACAACTCGCACGTGCCGTGGGACCACTAAAAAGCAAAGTACCCAAAACACTCAGTTCGCTCACGTTCTGTTGTTGTTTTTGTTACCGAACGTTTCCCGCAGCTTTTTGTTCTTGTTGTTGGCGCTGCTTTGTCACTCTTGTTTTTGTTGTTGTGCGCCAAATAGATTGCAGTCCGTGTGCCAGGTTTTGAATGTTCTTTATTAACAGTGCCTTACGATTTTGTAGGCCATAAGTGTTACCCCGTATTCAACCTAAGTGTTACCCAGATCACGTTACTTTAGTGAGGAGTGTTACCGACAGGAACATGGGGTAACAACTGAGTGCCGATTCACACTTTGGCGGGCTCAGTTGCCCGAGGATTTTTTCCGGGGGATGCCGAGCCGCTGCCGACGTTCCCAGAGGGATTTTCGGCTGATGCCCAATTTTTGAGCCAGCTCTGTCTCGCTCATGCGATCCTGGTTCTCCAGGACAAAATGCTGGAAGTAGTCCTCCAAAGAGAGATCGTTGGAGGAATCCACCTCGCGGGTGTGAGTCTGCTCGTTGTTGCCTTCCACGAGGGTCTCAGGGATGTATTCGTCGTTGCCTTCGCTATCAAGGTCCAGCAATGACGGCGTAATCACATCCCCGTCGCAGAGGATGGTGGCGCGCTCAATGGCGTTTTCCAGCTCCCGTACGTTACCCGGCCAGCGATGGCGTTCCAGGGCGCGCATGGCCTCGGGGCTGAGGTTGAGATCGGGTTTGCCCATTCTCTCCCCCTGGCGTTTGAGGAAGCGGCGAGCCAGTCCCAGAATATCGCTCTGGCGCTCGCGTAAAGGCGGTATCCGGATCTGCATAACATTCAAACGGTAATACAGGTCTTCCCGGAATTCCCCGGTTCGGGTCATGGCCTTCAGGTTGCGATGGGTGGCCGCAATCATTCGCACATTTACGGTGCGGCTCTGGGTTGAACCCACTTTCCGGATCTCGCTCTCCTGCAGCACGCGAAGCAGGCGGGCCTGGGCTTCAGCCGGCAGTTCGCCGATCTCGTCCAGAAACAGGCTACCGCCATCAGCCGCCTCAATCAGACCCGTTCTTGCCGAAACCGCACCGGTGAAGGCGCCTTTCTCATGGCCGAACAGTTCCGATTCAATCAGGCTTTCCGGGATGGCCGCGCAGTTTACCGAAATCAGCGGTTTCGCGGCGCGGGGGCTCAGCAGATGCAGGGCGCGCGCGGCCAACTCTTTGCCGGTACCGGATTCGCCCTGGATCAGTACGGTGGTTTCTGTCGGAGCCACCTTCCGGATCAGGGTAAATACCCTCTGCATAGGCTCGCACTGGCCGAACATGATATTGGCCGGGTCGCTACTCTCGGGCGTTTCCGAGGGTGCCGCCGAGTCATCACCCGCATTGCGGGCAGAGGGCTGGCGGGCCAGGATATTCTCCACCGCAGCAAGCATTTCATCATGGTCGAACGGTTTTGCGATGTACTCAACGGCCCCCATTTTCATGGAATCCACGGCTGACCGGAGGCTGGCATAGCTGGTCATGATCAGCACCGGTGTATTGGGTGCGCGGTTGATCAGTTCCGTGCCTGCTGCTCCTGGCAAGCGCAGATCCGATATGATCAGGTCAAACTGATCCGGCTCGTGGTGCTGTTCGGCTTCCTCCACGGAAGCCGCATCGGCGACTTCATAGCCGGCATGCAGCAGCAGCTTGCGAACTGCCGAGCGAATAATGTCTTCGTCTTCCACGATCAGAATGCGAGGCATAGGAGTCTCAAGACCTTTGGTTCTGGCTGATGGCAATGTTGCCGGTTTCCGGTTCGTAGGCTGGCAATCTCAGCCTCACACAGGTTCCCCGGCCAGTGTCGGCGTCCGCCGGGCTGTCTACCTGAACGTTGCCATAGTGCTCTTCAATAATGCTGTACACCAGCGACAGGCCAAGACCGGTTCCCTGGTTGGGGGCCTTGGTGGTGTAAAACGGCTCGAAGATATGATCGAGCTGATCCCCGGGGATTCCGGAGCCCTCATCAACGACTTCGATGATAGCGGAGTAGCCATCGCCCTTTCCACTGACCCGGATGGTGCCTCCTTCGGGCGAGGCATCCCGGGCGTTGGCAAGAAGGTTAACAAACACCTGCACCAGGCGCTGTTCATCGCCCAGCACCTGCAAGGAGGGCGGGCAGTCGTTGATGTAGTGAATGCCCAGGCCCTTGTCGCTCAGGGAGAGCAGGTTGATAGACTCTTCCACGCAACGATGTATCGTCACCGGTTCGTACCGGTTGGCCTGGGCGTGGTTGCCGGTGCGGGCAAAGTTCATCAGCGACTGCAGTATGGTGGAGATGCGCCGCGTCTGTTGCTGGATCTGGTCTGCCGTATCGAGAATATCGGGGTTATCGGTTTCCAGTTTCAGGTTCTGGGCCAGCGATGAGATGCCGGTTACCGGGTTCCCGATCTCGTGGGCGACGCCGGCCGCCAGTCTACCCACCGACGCCAACCGCTCGCTGTGCATCAGCTCATCTTCCAGCAGTCGGGTTTCGGTCTGGTCTTCCACCAGGATGATGCTGCCGCCTTCGGTGTGGTCCGGCCCGCTCAGGGCGGCTTTGTGAAGGTTCAGCCAATGGGGCTTGCCACGCAGATCCAGCCGGTGTTTGTAGCGATGCAGGTCGGGCCCGCGGTTGAAATCCTCGAGCAGCAGATGCCAGTGCTCCGGCAGTGCCATCAGCCTGGCGCCGACCACATCATCGGCGGTAATGCCGGTGAGCGCCTCCATGGCGTGGTTCCACATCAGGATTTCACCGTCCTCGCCCACGGAGCAGGCGGGAATCGGCAGGTTTTGCAGTGTCTGGCGGTAATGTCGTCGCAGGTTGTCCAGCTCTCCGGCCAGGCCGGTAAGGCGGTTCTGGTAGTCGCCGAGGGCCCGCTCGACATAGCGAATGTCCTGGGCGGTGCCACCCTGGGCCATAGGCTTGAAGCCGAGATGGCGTTTGACCATGTCCCGGGCGACAGAGGGTCCGAGCAGACCCGACAGATTGATCTCCACCTGATCCCGCAGTCGTCTGAGCTGGTAAGGCCTGTATTCCACGTTGGGTAGCTTCAACTGGCTCAGTGCACGCTCCACTTCCCGCCGTGCGACGCCATAGCCCAAAGGCTCCGCCAGTTGCCGCACAAAATCACTGGAGGATGTCGCCAGCAGTTCACGGCGTTGAGGGCGGGACAGCGCACCCAGCGAGCAGGCCTGGGCTGCACTGTTCTCTTCACTGGTACTGGTGCTGAGGATGGAAATCAGCGCGAACACAGTAATGTTGGCGGTCAGGCTGACGAACGTGAATATATGCCAGTTGGTGTAATCCGGTATCAGCGGCGCGTCTATCCAGGCCAGCAGATTGGCCGTATGGGAGAAGGGTAGTACCAGGGTAACCACCCAGATGGTCAAACCGACAATCAGGCCGGCAATCAGGCCGCGGCGGTTGCCCTCCGGCCAGTAAATCACGCCCAGGGCGCCCGGGAGAAGCTGCAATGTGCCTGACAGGGAAATGGCGCCGAGAATGGAAAGGTCAAGGTTCTTGCCAACGGCCTCGTGAAACAGCAATGCCAGGAAAATGATCACGGCGATGAGCAGACGTTTGATCCACTGCAGCCAGCGATAGATGTCGCCCTGGTCTTTCGGGGTTTTCAGCGGCAGGACCACGTGGTTCAGGGCCATGCCCGCCAGTGCCAGCGTGCTGACGATCATCAGGCCGCTGGCTGCGGACAGGCCGGCAATGTACATGAACAGCGTCAGTACAGGGCTCTCCAGCGCTTGGGCAGCGCCGATAGCGAAGAACCCGGGGCCGGTGGTGACGGCCAACTCCTGCCCGCCCCACAGAATCAGGGGTACCGGCAGGCCCAGCAGCAACAGGTACAGTGGCAGGCCCCAGCTGGCCTTGGCCAGTGCCTTTGGGGAAGGGTTCTCGCTGAAGGTCATGTGATACATGTGCGGCAGCACCAGTGCGGCGGCAAAGGACATCAGCATCAATGCCCGCCAGCTGCCGTCGTCAATGCTCAGAGTCATGGTGGTGGCTGGCGAGGTTCGGTTGTCCAGCCAACGCTCCAGACCGTTCATGCCATCGAAGACCCCGAACAGGATCACGCCCCCGAGCACCAGCAGCGCCGCCAGTTTGACCAGAGAATCAAAGGCAATGGCCAGTACCAGGCCCTGGTGGTTATCGGAATTCTGGTTACGGCGTGCTCCGAACAGCATGGCAAACAACACCACGATCATACTGAACATCACACTGATCAGCTTGGGAGAGGTGTCCGGCGCCAGGATACTGGCTGAGGTGGCGACGGCCTGGATCTGCATGCTCAGCAGCGCCAGTATGGCCCCGCCGGAACACAGGGTGACCAGGGTTCCTGCCCACTGGCTCCGGTAGCGGTAGGCGAACAGGTCGGCCAGGGAGGTTAACTGATAGGCGCGGCCAATCCTCATGACCGGGTTCAGAAGTACCGGTGCCAGCAAAAAGGCGCCACTGATGCCCAGGTAGTAGGCGAGGAAGCCGTAGCCGGATTCGGCGGCCATGCCAACGGCGCCGTAGACCGCCCAGATGCCCGCGTATACCCCCAGGCTGAGCACGTAAACCAGCGGGTGGCGAACCCAGCGCCTCGGCACCATGCCCCGCTCGGTAAACCAGGCAATGCCGAACAGCAGAATCAGGTAGAGCAGGCTGGCGAGCAGCAGACCGGAGGCACTAAAACTCATTGGGGTCCCGCCGCCATTCCAGCCAGAAACCGATGGCAATCAGCCCGGCCCAGATAATGTAGGGGCTGTACCAGACGTTTCCCGGCGAAGTCCACCAGTCAAGGATGTTGGGCGAAAAGATATAGATGGCCAGTACCAACAGGAAGACCAGACGGTAGATATACATCAGGCATGCTATCCGCGCTGAGGTGTGAGAAAGGCTTTATACCATGTCCCTCACCGGGATGTCAGGTGGATGGCGCCCCGGTGCCAGTTCTCCCGGCCCCATTCCAGCAAGGATTCCGGGGAACCGGTTGCCAGTTCCGAAGGCGGATTCTGACCAAGGGCAACGAGGGCCTCGAACAGGTTGTCGACAGGCCTTTCATCGTTGAGCGCCGGGGCGTGGGTCTGCTTGCTGAGTTTCTGGCCGTGTTCGTTCAGTATGACCGGAATGTGTAGCCAACGGGGAGGGTGGGCGCCCAGAGCCCGGTAGATCTGCTGCTGTTGCGCTGTCATGTCCAGCAGATCCGACCCGCGCACCACGTCCGTGATGCCCTGATCAATGTCATCAACAACCACCGCCAGTTGATAGGCGTAGAACCCCTCTTTACGGAGGATCACGGGATCATCAAGCTCAGCGCGCACGGTTTGATGCTGTGGGCCCAGGAGTTGATCCCGCCAGTGGCAGTCCTCATCTTCCAGGGCAAAGCGGATGGCGTATGGGCGGTCACCGTCTATGGCTTTGCGGCTGCGGCATTGGTGGGGGTGTCGGCCCCCATGGGCTTGCAGCTCTTTCCGTGAGCATTGGCAGCGATAGGCGTAGCCGCTTTCGAGTAATTGATCGATGGCGGCCTGATAGGCGTCGTGACGTCTGGATTGAAACCGTACCGGTTCGTCGGGGAACAGGCCATGGGCGTCCAGGCTGGCTAGAATCTGGCCGGTCGCTTCCGGCGGCTCTCTCAGCGGATCGAGATCTTCCAGGCGAATAAACCATTGGCCGCCCTGGCTGCGGGCTTCCAGAAAGCTGGCAAGCGCAGTAACCAGTGAGCCAAAATGCAGCGGGCCGGTCGGAGAGGGCGCAAAGCGGCCCCGATAGGAAGAGTTGTTCATGATCGTCAGTCAGCCGGCGGGGCAGGAATAGCCCGCGGCCGGCAGCTGTTGAAGGTTCGGCTCAGATGCCGGTCTGGCGTTCGCGAATCTCGGCCAGAGTCTTGCAGTCGATGCACAGGGTCGCAGTCGGACGCGCTTCCAAACGGCGGATACCGATTTCCACGCCGCACTGATCGCAGAAGCCGTAGTCGTCCTTGTCGATGCGGTCGATGGTCTGGTCAATTTTCTTGATCAGTTTCCGCTCCCGGTCGCGGGTGCGCAGTTCCAGGCTGAATTCTTCTTCCTGGGTTGCGCGATCGCTGGGATCCGCGTAATTTGCGGCGTCTTCCTGCATGTGGTGCATGGTGCGGTCGACTTCTTCCATCAGCTCCTGCTTCCATTGCAGCAGCAGATCCTTGAAGTGCTGAAGCATTTCCGCACTCATATACTCTTCACCCTTCTTCATTTCATAGGGGGTGAAGTTGGTAAAGCGTTCGCGTGGTTGTTCTGCAGTCGTTGCCATTGAACCCGGCCTCTTGTTTGTACTTCACAAGAACGGTTGCTTCCCTCCGCGTGAGCCCCCGTGGCTGTGCGGTTATACCCTGGATGAAGCATTCGTCCTGAAACGGGAATTTGCGGAAAATAGCAGATTAGTCACGGGGGTGCCAGCCTTGTGACATCGACTTTTGTACGGAGATCACATGAAGTTTCCAGAACCTTTGGTTGAAGGCCGGCTTATCCGCCGCTACAAACGCTTCCTGGCAGACGTGCGGCTGCCGGATGGCTCGGAGGTAACCGCCCACTGCCCGAACACCGGCTCCATGCTGGGCTGTCAGCCAGAGAATGCCCGGGTTTGGCTCAGCCGCAGCGATAATCCCAAGCGCAAACTCCAATACACCTGGGAGCTGGTGGAAACCTCGCCGGGACAGCTGGCATGCGTGAACACGGCCCGGCCGAACAGCCAGGCCAGGGAAGCGGTTCAGGCCGGCACCGTGGTGGAGTTGGCCGGTTATCGCGAGTGCCGCGCCGAGGTGAAATACGGTGCGGAGAAAAGCCGGATCGATCTGTTGCTGTCTGGTCACGAGTCCGCGGCCGATGCCTGGGTGGAGGTCAAGAACGTTACCCTGGCCGAGGATGGCCAGGGCTTTTTCCCGGATGCGGTAACCGAGCGTGGCCAGAAACACCTTCGTGAGCTGATGGCCCAGGTCCAGCAGGGTGATCGGGCGGTGCTGTTTTTCGTGGTCAATCACACCGGCATTCAGACCGTTCGCCCGGCGGACCACATCGACCGCAAATACGGGGAGTTGCTGCGCGAAGCCTGTGATGCGGGTGTGGAAGTGGTCGCCTACCGGGCCGACCTGAGTGAGAGTGATGGTACTCCCACGGGGGTGCTGACACTGACCGAGTCGGTGCCGGTTATTCTGGAAGTCTGATCTCGATCTGGCCGTCGTGCTCTCTCAGATCCAGCTGGGTAAGCGCATCGCCCTGGCAGGGACCGGCAATGCATTCGCCGTCGCCAGGCTTGAACAGGGCGCCGTGGGTGGAGCACTGGATGAACAGATTGTCGGAATCCATAAACCGGCCCGGCATCCAGTTCAGCTCAACACCGAGATGCGGGCAGATATTCAGGTAGGCGCGGGGCGTGGTGCCGTCGAGGAACAGGAAGCCGGTAAGCGGCATGCCTGCAGGCTCCCGGGCCTTCTCCCGGAGCCGAAACTCGACGAATTGGCCCGGTGTCAGCTCGGACGCGGGACACACGGGCTGCCAGGAGTGCGGGTTGTTGCTCATTTCGGCAATATGGCGTAGCGCATGCGGGTCCCGTGGTTCAGGGACATGACGATCTCATCGGCGTGCAGGCGATGAGGGAAGTAGCAGCCTGAAATTTTCGCGCTGGCGATGCTTGAGCCTTCCATTCTGGACTTCGAAAAGTCCACGCCTCTCAGGTCGGCACCGCGGAAGTAGGCATGGCGGAAATCCAGCCCCTTGGCGTCCATCCCTCTCAGATCCAGGCCCCGGAAATCGCCATGGGCGAAACTGGGGAACTCTGTGAGCTTTGCCTTCTCGGCATTGAACGCCTGCATATCCTCGCTCCGAAGAATATCGTAGAGCGGGTGGCTGATCTGATGTACTTCGTGTTCGCTTTTATCGTCCATATCTAACCTCGCGCTCGCCAGTGGGAGCCAGATGTTGTTCTTACCCGGCCTTGCCGCCGGGGATACCCAGGTGTTGACGGATACGGTCGGCCACGGCTTCGGCCACATGCTCCTGATCGGTGTGCAGATGAATGGTGTGGGTCTTCTCTTCGGCCGTTAACGGTTCAAACCAGGTTTGCTGGGCGTCCAGCAGCTCCTCGGTGGCCTCGGAGGCATCGCCCTTGCGATTGCGGATCCATTCCCTGCGCAGATCTTCGGGCGCCTCGCAATGGATCAGGGCAAAGGGCACGCCCTGGGCTTCGGCGACGGATGCCAGCAGGGACCGCTCCTTTTCTTTCAGGCTGGTGGCGTCCACGATCACCGGGAACCCGGCCGCCAGAACCTGACCGGCCAGCTCGGCCAGTCGCTGATAGGTTTTCTCGGTCGCTTCCTCGGTGTACAGGTTGCCACCGGTCGGTGAACGTGAGCTCTCCAGCGGAGCCAGTCCATGCAGTCGCTTGCGCTCGACATCGGACCGCAGGCGTATCAGCCCCAGCTCGTTGGCCATGGCGGCGCTGACGCACGTCTTGCCGCTGGCAGAAAGGCCAGTGGTAGCCAGCAAGTAGTGGTTAGGAATGGAGCCGTAATCCTCGGCCAGTTGTGCATAGCCGCGATAGCGCTGCATAAGGTCGGCTTTTTCGGTGTCCGTGATGCCGGGATTGCCCATGGTGAATAGCGCAATCTTGGCGCGGACCATGGCGCGATAGGCCTTGTAGAGTGGCAGCAATGGCAGCGCTTCGAAGTCGTCCCGATATTCCAGATAAGTATTGAGCACCTGATTGGCAAGAGCGCTCTCCCCGCGAGACTCCAGATCCATCAATAGGAAAGCGAGGTCGTTGATAACATCAATCCAGCGAAACGGCTCGTTGAATTCGATGCAGTCGAATACGGTGACCTCGCCGTCGAAGCGGGTGATATTTGCCAGATGGAGATCGCCGTGGCATTCCCGGACCATACCACTGGCACGGCGGTGGGCAATCAGCTCCCGGTGCCGCTCGAAGGTGGATTCGGTCCAGGCCTGAAGGTTGTCCAGCTGCATGAGCAGATCCGGATCGTCAATCAGCGGACGGATCTGGTCAAAATTCTCTTGCATGGCGGCAAACACAGCCTCTGGTGTTCCTAACGGCTTGTCATCCGGCACGGGCGGCAACTGATCGTGGAAGCCGGCGACCTGGCCGGCAAGGTCGGTCAACAAGTCCGAGGGCAGTTTACCCTGCTCCTGCAGGCGATCGAAAAGCTGGTCCTGGCCAAACTGGCGCATCTTGATGGCGTATTCAAAAGCCTCGCCCTCGCCGCCGAGGATCGGGGCATCCGGTGTTCCGGTAATGGGTACCACTTCCAGATACAGCTTTTCTGCCAGCCGTCGGTTGAGTCTCAGCTCCTCTTCGCAGAAATGCTTCCGGCGATCGAGGGTAGAGAAGTTGAGGAAGCCGAAATCCATGGGCTTCTTGATTTTGTAGGCGTAATCACCGGTCAGGATCACCTGTGAGATGTGAGTTTCGATAACCTGAAAGCCATCCACCGGATGGTCGTACAGGTCCGGATTCTGCATCGACAGAATCAGATTGCCTGGGGATGTCTCACTCACCGTGTTCTCCTCGCGTTCCCTGAACCCATTGATTTTTCTTGCCCTATCATAACGGGCAGATTACAGAAATAACACATGGATGGCCTGCCTTCCTCACCGCTCCCTTCGTTATAATCGCGCCATGAAAAAATCCAAAGCATCTTCCAGCCCCAAGCGAAAGCCCTCCAGGCGTTCTTCGAACAATGGCCGTCGGCCGTGGTTCTGGCGTTTCATGTTCCGGTTATGTGCCATTGGTCTCGTTTTACTGGCCGGCTGGATGGTGTATCTGGATGCCGTTGTAACGTCCCGTTTTGAGGGTCGGCGCTTTGAAGTACCTTCCCGCGTCTATGCCCGCCCGCTTGAGCTTTTCGATGGGGCCAGTGTCAGTGCCAGCGCGCTCGAGCGAGAACTGAGCCTCTCTGGTTTCCGGAAAGGGGGCGGCGAGAAAGCGGGTAGTTACCAGCGCAGTGGCAATCGCTTCGTCATCAGTACCCGGGGCTTCTCGTTCCCGGACGGTGATGAGCCCCGGCGCCGGATCTCTTTGTCGGTCTCGGGCGATCGGGTTCAGGGTTTTTCGGTGATTCAGGGTGAAAGCGCCCCGATCGTCCGGCTGGAGCCAGCGCAGATTGGCGGTATTTATCCAGCCCACAAGGAAGATCGGGTATTGGTTCAGCTGGACGAGGTGCCGGCGCTGCTCCCCACCACACTGATGGCGGTGGAAGATCGCAATTTCTACGACCATTTCGGTATCGCGCCTCTCTCCATCGGCCGGGCCATGCTGGCCAACATCCAGGCCGGGCGCATCGTCCAGGGTGGCAGCACGCTGACCCAGCAATTGGTGAAGAACTTCTTCCTGACTCGCGAGCAGACACTGGTGAGAAAGGCCAATGAAGCCCTGATGTCGGTATTGCTGGAGTTGCACTATGAAAAAAACGACATCCTGGAAACCTATCTGAACGAGGTTTACCTCGGGCAGGCCGGCACTCGCAGCATTCATGGTTTCGGCCTGGCCAGCCAGTTCTATTTTGGCGAATCCCTGAAAGATCTGGATGTGCACCAGATCGCGTTGCTGGTGGGCATGGTCAAAGGCCCCAGTTATTACAATCCGCGCCGCCATCCCGAGCGTGCAACCGAGCGACGGAATCTGGTTATTTCCGAAATGGAAGAGGCGGGCCTGATTGAACCGGGCCGAGCGGCGAGGGCCCGCGGCCTGCCCCTTGGGGTCAGTGAGCGCCCATCCTACTCAGAAAACCGCTACCCCGCTTACATTGACCTGGTCCGGCGGCACCTGGCCCGTGACTACAAGGAAGAGGATCTGCGCAGTGAAGGACTGCGAATCTTCACCACTCTGAACCCCGCTATCCAGTACGCGGCAGAGTACGCGGTAACTGAGACCCTCCCGAGACTGGCCGGCGGCCAGAGTTCGGAAGCTCTGGAGGCGACACTTGTGGTCACCGCGAAGGATTCCGGCGAGGTGCTGGCCCTTGTCGGTGGGAGGGATCCGCAATTCGCCGGATTCAACCGGGCGCTGGATGCCAATCGCCCCATCGGATCTCTGATCAAGCCGTTTATCTATCTGTCTGCCTTGCAGGAACCGGAAAGATACACCCTGAGTACACCGGTGCTGGACAAGAGCTTCACTCTGGAGTTCGACGACGGCAAACGTTGGCAACCCAAGAACTACGATGGCGAGGAGCGGGGTGAAGTGCCTTTGCATAAGGCTCTGTCTCGTTCTTACAACCTGCCGGCCGTTCGCGTGGGGCTGGATATCGGCGTGGACGTAGTGCGGGAGACACTGACTGCCTTTGGCGTGGATACACCCATTTCCCGTTACCCATCCATGCTCCTGGGGTCGGTGTCCATGAGCCCTGTGACGGTCGCCCAGATATACCAGGGACTGGCGACCTCGGGCTTCAATACCCCGCTGCGCACGATACGGGAAGTAACGGATGCCGGCGGTGAGGCCTTGTCCCGCTACAGTCTTGAGGTTGAACAGGTGGCCGACCCTGCCGCCGTGCACCTGGTGCAATACGCCATGCAGGAAACCATGCAGGAGGGGACGGGACGCTCGGCTTACTACACCGTTCCCCAGGAACTCACCCTCGCCGGCAAAACAGGAACCACTGACGATGGCCGGGATTCCTGGTTTGCCGGTTTCAGTGGCGATCTGCTTGCGGTCGCCTGGGTTGGGCGCGATGATAACGGCCCCACATCGCTGACCGGGGCCAGTGGCGCCCTGCCGGTGTGGTCGAGGTTTATGGCTCAGGTTCCCCAGCATGGCTTTTCTCCCGTGGTGCCAGACGGTGTCAACTATCACTGGGTGAATTCAGAGCGGCAGGCACTGACGGACGAATACTGTGACAATGCACGACTGTTGCCTTACATTGCCGGCAGTGAACCCACGCAAACAATTTCCTGCTCCGGAAATCTGGAACGTCGGATCCGGGGCTGGTTTGAAGGACTGTTTCAATGATTGACCGACTTTCATTCAGGGCCGCCCTGTTGGCCGCACTGCTGTCACTGGCCGGCTGTGCCTCCGGGCCGGGCGGTGGAATCTATGTGCCCGTTGGTGGTGAGCCCGCCAAGGCGCCCGAGCCACCGAGAACCAGCACAGACACGGAGGAGAGCGAAGCCCCGGTCTGGCGCAAGAGTGAACAGCCCGAGGCGGCGCAGGAACCCGGTGAGCCTTCCCGCTCCAGTTCCCCAAGCTATCGTGAAACCGGTGATGGCCTCTCGCCGGCCGCGCTGAGCCTGGTGCGTGAAGCCGAGCAGCTGCTGGCCCAGGGTAACGTATCCGGCGCCATCGCCCGTCTTGAGCGTGTACAACGGATTGCGCCCCGATCGGCCGAGGTGTATTTCAAGCTGTCGGAAGCCTATGTGGCTGGCAATCAGCTGGGCTCTGCCGAACAGTTCACGCTGAAAGGGCTGTCGCTGGCGGGCAGTGATATCCGGCTGCAGCGAGCGGGATGGTTGCTGCTGGCGGATATCCGCCGGGCTCGCGGGAATGTAGCGGGTGCGGATCAGGCGGAGGCGAGGGCGGCCGCCCTGTGATGTTTTTTGCGCGGCAGGCGGTCGCTGATGTCTAGCGACCGCCTGCCGGTGCAGAGGCTTATTCGACGAGCGGAATCAACTCGGCCTCAGTTGTCTGGTCGGCAACAACCTCAAGGCTCTGGGTACCTTCGAACTCAATGTCGTCATCCTCCTCGTTGTTATCTTCCTGGCAGCTGTAACTGATGGTGTAATTACCCTCTGGCAGGAATGCTGCGGTGTAGCTGTAGAGGCTTGATTCAACGTCGAGCTCAACTGGCACAATCATGAGAGGGTTGCCTTCCTCGTTGTTTACGTTCAGATCCGAGGTTTCTGCATTCTCACCAGAGAAGACGTAAACAGCGCCGTCGTACTGACAGTCAGCCAGAGTCTCATCCGCCATGCGAGTGGAAGTGATCTGGGCGACGTCCACCTGACCACTTATAGAGCCCACCTCAAGGTTGTTCACCAGTCGCAAAGATGGTTTCAGCATATAGTCGGCCAGGGCATTACCCTGTGGGTTGACGATGGACTTGCGCACGTCGAAGTCGATGGTGAAATTGGTGGTTGTGTCTGCGGCCACCAGGAAATCACCTTTCAGCTTGAGGCCACTTTGCTCGCCAGAGGGCACTGCCAGTGAGTACTCGCTATCACCAGTCGAGTCGAGCTTAACGAAGGAGTTGTCCGTGTCGATGATCAGGCGCAGTTCGGTGTAAGTGCCGGCCGGTACTTCTTCATCTTTAATCAGTGGTTCACTCAGTCCACCCTGAAGATCCAGCAGGTTTACCTGTTCAAATCCTTCAAGGGGAAATTCCACCCATTGACCATCCTCGGGTTTCAGGCGGATTTCCGTGAAAGCAATGGTGACATTACTGAGGTCCATGGCTGGGGCGTCGGTAATACCGAAGGAAACCGTTCCGGTGCCCGAAGACGCTGAACTGTCGCTACCACTTCCACCACAGGCTGCCATGCCCGCAGCAAGAGTCGAAATGGCAATAAGTTGAACCGAACGTTTCATATAAACCTCCAAGGTTTATTTACTGGAATCATAGCGAAGCAACATCGCTACCTGACTTCATCCTCACGTTGCAGTGGAGGGCAGAGTTCCGGAAATTTTGTTAACGTTCCCTAATGTCCGGGCAACCGTTGAATCGTCAGATCGGGAACGCGGCCAATGCATCGGCCCGGCAACTTGATATAGACTGCGCCGCTGGCATGAACCCACGCAGGTAAACAACGGCTTTGGCAATCTTTCCTTTCAAACCCTCCAAGTCCCGGCGGTTTGACGCCCTGGTGCAGCCTCACCTGGACGCCATGTACCGGTTTGCTTACCGGTTGGCCGGCCAACAACAGGATGCAGAGGATCTGGTTCAGGATGTTGTGGTCAAGCTATTCCCGAAGCTTGATGAGCTGGAAAGCGTTGATCAGCTGCGGCCCTGGTTAAACCGGGTGGTCTACCGGCAGTTTATTGACCAGGTTCGGCGTAAGAACCGACAGGGCGACCGCCCGTTGACGGAGCTGATTGGTACTGAAGGCCAGACTGACTGGCTGGATAGCCTCGAATCGGACAACGTTGGCCCGGACCTGCAGCTCGAACACTCGCGCCTGGGACCGGCATTGGACCGGGTGATGATGACCCTGACGCCCGATCAGCGGACCCTTTTGTTTCTTCATGATGTGGACGGTTGGCGTCAGGAGGACATTGCGGAGGTGCTGGATATCCCGCTGGGGACTGTGAAATCGCGCTTACACAGGTGCCGGGCGGCCCTGCGAAAGAAATTGCAGCGGGAGCTGGAACCAACCGAGCCGGCTGGACGTGTGGGGGGATGAGGTGATGACAATGTCCTGCAACGAAATCCGGGTGGATCTGCCCGCCTACATTAACAATGAGCTTTCCGCCCCCGCCCGTGATCGGGTGCAGGAGCATGTTGCTGCCTGCCCAGCGTGCAGTAAGTGGCTTGCTTCTGAGCGTGCTCTTAACCGGGCGTTGCAGGAGCAGTTCAGCGTCCCGGCGCCTTCCCCTGATTTTCAGAATCGTGTTCTGAGTTCGGCCCGGGGCGCGGGCAGTCCGCAGTCCGGATGGAGCCACGGGGCTCTGGGTGGTGCCATTGCGGCGGCCCTGGCGCTGGGTATTGGTCTTGGTGTCTTTTTAACGCCGGGTATTGTTACGGATGATGCAGACCCGACCGTTGCGTTGTCGGAGAATGCCGCTGAAGGGTTGGCAACCGGGATTGCCCAACCGGTTGAGAGAACTGTGCGTCTTGCCTTCCATTCCGGTGAAGCGCTGGAAAATGTCACGCTGACTCTGGAACTCCCGCCCAATGTGGAGGTGGCCTCCTGGCCGGGGCAGCGAGAGCTTAGCTGGCAGGTTAGCCTTGATGCGGGCGAGAACGTGCTGTCGTTGCCGTTGAAGTTGCTGTTCCCAGGCTCTGGAGAGCTGGTGGCTCGACTGGACACCGGAGATCGCCATAAAACGTTCCGTGCCCCGATTCCAGAATACCCACAGCAGACCGTCGAGGGACCAGAATCATGATCAGAGAGACACTTGCATTGAGCGCCAAGCTGGTCGGATTTCTGATGGTCGGATTCTTTATACCGGCAACAGCGCTGGCCAACGAGGATCTGGATGTTACTATGCGCATGGTGACTGACGACGCAGAGCTCACCGATTCCGTGGTGCGGGAAATCGAGTTACCCCGCGCTATCGAAAGACCCGAAAATCCAGGCAAATCTGGCTCCCGGGGTCTGGATGCGGCGAGTGAAGCCCGAGAAAGGGGGCGAGAGTTCGGTGAGTCCATGTCCGAAAAGGCCAGGCAATCCCGAGAACTGATCAAGGGTAAGCCAGAGCGCCCGGAGCGCCCAGAACTGCCGGATGCACCAGGACTGGATCGCTGAAGCCGGGTACGTAACCGGGCATCCCCTGCGAGGATTAACCCGGAGAGACCCGTTTGCTGGTATTTTGGCGCGCCCTGTTCCTGATCCTGTTGTTAATGCCCACGGTTGCTCTTCAGGCGGCTGAAACGGAAGCCGGCATGGAGGATTTCCGTGCTGGCGTTGAAGCCTTTGAAGCAGGAGACCTGAACGCCGCGAAACAGCGCTTCCAGAGGGCCGTTGATGATGGCCTGAGATCTCCTTCGCTTTTCTATAACCTCGGTGTTGTCTGCTACCAGCTGGGCGATTATGGCGCCGCTGAATCTGCCTTCCGTTCATTGCTCAATGGCTCCAATGGCGCCCTGGCGCGTTATAACCTCGGTCTGGTCGCGCTTGCTACGGAGGAGTCTGCCGAAGCCCGTCATTGGTTCGAGCAGGCCTCGGCAGAGAGCGCTCCGGATAAAATCCGGGCACTGGCCCGGGCGCAACTGAATAAACTGGATGGTGGATCGCCTCGGTTGGCCCGCCAGCCCTCCATTCGCGGCTATCTGGGAATCTCAGGCGGTTACGATTCCAATATTGCCGGCCTGCCCGAGGACACGGCGTCGAGTGAAGGTGGGCTGTTCCTCGAAGCGCTGGCTGCCGGAACCTACGAACGGCCAGTCGGCACCCGCTCTCGGCTTTCCCTCGATGCTGCCGCCTATTCCCGGGAACATCCTTCCGATGACGAGTATGACGCTCAGGTATTGCAGGGACGATTGGCCTGGTCTGAGACCCTCACTGCAGGTGAGCGCGGCGCTCTGGTGTCGTTGGTGAAGTCCTGGTTTGGCAGCGAATCCCTTGAAACCCGATACGGCATCGAGGGGTTTTATCGTTGGCGTGAGTGTTCGCTACCCGTAGCCCCGGATCAGTGTGGAATCGCTCTGGCGGCGGCTGCCGTGAATGGTGGTTCAGGCTTCGAGGCCTATGACGGAGAGTGGTATCGAGCACGCGTTCATGCGCGGAAGTACCTCGGACCCTGGCGATTGGACGGCGAATACTCACTGGAAATCAATGACCGGCGGGATCTGCAAACAACCAATGAGTTTATCAGTGTCTCACCTACCCACCACACACTGGAGTTTGCCGGTCGCTACCAGTGGCGGCCAGATATCGTATTCGGAGCAACAGGCTCTGTTCGCCACAGTCGATACCGGGACGCCCATCAGTTGGTGTCCGGGGAAGGCGAGAGCGGGCGCAGAACAGATAACCGTCTGGAGATCGGATTGCTGGTGGAGAAGTCTCTGGACAGCCTTTGGCTTGTCAGGGGGGAGTGGTTGGTTCGGGATAACAGAAGCAGTCTTTCGCAATATGACTATCAGCGCGAGACGCTGATGTTTACCCTGGAAGGGGCCTTCTAGCTCTGCAAGGCAAAGCCAGAAGACCGGCTACCCGTTACAGTCCTGCGTTTCTCAGGCGGTTAGCGTGTTGCTTGAAAACCGCTTTTGGATCAGTTTCGAAGAGGCTATGCAGGCCCAACGCCTGATTCACTTCATCCAGATGGTTCATGAAGTAATTATCCCGGATAACCTTGCCAAACCGGCTGCTGCAGCGGCCTACCAGACCGTCGTTCTGGCTGAAGCCGAAGGCGAGGCTGGTGGTGCCTAACAACGCGTCGGACGGATCCAGTACGTTGGTCAGAACACCGGTGCCACCCCAGGAATAGAAGCGGACACCATTTGCCGAGTAGGCGCCTTCACCGCAAGAGGTGGTTGGAACCCCGGCAGGGGCAAAGCTGTTGAATTCGGCGCTGCCCTGGGTGGTGAGGGATTCCAGGCTTGACCGCAGGTCCTGGTTATAACCGCCACCGGACAGCAGATCGATAAGCCCACCCAATGCATTCCCCAGACTGGCCGCCAGGCTTTCGGCAGGGGAGCCGTAGATAAGGTCGGCGACCGGCGAGCCTTTATGGGGCGAGCCGACCGACGTCACTGAGGCGACCAGATCCGGCCGCACTCTGGCGATGTAACGGGCCGTGGGGCCCCCGTGGCTGTGGCCAATCAGATTGACCTTGCCGTGCACCGCGGCGATCGCCTGTACCTGCGGCAGAAGCGCTTCACCGCGAGCAATGGTGCTGTCCAGGGCGGGCACCTGAGTGGTGTAAACATCAGCGCCGTATTTGCGGAGATCCTCGGCAACGCCGTACCAGTAGTCCACGCCGGCAATCGAATCAAAGCCGAACATGCCATGCACCAGCACAACCGGGTAGCGAGTATCCGTATAGTTTGAAGGGGTAGAGTCCCACCACCAGGCGGCGGAGGGGGCCGACCAGGCCACAGTCAGGGCCAGGGCCATTGCTTGGATCCAGAGTTTCATTGTCGTTCCTACAGTTTGATGTTGTGTTTGTTATTCAAACTGCGGCTCAACCTAACGGGTTGCTCCAGAGACTTCCTGCTCGTACTGCATCTGCCTTGGGGCAGACCGAGTGCTTCCGTGCGCTGACTTGATTCTTGTGTTTGTTAGATTGGTGCCGTCAGAGCATCTCGGTAGAGATTAGATCAACATTTGATCAGACGGGATGGTAAGTCAACGGCACAAAAGGCCAGGGAAGGGTGTTCGCCGTGGAATTGTGATGGCTATCACATCGGTGGCCCCGCAGGACATGTTCCGACCTGCGGGGCCACCGATGGGGACAGCGGAAATATCAGAGCGTAGCCATGACCTTTTTGGCTGCCGCTACCGTATCGGCGATGTCCTGTTCGGACAGTGCCGCTGTCGTAAAGCCTGCCTCAAAGGCGGATGGTGCCAGATATACGCCTTCCTTGAGCATGCCCTGGAAGAACTTCTTGAAGCGTTCGACATCACAGCCCATCACCTGGTCAAAGCGGGTAACAGAGCTTTCCTCGGTGAAGAAGAATCCGAACATGGCTCCGGCACTCTGGACCGTCAACGGGATGCCAGTGGCATCAGCGGCCTCTTTCAGGCCGTCGCGAACAGCATTGGTTTTCTCGGTCAGCCGGTCGTGGAAACCGGGCTCGGAGATTGCATTCAGTGTTGTCAGGCCGGCGCACATGGCCAGGGGGTTGCCGCTCAGGGTGCCTGCCTGGTAAACCGGTCCCAGTGGTGAGATGTGTTCCATGATTTCCCGTTTGCCGCCAAAGGCGCCGACCGGAAGCCCGCCACCAATTACCTTGCCCAGTGCGGTGAGGTCCGGGGTTACGCCATACAGCCCCTGGGCGCCGCCTAGGGAAACTCGGAACCCGGTCATTACTTCGTCGAAGATCAGCACGGTGCCGTGCTCGTCGCACACTTCCCGCAACCCCTCAAGGAAGCCGGGGACCGGCGGGATGCAGTTCATGTTACCTGCCACTGGCTCAACGATAATCGCGGCGATCTGGTCGCCCATCTCCCGGAAGCATTCCCGAACGCTGTCCATGTCGTTGTAGGTCAGCGTGATGGTGTGCTCAGCCAGGCTGGCGGGGATGCCCGGGGAGTTAGGTACGCCCAGGGTAAGGGCGCCGGAGCCTGCTTTGACAAGCAGTGAATCCACATGGCCATGGTAGCAGCCCTCGAACTTCACGATCTTGTCACGACCGGTGTAGCCCCGGGCGAGTCGAACGGTGCTCATGGTGGCCTCGGTGCCTGAATTCACCATGCGGACCAGTTCGATGGAGGGCACCAGTTCGCAAACCTTCTTGGCCATTTCGGTCTCGAGGGCAGTGGGTGCGCCATAGCCAACGCCCAGATCCACTTGGGCGTGCAGGGCATCCTTTATGCGCTGGTCACCGTGGCCAAGAATCATGGGGCCCCAGGAACCGATGTAATCGATGTAGCGCTGATCGTCTTCGTCGTACAGGTAGGCGCCCTGGGCGTGCTTGAAGAAAAGGGGCGTACCACCGACACCGCGAAACGCCCGGACCGGAGAATTTACGCCACCGGGGATGTATTTCTGAGCCTGTTCGAACAGGGTTTCGGAGTGCGTCATGGATCTGGGCTCCTGTTATTCGGGAATTGAAAAAAGTGGGTGATGGCTTGCGAACAAGCGCTCGAAGGCTTTGGCTCGCAGCTCAATCTCGTCGGCAGTACCGCCAAACAGGCCACCAACCACGGCAAGCATATCGGCCCCGGCGCGGATCAGTGGTTCTGCGTTTTCTGCAGTGACGCCGCCAATGGCCGTCAGTGGGCGCCCGAAACTCTTGGCTTCGGTTAACACGCTTGGGGCTGCAGCCGGTGCTCCGGGTTTGGTCGAAGACGTATAAAAGCGCCCGAAGGCCAGGTAGTCGGCGCCTGCTTCCAGCCCGGCGCGCGCCAAAGCCAGATCGGCGTGGCACGTTATGCCGATAATCGCCTCCTCGCCGAGAAGCGCGCGGGCAGCTGCCAGTGAGCCGTCGGTTTGCCCCATATGGACGCCGGCAGCGCCCACACGTTTTGCCAGATCCGGGTCGTCGTTGATCAGCAAAGGCACACCGGCATTCCGGCAAACAGCTTGCAGGTCATTTGCCTGGGCAAGTCGTACCGCCATGGGCGCGTGTTTCTCGCGATATTGTACCATGACGGCACCGCCGCGAAGCGCTGCCTCGACCGATTCGATCAGTGTTTCGGGTGGTGTGAGCACGCTGTCGGTGATTGCGTAGAGGCCCGGACGAAGCCCTTTGCTCATCGTTCCCACAGAATCCCTCGGTCCGGTACCGGTTGGCCTTTGCCAACGTCCAACGCGTGGAGTATGGCGCGATGGACGTAGTTCTGGGCCTGCGAGATGGCCGCGCGTGGAGACAGGCCCGAGGCCCTTCCGGCCGCAATGGCCGCGGCCAGCGTGCAGCCCGTGCCATGGTACTCTCCGCCGATACGTTCGACCTCCCAGCGCATGGGGTCAGGTGCGTGATTGTAGAGGGTGTTGATAATGTGAACGCCGGTACCGTGCCCGCCAGTGGCCAATACCGATTCGCACCCGCTTTCCAACAGGTTGTTGGCAGCTTGGTCCGGGTTATCGCTGCCCCCGAGCATCGCCAGTTCAATACCGTTTGGCGTAATCATTTCTGCCAGGGGAAACAGCTTCTCTTTCATGGCGCTAACCAGCTCGTCATCGGCCAGGTCGCCGCCACCCGCAGCTTTGATCACCGGATCGGTAATCACGGGTACGCCTGGGTGTTCACGGATGAAATCCACCAGCACATCCACCACTGCCGCATTGCCCAGGGCGCCGGTTTTGATGGCGTGAATGGGGGTATCGTCAGCAAGGCACCGGAGCTGCTGGCGAATCAGCTCGGCGGAGACCGGCTCGGCGCCATAAACGTTGCGCGTATCCTGAACCGTGAGGCAGGACAGAACGGGCAAGGGGTGGCAGCCCAGCGAGGTGACTGCCTGAATGTCGGCCTGGATGCCGGCGCCGCCGGAGGGGTCGAGGCCGGAAAGAATCAGAACCTGGGGTCGGGTATAGCGTTTAATGACTCAGCTCCTCAAAACGGTTTGACAACAGCCAGGATGACGACGGCCAGAAGGATCAGGACCGGCAATTCATTGAACCAGCGGTAAAACACATGGCTTCTGGTGTTCTGGTCGTCCCGGAAGACCTTTACAAGGTGCCCGCAGTAAAAATGGTAAATGATCAGAATGGCCACCAGAAGCAGCTTCGCATGCATCCAGCCCTGGCTGAAATAGCCAGTTGCATTGTAACTGATCAGCCAGACACCGAAGACGACGGTTGCGATCATCGAAGGTGTGGTAATGCCCCGGTACAGCTTCCGCTCCATGATCTTGAAGCGCTCACGGCCGGGCTCGTCCTCGCAAGCCGCATGGTAGACGAACAGTCTGGGCAGATAGAAGATGCCGGCGAACCAGCACACCAGTGAAATAATATGGAAGGCTTTCACCCACAGCATTCGTCAGCTCCGTCGGTATTGGTAGTAACTCTCGATATCGGCTTTCAGAACCACGCCATAAACGCGTTGGATCATTGGCGCCACGTGACGTTGTACGTAAAGGGCCTCGGCATTGGTTGCATCGAACTGGTCCAGGGCCTCCTCCAGAGTGGCCTGGTACTGCACCGGGGCAACGTCGCGACGATTGGCGGGAATGTCCATCAGGTCAATGGACTCCGGTGGTTCGATTTCCTCGTCGGCCACCAGTTTTTCCGTGTCTTCCAGATATCTCGCCAGGTCGACTGCCGGCAACAGTGCCGTGGGTCCGCTGCTGCCCTCAACCACCAGCCACTTTGGTTCCGATTTCAGGACCTTGCGCGCCTCTTCCACCGTCAAGTGTCGTTCAGTACGCAGGATGCTGCGATCCATGATGGCGCCGACCGACACCCGGCGCAGGGCCTGGATCACGGGAGAATTCTGGTAGCTCAGCCCCTGGTTCTTGAGAATGGTGAGGAACAGCGATTTCTTGCCGAAGGCCTCGCTGGTCACCAGGCTCGACGTGGTAATAATCAGCATGCCCGGAAGGATGATGTTGGGGTTCCGCGTGAGTTCCATGAGTGCCATCAGGGCGGCGAGTGGTGCCTGGAGCACGGCACCCATCATGGCACCCATTCCGAGCATCGCGTAAAAGCCAACCGACGAGGCGTGTTCCGGCAAAATCTGTGCGCCGATCAGGCCCATGGCGCCGCCCAGGGTTGCCCCCATGAACAGCGTCGGGCCAATCACGCCGCTTGGCATGCCCAGGCCGATGGAAAGCGAGGTAATGACCAGCTTGGCGGCGCCAGCACCCAGCAATAGCCAGAACGCCAGCTCACCGTTAATGGTTTCGTTGACGGTGTCGTACCCGATACCCATGGTCTCCGGAATGAAAATGGCGAAGGGCACCATCAGAAGGCCCGCAATGGTAATGCGCAACAAAACCGGACGGTGGTGGTGCTTGCCCATGGTGTCCACCAACTGGATAAACAGCGCGGCGGCGATGCCGATAATGACGGCAATGGCCAGTATCCAGGGGATCTCCATCAGCGAGTTCATGGTCAGCGCCGGTACGCTGAAGGCCGGTTCCGCGCCATACACTGCCTGAGTCACAATCGCTGCGCTCACCGCCGCCAGAATGATTGGCGTGAAACCCGCAATGGTGTATTCCATCATCACCACTTCCATGGCGAAAATAACCCCGGAGATCGGCGTGTTGAACGAGGCCGAAATGGCCGCCGCACAGCCGCAGGCCACGAGCGTCCGGATGCTGTTGTTCGGCAGACGCATCCATTGCCCCATCAGACTCGAGAAGGCGGCACCGAGGTGCACGGCCGGCCCCTCGCGCCCCGCCGATTGGCCGCTGACCACAGTGGCCACTCCCGAGATAAACTGCACCATGGCGCTTCGCATGGAAATGTAGCCCTGGTGGTAGTTCAAACGCTCCATAACGTGAACGATCCCGACCTTGCGGTCGTGTGTGGCCAGCCGGTGCATCAGCAAGCCCAGCCCCAGAGCGCCGGCCAGAGGGAGAATCCCCCGGGTCAGCAGGTCCAGTTCCTCGAAGGATTCGGAACCTTCTCCCGGCAGGAAATGTTCGAGCGGCCACTCGATGGCCAGGCGGAATACGAGTATGACGCCTCCGGTAAACAGCCCGGAGAGAAGGCCGAGCACGGCCAGTTGCGGTAATGCGTCAACACCGGACAATCGGCGCCGGAAAACGGGAATCAGATGCTCGGTAATCTGGTGCCAGATTTTCTGCATGAGGCCAGAGTTCCGGTGGATTTGGATGGACGGTCAGAAAGATTCTGACAACATTGTAACGGTCGCCTTGAGGGCTGCAATAAGTCATTGGTTTATCATGGTAGACTACGGCGTCAAAGCTATTAATTCTGATACGACGTCGCTGGAGAAGATGGTGATTAAAGTAGGCATCGTTGGTGGCACCGGTTACACCGGTGTGGAACTGCTGAGAATCCTCGCGGTTCACCCTGAAGTTTCGGTCAGCTGTATTACCTCCCGGTCTGAGGCGGGCATGCCGGTAGCGGACATGTACCCGAATTTGCGTGGCCACTATGACCTGGCGTTTTCCGAGCCGGATGTAGCCGTGCTTGGAGCCTGCGACCTGGTTTTCTTCGCCACGCCTCATGGTGTGGCCATGCGAATGGTTCCGGAACTGATGTCGGCCGGCGTGCGTGTGGTGGATCTTTCTGCGGATTTCCGGCTTAAGGATCTTGATGTTTGGGCCAACTGGTATGGGATGGCTCATGAAAGTCCGGAATGGGCTGAAAAGGCGGTTTATGGTTTGCCGGAGGTGGTGCGAGATGAAATCCGGACAGCCCAGTTGGTTGCCAACCCCGGTTGTTATCCTACAGCGGTTCAGCTGGGCTTCCTCCCATTGCTGGAGCAGGGGCTGGTGGATCCTGCCCGGCTGATCGCGGACGCCAAATCCGGCGCCAGCGGCGCAGGCCGGCAGGGCAAGATTGGTATGCTGCATGGTGAGATTGGTGAAAGCTTCAAGGCCTATGGCGCCTCAGGGCATCGTCATCTGCCAGAGATTCGCCAGGGTCTGTCCGGGGCGGCCGGAGGTGATGTGGGCGTAACCTTCGTTCCCCATCTGATTCCAATGATCCGCGGTATTGAGGCGACGCTGTACGCGGAGCTGAAGAACCCGGCCGATTTTGATCGGCTGCAGACGTTGTTCGAGGAGCGCTTTGCGGACGAGCCGTTTGTCGATGTCATGCCGTTTGGTAGCCATCCGGAGACCCGAAGTGTGCGCGGGGCAAACCAGTGTCGTATGGCGCTGCACAGACAGGAGCATAGCAACATCGTGATTGTCTCTTCTGTCATCGATAATCTGGTGAAAGGCGCAGCAGGGCAGGCGGTTCAGAATATGAACATCATGTTCGGCCTCAAAGAAACCATGGGGCTTGAAGCCCCGGCGCTGCTGCCTTGATGCCCAGGGAAAGATCGTGAGCGAACAGCGAAAGCCGGCTGAAGAGTATGTCGTTATTCGCCATCGTCCCGGGTATCGCCTGCGCAGAACGGCCATCCTGCTGATTTTTACCGTTGTTGCGGCAATCGCCGGATATGCAACCGGCCTGGCTCAGGGTGGTTTCCGGTTTTCCAGCGCTGAGGAGTCAAACCAGGTGTTGGAGGATGAAGTCGAGGCCCTGCGAGAGGATTATCGCAAGGCCCGGCAACAGCTGATCAACCTGGAGCGAGGACGGGTCATAGATGAGCAGGCCCTGAATCAGGCTCGCAAAACCATTGTCGAGCTGGAAACCCGGATTGTGTCACTGCAATCGGACCTGACATTTTATAAAAATATCATGGCGCCATCGGAGACCAGCAAAGGCCTCCAGGTTGACAGTTTCACGCTGGTTCCGACCCGTAATCAGGATAGCTACGACTTCAAGTTGGTGCTGACTCAGGTCGGCAACAACAAGAGCTACATTTCAGGTGTCGTAGCGGTCAATGTCATCGGTTTGCGTGATGAAGAGAAAGAGGTCATCGCTCTGCGCGACCTTTCGGAGGACATAGCCGATCTCGGCGTGAAATTCCGTTTCCGGTATTTTCAGGACGTCGAAGGTTCCCTGAAACTGCCGGAAGAATTTGAGCCGCTGGAAATCCAGGTGGTAGCCCAGGCGGAAGGAAGAAAATCCTCGCAAGCCGAGCGCACCTTTAACTGGGACGATTTAACGGAGAACTGACATGCTTGGCAAGAAAAAGCAGAAGCCGCGCCGGCCCACTGGCCACTTTGACACACTTATTTCCTCACGAACGACTGTGGAAGGCGATGTGCATTTCAGCGGTGGGCTTCATGTGGATGGCCGAATTCGCGGGAAGGTGGTTGCCGATGAGGGCACAGATGCAGTACTGAGGGTCTCGGAGGTGGGCGAAGTGACGGGCGACATCAACGCGCCTCACGTCATCATCAACGGTACGGTAAATGGTGATGTCTACGCATCGGCACATCTTGAACTGGCGGAAAAAGCGGCCATCAATGGCAGCGTCTACTACAACCTGATCGAGATGGCGATGGGCGCCTCGGTGAACGGCAACCTGGTTCATCAGCGGGAGCCAGTCGGGCTGCTCTCCCAGGGTGCCAAATCTGCCGGTGCCGGCCCTAAACAGGCTCCTGCTGGTGATCAAACAGCGGAGCCCGAGGAATCGGGCGATGGTGGAAAGTCCGAATAGTTGATTGTTTTAGTCGGGAATACCATAATCGCGAGAGTTGTTCACGATTATCCGGAGGCGAACTTGAGCGCAGTTCAGCAACAAATGGCGACACCGCTGTTCTTCAGTGACAATGCCGTTGCCAAAGTACGTGAGTTGATCGAGGAAGAGGAAAACCCCGAACTGAAACTTCGCGTCTTTGTCACAGGTGGTGGCTGCTCCGGATTTCAGTACGGCTTCTCGTTTGATGAAAACCAGGATGAAGAAGACACCGTGATCGAGCGTGATGGCGTGTTCCTGCTGGTTGATCCGATGAGTTACCAGTATCTGGTGGGCGCCACGATTGATTATCAGGAAGGCCTGCAAGGGTCACAGTTCGTGGTCCAGAACCCTAATGCCAGCTCCACTTGCGGCTGTGGCAGTTCCTTCTCCATTTGATCCGGAAAACGTCAGGCGGGGTAGATGGCGCCCAGAATGCGTGGCCCGGCTGCTCCGGTGACTTCCGGGAGATTCCCGGGTTTTCCTTCCAGCGCCTGTTTTGCCAGCCATGCAAATGCCACAGGCTCTACCATCTGCGGGTCTAGCCCCAGTTCCGAGGTCAGTGAAAGTTGGGCTTCGGGCAGTGCCTTACCCAGCTCTTCCATCAAAAGCGGATTTCGCGCCCCGCCTCCGCAAACGTAAACCCGAAGGCCCCTGGTCTCAGGCAGTTGGTCGACGACGCTCGTAACGGTCAGTTGCAGCAATGTCCTTTGAATATCTTCCGCTGGAATCTCCGGATGGCGACCTACCAGTGTTCTGACCCAATCAAGATTGAACCTTTCTTTCCCGGTGCTCTTCGGGGGCGTCTTCGAAAAGTAGGCATCAGAGAGCATGTCTTCGAGAAGTTCCTGGTTGACCGAGCCCTCGAAGGCCCAATGGCCATCGCTGTCAAAAGGAAGTCCTGTCTGGTCCAGGCACCATGCGTCCATCAGTGCATTGGCCGGGCCGGTGTCGAAGCCGGTGGCCGGCGTGTTTTCACTGGCGGGGAGCCAGGTGATGTTGGCGATGCCACCGAGATTCAGAATGCAGCGGTTTTCCGTATTCGAGCTGAAAAAGGCCTTGTGGAAGGCAGGAACCAAGGGTGCCCCCTGGCCTTTCGCCGCCATATCCCTACGCCGGAAGTCGGCGACCGTCGTGACGTTCGTAGCTTCGGCAACCACGGAGGGATTCCCAATCTGGATTGAAAAAGGAGCCGTGCCGGAGGGTTGGTGCCGTATGGTTTGTCCATGGCTGCCAATGGCGCGAATCGCGGTTGGGTCAAAACCTGACTTTTGGATGACTTCGTTCGCGGCCTCGGAAAACAGCGTCCCGACGAGGGTGTCCAGCTCACCGACCTCGTCCGGTGCAGCCTGATTCTGGCTGGCAGCAAGCAGGCGATGGCGAATCTGGTCGGGGTAGGGAGTGGTATGCGAGGCGTGAATCGTTACGGTGTTGTTCTGAAAAGACACCAGCACGGCATCAATGCCATCCATGCTGGTGCCCGACATCAACCCTATCCAGGCTTCCATTCCTGGTTCAGTCGTCTGATGCCAGTGCGAGTTGCTGATAGCTCTCGCGGAAAACGTCGAACTGGGCGATTCGTTGTTCTGTGAACTGCTTGAATCGGGCCATTTCGGAAGACGGAATGGGTTTGGCATCCGGCAGCTTGACGGTGCGCGAATTGCGCGGAGACCCGTTCAGCCTGAACTCGTAGTGCAGGTGCGGACCAGTGACCATGCCGGAGGAGCCGACGTGGCCGATAGTCTGGCCCTGCTTGACCCGTGTACCATTCTTGATACCTTTGCCCAGGCGGCTCATGTGGGCATACAGGGTGGTGATGTTGTCACCGTGCTGCAGGATGACGGTTCGCCCGTAGCCACCTTTCCAGCCGGCAAATTTAACCCGCCCTGAACCTGCAGCCTTGATGGGCGTTCCGGGAGGTGCCGCGTAGTCGGTACCTTCGTGCGGGCGGACAACGTCTAAAACTGGGTGGCGGCGCTGCAAGTTGAAGGGGGAAGAAACCCGGGCATTAATCGGGGTCCGCAGGAAGGCTTTGCGCATGCTTTTGCCGTCCGGCGCGTAGTAATCGGCATCGCCATTGCTGTCGGTGTAAAGCAGGGCGAGGTTTTCTTCGCCACGGTTAACAAATCGGGCAGACAGGATTCGACCGGTATCGAACTTCTCGCCGTCAAGGTAGAGCTCTTCGTAAACCACTTCGAACTGGTCTCCCTTGCGGACATCGTAGACAAAGTCGATATCCCAGCCGAAGATACCGGCCAGCTCCATGGTCAAACGGTCATTCAGACCGGCTTCCCGTGCAGCCAGATAAAGAGAACCGTCAATGGTGCCTGATGCGAAAGCCGGTCGTGCTTCCGGTTTACGAATTTCGGTCTCGCCGGTGAAACTCTCACCGTTCTTTTTAATCTTCAGGGTTTCCAGGCGATTCCTTTGCAGATCAATCGCTGCAAGTGAGCCGTCTTCGGTTGTTGCAAAGCGAATAGTCTCGCCCGCGTAGAGTCGCTGTAGCTTGTCTGCCTCGCCATCACCGTGAATAACAGAAAGCATGATGCCGTCATTGAAGCCCGCCTTCTTGAACAGGGAAGAAAGGGTGTCGCCGGACTTGATCGCGAAGGTTTGCCAGTCGAATTCGGGCTCCTTCGGAGCGGCAGTTTGTTCCGGCTCTGCAACGCTTACCTGTTTGCTGGCTTCTACAGCCATTTCTGGCGCGGATGCTTCCGGCTGGGTTTCTTTGGCTGCACCGGCTGGCGGTGTTGCTTCCACAGTTGCTGCGTCGGTTTCGGAAACAGTGCCCTGCTCCAGATCCAGGGAGTAGGACATCCGCTTTGCTTCAACGTTGCTGCTGGGGCTCATAAGAATGGCAGCGGTAACAACAACCGTGGCCGCAGCAGCAATGGTAATGTGAGTTTTGGGAAACATTTTTAGCACGTATCGCACCCGTTTTAATCGGCATTACGGCAGCTTGTACTACCTAATTAAAGCTGTTGTTCAAGTATAGTCCAACAGATTACCGTATAAAATGCATGCGGGACAGCGTGGAACATTACGGTTACTGTTCCATCCTCCGGATTTCTTTCGACAGCGTTGTTATAATACGCCGCCCTGTAAACTCGGTGTTGGTCAATTTCTGGTCAGCTAACTTTAGCAGGGGAACAGGTAACTCACAGATTTCTTTTGTTGAACTCTGTAACTGACAGAATTTTTTCAGGATCAAAGCGGGGACGTGTTGTTCATGGCATCCATTGATGAAGCGTTGGCGATAATCAAGCGAGGCGTAGACGAGCTCATTCCGGAAGATGAGCTTATCGAGAAATTGAAAGAAGGTCGTCCGCTCCGGATCAAGGCCGGTTTCGATCCCACTGCGCCTGACCTTCATCTTGGTCACACCGTTCTAATCAACAAGCTTCGTCAGTTCCAGGATCTGGGGCACGAAGTGATGTTTCTGATCGGTGATTTCACCGGGATGATCGGTGATCCGACCGGCAAGAGTGCAACGCGTCCTCCTTTAACAGAGCAGCAGGTCGCCGAGAACGCGGTTAGCTATAAAGAGCAGGTGTTCAAAATCCTGGATCCTGAAAAAACGCGCGTCATGTTCAATTCCGATTGGATGAGCAAGATGAGCGCTGCAGATATGATTAAGCTGGCGGGCCAGTATACCGTCGCCCGCATGCTTGAGCGGGATGATTTCACCAAGCGCTACCGGGCTGAGCAGGCGATCGCAATTCACGAGTTCCTCTACCCTTTGGTGCAGGGTTACGACTCAGTTGCCATGGAAGCTGATGTTGAATTGGGGGGTACCGATCAGAAGTTCAACCTCCTTATGGGTCGTATCCTGCAGAAGCACTATGGGCAGTCGCCTCAAGTGATCCTTACCATGCCAATTCTGGAAGGGCTTGATGGTGTTCAGAAGATGTCCAAGTCTCTGGGGAACTATGTGGGCGTCAACGACTCGCCTGGCGAAATGTATACCAAGCTGCTCTCCATGCCGGATGATCTCCTGTGGCGCTACTTTGAACTTTTGAGTTTCCGGCCGCTTGCCGAAGTGGAAGGCTTTCGTGAGGCTGTTGCTGGCGGAGCGAATCCCCAGGACTATAAAAAGCTGCTCGCGGAAGAGATCATTACCCGCTTTCACGATGAGGAGGCAGCCCGAACTGCTCACAAGTCCGCCGGTAACCGGGTGGCGCTCGGCGAGATCCCTGATAATGTGCCGACTGTTGAGGTGTCATTGGAGGGGCAGGCCGAGATTCCGATGGCGGCAGTGCTTCGCCTCGCCGGTTTGGTAAAGAACGGGGCGGCGGCCAGGGATGTCCTGGGGCGCGGAGCGGTATTTGTCGACGGTCAGCAATTCGAAGGCGATCGGATGTTTGTAGAGGGTGATGATTGTGTAATCCAGGCGGGTAAGAAGAAGATCGCCCGTGTTCTGATTACTGCGTGACCGATTTTGGGCGATTTTGAGTTTTTTTCAGAATCGCCGTTGACACCCCCGGGCAGGTCTGTAGAATGCGCATCTCCTTCGAGGGGCAAGCCACTTAAGCGGCTCCAAATTCGAAGGGGCAACTGCTTGAAAGTGTTGAAGAAATTGAGTTTTAAAATTCTTCAGAAAGCAGTTGACAGGCAAGCAATTCACTGTAGAATGCGCGCCTCGAAATAAGCAGTAAGCCGGGTGATTTTTCGGCGCTTTCCGGGGACGGAAAACACCGAAAAATAAACGGTTGACAAGGT
>NZ_BGZH01000006.1 GCF_009617755.1 Marinobacter salsuginis
CGGAGGGCGTCAGTCCCGCCAACGGCGGGATGAGCGAATAGCGAACCCGGAGAAGCCCGACCCGAAGGGCGCGCCCTCTCCGCCTCAGTTATGCATTAGATAGTTTCCGCCCGGAAACTTACGCCGACTTTCTGCCAGCTTGCCAATTCTACGAAACCATATAGGATTAAATTATCTTCAAGGTAGAAGTTTGTTGGTTACCGACCTTTTTGTAATGAACAACAAAGGGAACTTGGTTATGAAATATCTACTTTGCCTTCTTTCAGCCCTGTTGCTTTCTGCCTGTTCCTCGCAACCACGAGAACCAGAGCTACCAAAAGGCGAAATCGCTTTTCACAGCGAATGCCCAGGTGTTCCATTCGCGAGGTATCGGGACCAAACAGTTAAGCTAACCTTCAATGAGATTCTGAAGAAGAATGCCGAAGTTACTGCTGCCTTAAAAGCTCGTACCAAGACAGTTGAGACGATCGACGGCAGTGTTGAAATCGGAGGTAAGGCCGGTTCGAGTACCGATAACAGCATCACAGGATCCGCTACCTACAAATCCCTGATAAGTGCGGATGAAGCCGAAGTGAGAAGCGCATACCAAGACTCGATTTGCGTTACTCGCGATGTCCTGGATAACGTTGAACTAAGCGAAGAACAACGAGCCGAGTTTGTAGAATCCTTGCTGAGCACCATCGAAGCCCGAAAGGCTTGGATCGCAAACCCAAAGAAATGAGCGGTTGGGTTGAGCCAAAAGTGACCTTTCGGAAAAGGGTTACCGACTCAACCGCCCTTCTCGTTGTCGAAATCACCAATCGAAATCCATACCAAATGGATATTCGTTGGGTTGATATAAACGTATCAGGCTCTCACCCAACCGGTGAATCCTTCGATGCAGGAGGCATCACTTTTTCGACCGGAACAACCACAACGGGCGCGCGCTTGCCATTCGGTGAAATCTGGGTCGAACCTGGAAACATGCTTAAAATCAACACCAATGGTTCCAACGGCCCTTTTCACATCTCGCCCTATTCAACCGGCCATTTTGACATCAAGCTCTGCCGCAACCCGATTCCTGAAGTCTCTAAATCGCGTTCTGAACCGAGTGTCGCATTCTCGGCTTCAGCTGTGACGCAAACAAGCATGAGCAAAACGGCGGCCATCCAATCATACAGCCTCAATCCTTTGGTATCAGTGGAAATAGAAATCGTAAATCCTGACATAGATGGGAAAGACTTCGTTGCGAAGCAAGAAGTCCGCATTAGTGATCCGGATGTTCTTCCAAACTGCCCAACCCGCAGCCCTGACAAAAACACTGAACTTGAAGAGACCTACGAACTCATGTGCTTAGGGGACGCTGCATGCCCGTAGGCTTTCAATTCTAGTCTACGCCATTCCTGGTGGAGCAGCTCCCATTCCTCATTTGTTTCCGGCCGGAAACACTATCGAACCACCGCTCACCCTCTGACCGATCTCAGCCAAACCAGTCCATAAAGGTTTTGTGAGTCTCACATTCAAGCGAAGGCTGAATCTCCACTGAGCCAAAGCCTCCATCAGGTGTAATCGCATATGCCGCCACTCGAAAGGCCTCCAGTCCGTTTGGGAGAATTGCAATCGTTTCAAACGACGATTGAGAGAGGACGGCACAACTTCCCGAGTAATTGGGTGGCAAGTAACTGGTAGCAGCGGTGCCGCCTATTTCATCAGCGACCTGGGCGATTACGGCGCCGCAGAATTCGGGGCATTCCACTTTCACGATTGACCCTCTCGAAAACCATAGCCCTGGCAATGGGCCTCTTGATTAATCATGCTTTTCTTCCCTCAAAGGTCGCTTAACATCCCTATATGATATTATATACTCATCGGAGAAAGTAGAACCTGGATGGAAGGCCTTCTACGACGTGACGCCGCTGAGTTTCCGGCCGGAAACTTATATCTATTAGATCCGGAATCGATTCCGAAATCCGAGACCTATAAGAAAGATAAGCGCGATTGCAATCAAGCCCTGGGCTGCCATCAAGGCATACAGTGCGGGTTCCGCATCCTCGAAAATATTCCGAAACCCAATGAGGCGCAAAACACCCGCAGCAGGAAGAAACGGGAAGGTCCATGCAAACGAGAACAACAACGGTGACTCGATGCTATCGAACACATAACGATAGATAAGGCCAAAACCCGCCCAAGTAAAAATGAGCCAAAGCATCGGTAGAGCTATCGATTGCCCATAGTTGGAAGTGCACTCATAAATTAGGTCGAGCGTATCCGCGAGAAACCTGCCAACTCCTTTCCTGCGAAAACGGTTAAATCGCATTTCCTCGGCGTGACACGTCAACGCCAGGCCATGATCCTTGTTAGCCTCTGCAAGCTCTTTGATTCGCTGCAGTTTGGCGCCCCTGTTGGGCTCCTGCCGCTTTTGCTTGCTGGTCATCTGGGAGCCAAACTCCACATCAGTAAGACTGAGGTGTTTTTGAAATTCAGTACCCACTAGATTTGGAACAGGTCCAAACTTCAGACCATTAATAAATAACGGGCCCTTAAAGGTGGATCCTCGAAAAGAGAGCTCGCTTGTAAACACCTCTCCGTCTTTTTGACTAAATTCCAGTATTCCAGGAAAGTGGGCCTGTTTGAATACCACCTCACCAGGGCCAAGATCACTGAAGTTTAGTTCTGTTATTGCGCGCTCAGGGAATCTGGTAAACGCAAAGATCATATGCCCGCTTACCATGCCGAGCCCATCGAAGCGCAGCCGCCTGACTTCTTCGAAATTGGCATCGGTGAAGCGCAAATGGTTCTTCGTCCCTTCATGATCCGGGAATCCGAGTCGCAGGCCATTCACGCATACGTTCCCGCTTCGCCATTCCGTCTTTGTGAAGTCGACCTGAGACAGATTTGAAGCGCCCGCGAAGTCCAGCAGCAGGTCGCCTACATTCAGAATGGCTTCACGGAATGAAATACTTGTGCCCGTCGAAGCTTTGATTTGGAAGTGGAATTTTGGACCCTGCATCACACAGCAGGAGTCAGCTTGCCCAGGTTTCTTAAATGGCCCAAAGCTCAAACGCTTCTCGCCTAAGTCTTGAATCTGAATCTCGGCATTGTTGTAAAACCTCGCACCGTTAAACAGAACCTTGCCTTGGCCACTGAAGGAGCCCCCCTTGAACTTAAATACATCAAACGAGGATCCAGCAAAGGATAAGGTTCCGCTTCCAAAATGAGCGTCCTGGAACACGACAGCGCCTTGGAACGTCCCTGCAAACGTAATATCGCCATCGCCGAAGTCACACTTACCGAAATGCAGAGTCCTGGTGCCCCAGCCAATAAAAGGAAATTTCAAATCTCTTTGGCCAATGTCGCTCCGCAACTGCTTCCAATCCACCGCATCGAAGCAAATCTCAGCGCCATCTTTCGCTTCGCGCTTAAGAAATTGGCTTGCTTCATCAGGGGTTCGACACTGCAAAATCGTCTGCAGGAGGGTTTGAAGCCTTTCGCCGCTGATACTTTCCATTTACTGTCCTTGTTCAAGTGGCGTGTATTTTAAGGTGAGTTTCCGGCCGGAAACTAAAAGGCCCGCGATCGCGCGAGCCTTCGTCTTTAGTCGCCTTTAGCCTAGCAGGACCAATCCCTGCTGCATCCAATTTGTTTCCGGGCGGAAACTTTTTACGGAAGCGGTGCTGCCAAAGCCAGCAATGCATCATTACCCAGCCGCAAGTTCGAATGAAAGGCCGCTTGCGCTTGCGTCGCAGAAATATTCATTTCGTCAGCGGCCTCCTGGGCATTTCGCACCCATCCTTTCAAGCGCCCAAATTCCACGTTCAACCGGCACATCAAACGCTGATTTACCTTCAGATGTAGCGTTCCCTTCTTGTGAGCCTTTGCCTCGAAAGCGACAGCTCTTTGCCCGGTCTTTCGGTCGGTAAAATGAAAAAGCACTTTCTGGCCGGCCTCCCATTCCCGCCGGCCCGCTGGCGCCTCATGCCTGGTCTCAAATCCCAGATTATTAGCAACGGTCATTAGATCGTTCAAAAGGTCTGCCACGGTAGAATCGAGGGTAGGGGACTGATCTCCAAAATACCCATAATCCAGCGCTTTCCAACACTCCAGGATAATCCGATGATCGAGTTTGTACCTTTCGATCTCGGGCGTGCGCCCGTAACGCCAGCCTTCCTCGGCAAACGTCTTGACGTTGGATTTGTAATTTATGACGTTGGCTTTCTTGGTCATTCGCTCCACGAGCTCAATCAGCTGGTCATCAAAGTATTGATTGCAGTTTTTAATGAGCCAGGCACAGAGCGCATGCACATTATCCGGCGTGAAATCGATGCTCATCGAGGCCTGTAATTTGTCCATAACCCTTTGCCTTGTCTTCGTAGCCAGCCGAGAGGTAACCGGCCGGAAATTCTCGAACAGCTCACGCCAATAAACGTGCTTCAGGCCCTCAATCTTGAGCTTCAGCCCTTTGGCCAAGGCTTCGGTGCTTACCCCGAGCTCCCCAAGCAACACCGGATCGAGGCCGCAGATCCGCTCATAATCCCCGACCAAATCCGATAGATCGTTTTGGTAAAAATCAGACAACGCCTGCACCAGACCGCGACTAGTGATTAACTCCCGGCCGGTACTGATACGCTTCTTGGCTCTGGCCTCAATGGTTGCCTTTGGATCAAGATTGGAACAATCCGCGACCGTAGATTGAGGGGCAAAGTGTTGCTCAAACCAAAGATCAAACGGATCTACCCGCAACTCGTTAGACCGATAGCTCCGGCCACGATTGTGGCTGTGTTTATCTAAGCGGATTCGGACCACATCAACGACAGTGCGCGCGCGACGGTCGGCATCGGGGGTATCAAAAGAAAACTGAGCCAAAACTTCGGTTTCGGCCTTTCGACTTTCAATGGCAGACTGCAGAGATTTATCGTTCTGCCAACGTACCGGAATGATCAGGTAGATAAGCTTTGCGTTAGCTTCGCGAACGATCTTTTCTGACCAGGCTCCAAAGTGAGAGTAGGGCGGGTTCGAAAAGATCACATCGCATCGCAGATCTAAAAGCACCTGGGCGAATAGGTCAGTTCCAACAGTGACAATGCTTCGGTCCTGGCGCTCAACCAACATCAGACTCTTTTCAATGGCATATCGATCGCCGTCAGTCAGACGCATTAGGGCGCGCCCGTCCCCAGCACCGACATCAAGCGCCGAAAAGATAGGGTATTTGTCGCTGAACGGATCCGAAAGAATTGCCTGTATGTCCTTTCGGACAGCACTCAACATCTCATCGGTAGTGGGATAAAACTCGAAATCTTCGGAATGGTCTTTCAGTGCGGAAACAAGCGCAAGTGTACTCATGATGGGATTCTCCTAACTCGCCTCGACGCCGGCGAACGCGCTGCCAGCTAACTACTGGCACCCTCAAATACTCACATTTTGTCCGCATTTTGTCAATCTTTGGGTATATCTTTAGTATCGCCCATAACGTCCGCTGCTATCCTGAGTCAGAAGGGTGAACGCATAGAGAGCGGCGATATGATTTCCAGGGAAGAGATGGGGCAGATTGAGCGGAGTTGTAGGCCTTACAGGGTGAAGATCAACGCATGGTCTGCTTCTTTAAATTCAGAACCTCGCTACTACATAAACCTCTATAGCATGCCGGCAGGGGTAGGGCCCTGTCGAACGAAGCTCTGGTTTACGGACGATAACCCAAAAGTGCAGATCGATGACCGGTATTCGGCGCTTGATCATCGATTGAGCTCCCAGATCCAATATGTCCAGCAGGCGATCAATCGGTTTTTTGAAGAAAACAAACAATCGCTCTTGCAGAGAAAAAGAAGCAACCCGAACCCTTTCTAGTTTCCGGGGGATCCGTTTCCGCCCGGAAACATGAACCGTTTGGCATGATCAAAACGTACTACTGGCAATAAACTCGACTCCAGGTACACTCTGGCTATCTCGTTGGGTCGAGATGAGGCAAGGATGCCCGTTCACCGCAGTATGGTCTCTCGGGTGCGTCACCTGCTCAGTGGTGAGCCTGGCCGGGGGCACCCGGCACCACCTGTCCTTCACTTAAGGTCGTTAGGCAGATTCAATGGAATAAATTCAATACGAATTGCTAATTGTTCTTGAAGCGTCAGGTTTCTTTCCAACTTCCATCGATTCCAGCTCACCTCGCCGCCTAACCTCCCGATATCCTAAGCTTGGAGCCCATCAGGCACAGCAATTGCCTTTACAGACCAAACCCGTTTTTCTGAGGGAAGAATCATGAGATGGATTGCCTCGATAATACTGGCCTCAGCCACTTTCCCCGCCTCAGCTTTGCTATGTACAGAGGGCAGTAATTGGGATCCAGCCCTCTCCTTTACCGTCGCAAAACACGAAGCAAAGGTCGTTTCCGGACGGTTTATCGAGTATCAAAGCTGCGATGCGTATTGGGCTGAGCAAGATAGTTTTTATCCTGGTAAAGACTCGGGGCAGCGCTTTTTCGATTTAGGTGAGAGCGGGCCCGACTTTACATTGGATCTAGCGCCCATTGCCCCCTCACAAATTGGTGAAGTTGAAACAAATCCATCAGAAAACGTTAACCCACTTCTTCAACTTCTGAGAGAACGGGAGGAGAACGGACAACCACGCACTGTGATAACTCCGGAAGGCCCAAATGAAGATGGGATTAGACGTATCCCCAACACGGAGTTTCGAGGAAATGGCGGAATAAGGGGCAAGCTTGAAGTATCCGGAATTGGGCTAGAAGAGGCATCCCCTGATTACTTGATGCTCTCGATTTTTGGACTGGATTTTTCATCCGCTTCGGGTGATTTTTATGTACCGTTTTTATGGACCGATATAGGTGACGGAGATTGGTTGAGCATCTATCTTGATGGCGAAACCATCTGGGAATCATCAAACGACCAATTCAATGAGAACGAACTATATTTCGCTCAGTTTAGTGCTGAACTCTTCCAAGGATCCCACTCATTTCTGACCTTTTCTCTCAATAGTGTCGGCGATTCAAATGCCTCTCTAATTCTGGCTGAGGAATATCGCTATTTGAATGATGCTGTTCCAGTCTCCGAACCTGGAGGCCTCGCTCTTTTTGGAATTGGGTTAACTGGCGTGTTCTTTATGAGGAAAAAAAACCTTTAAAGCAAGCTAACAACAAAGAGAGGTAAAAGTTCTATCTATTCGCAAGGGCAGGGCAGGGCAGGGCGGCTACCCCGATCTGTCCAGCCGGTCATTTTTGTTCCGAACCATCCGAACCATTGGCCGCCCCTTGTCCATTACGCCGATCACGCCTGTATCGATCGCCGCACCCACCATATATATTCCTGGTCCCAGCCTTTGATAAGGCTCCAGAATCATCCGCCGCCACGATGTTATATCCAGGAGCACAGCTGAAAACGATGGGAGTCTGCGGATGACATCCCGATCGGCAATGCCGAGCCATGATCTCACTTCAATCTCGTGGGCTGTGACCACACCAATTGGCTGGTGAGAGGCGTAAGCATTGAGGGTGGCAAAATAGGTATTATGTCGTCGGCGGAATTCCACAATGTCACTCGCTGATAAACTGTATAAATATACAGTTTATCAGGAGGGCTTTCGAGATGAAAAAGCAGGACGAAACGAGGAGCCAAGAACCGTAGTAAGTGCTTACTATTACTTAACTCGCTGTCCTGGCATGCGGGAACTGGATCAGGCGGAGCAAGAATACTGAGAAGGGGCTCGACCTTCCACGACTTGTCCCGTCTTGTAATCCACCTTCTGTGTCTCTTCCAAGTCGGTTTCGTAACGCCACCCGGGACCGTAGTTCGTCATTAGATAAAAGCGCCTGAAACAGTCATATCCACCCTCGTTCACCAGGCTCCCGGCAGCCCTGCAACTGGCTTTATTCGCAGCTTCAGATAAGTAACAATTTACTGAAGTACCCCGAATTCTGCCCACCAAAGCCTTCGCCTGTAGCTCTTTCTCGAATCTATCCCCAGCAACACCCCGCACCTTTGCACCCTCAACCGTCCTGAGGTTGCCTTTCAGCTCCGACAACACGGGATGAGCCTCATGGATCTGGTCGATTTCCAGCTCGTTCGCCACTTCCCAGCCATTCTGGCCCATGATGAACTGAAGCTTGACCAACCTTCGCTCGTCATTACCGTCCAGGGCCTCTAAACCAACAAATGCGGTCGCCGGGTTAGCGGAACCGTTGGTATAGAGTGTCGTACCGAAGTCATTCAATACTGTGAGACGTTCATAATTCCGCCGGGTGTATCGTTTTGCCAGCAGCTTCAACGTGTCCAGACTTTGGTAGGTAGTATCTAACTTCCCCTGGATGACCTTGATATCGCCATACGTGGCGAAACCACTTCCTCGCAGCTCTGTCCCATGTTGTTCGGCGGTCAACACGATGGAGAAGGGTACTCCGAGTGGCTGAGAATCTCCGAACACCAGGTCCAGCTGATAGCTTCCCATCAGCGATTGGGTGTCAGGCACGCCTTGATCTTCAAGCTTTTGCTTCAAGCGCAGGTGCGGCACTAGGCCTGGCCCGTCCGATGGGACTTTGAACCCGTCGCCCGCCGGATTATCGTCAAACAATACGATTTCTGCAGAAAGATCAGCAAAAAAGTCTGAGCCCTGCCGCAACTCCAACGTACCTGATTTCAGGATGGCCTGTTCCACGGAGAATTGAACATCCCGAATTTTCCCAGATACGGGATCCCCAGTGCGCGTGGATGCCTGGGGTTTCTTTTCGTCGGGGGTTCGGTCAGACGCAGCCTGAGAAACCTGATCTGGCTCAGATTCACTAGTACATCCGAAGACTGCCAAAGCCACAAGGGCAATAATGATAGGTTTGAAGTTCTTCATTCAATTCCATCCTTAGACTTGATCAATTTTTGACTGCCGTTTTATCAGCAATAAAAACAGCTCTTTAGGTCCCATTTCCACCGATTTATCCACGAAAATGGCGAATAACTTTGCCCAGTAACAGCAAGAAAGCGGGGAGGGTAGGTGCTCTGAAGACGAAGCCCGAAGATCAGATCAGGGATCTTCCAACGCGCTCCTGGAGCCTTCGGTACCGCAGGCTTCTAAACTTTGGCAGCTCATTCACGAGCTGCTGAAATCGGCCAACCGTCCGCTCGCTCATGATCAGCCACTGATAGTCGAAGACGCCATGTTGGGTTTCGAGGAAAAGCTTTACGTCTGCTCTGGTCTCCTCAACCACTTTCACGAGTTCGAACTGTTCCACTGCGCCAAACGCCTCGGCCATCCCGTCCCCATGGGATTCAATCAACCGCACAGCATCACTCAGCGAAATAGCGCCCTCTTCATGATTGGACAGAGTTAGCGCAGCGAACCTTAAAAATCGGTCTCGGGCGAGTCGCTTCATCGTGTGCATTGTGTAACCCCCTTCCTTTGGTTTCTGACGCCCTGATTCCATCGGGAACAGGTGTAAAAAAATGCGGGTCAACACGGACCCGCATTACTAAGTTCCTTTTCAGCCCTGTGAGCGCTTCAACGCTGCCTTTACAACACTCAGTGGAGCAACACGATTCCCGCTGCCATCGAGACTGGCCAACAGGATGTTATTTTTGGGCGCTTTAGTCCGAATGCCGGCTATACGGAGCCGAAGCCCTGACAAAGTGATCTCGGCGTCCAGTGCACTCTCGGGCAGACCATAAAGCTCATGGAGGTCCAGGAAAGCCTGTCGCTCTTGCGTCATTACGACGCCGTCTTCACAGATGGTCGCAAGATTCAGCTTAAAACTGCCCGTGGTATCACCGTAGGTGGCACTTCCCGAAGTAATTTGCAGCCCAAGCTCTTTTGAAAGCTCGGCCAATTTCGCGTCCAGTGCCGGACGAATGACGTTTTTCAGGGTAGGGCGGTCGATAACATTTACTTGTGGCATAGGGTTTTCCTCGAATCAGAAGGGTATTAAAGATCGTTCGCGCAGTTGGCGGCTTGCAGGGACTGCTGATACAAGTAGTCGAAGTCTTCTTTCTCAAGATGTCTTCGAGCGAGCTCAACAAACACTTGCGAAACGGAGACATCGGCGCCTCCGCGATGCTTCACCGCTTTACTGGCTTTGATGGCCTGATTTATCTCTGCCAGCTCTAGCCGTGCTGCTTCGCGCTGTTGCTGAAGCTCTTCGATCTCATTCCCAATTCGCCGCTTTACTTCGTCTGTTGCGCTCGACATCCGCGCTTTCAGGCGGCGCTTTTCTTCATCGAGGTTGCCCATCGTCTCTATAAGCACGAGCCGACGCTGGTGTAGATTTACGAATTTCTCGGCCATCACTTTCACGCCCCCCATGCCATATCGACATCTTCCCTGGCCACTCTCAGACGACCGCCTCGTGTCTCAATAACCAGGGTGTTTTTATAGACCCGCTTAACCTTGGCCAGCACTCGACCCAACCGGACCGTCTGACCCCTTTTTACCTTTTCCATCTAACTTACCTCGCTTTGCGGTAAACCAATTTGAATGCCATTTAAGCGTAACTTTATCGCCTTTCTATGTCAATCTTTTTGTATATCTTTAAAGCCTAAAAAGATTAGATTATCTTTCAGAACAACAATAGCCGTCACCTGGAGTTTCCGGCCGGAAACAGATGATCCATGCTCAAAGAATCTTTATGTCTTTCCAGATGCTCAAGCGCCTGGCTCCTTGGAACAGAGGACTCAATGGGCAGGGGAACCACGTTGGAGCCAAAAGTCTTCTGGAACTGTTCGCCCAAATCGCCTTCGAATACAACACACCACAATCCGTTTCGCGTCACCAGATTCATCTCGAAACTCTCCAATTTCATATAGTTCTATATTAGATGGCACTATTTGATTCGAGTCAAAGTATTTTTGTTGAAAGTTTGACAAAAAAACCGGTAGGATGAGCCATTACTCACGTTCGCCGGTACTCGTGGCGACCTAACAGAAGGACCTACCCAATGGCGAAGCCCTTTGCCCCTAAGCTCAAACGCCCCATCAAAATTGCAGTAATCAACCGAAAAGGTGGCGTCGGCAAGACCAACACCACTATTAACCTGGCCTGTGAATTCGTGAATCGCGGGTACTCCACGGTGATCGCTGACACCGAGAAAGAAGGTGGTTGTGTCCACTGGCAAAGTTTGGCGGGTGATAACGCCAAAGTACCGGTGGTTGGAATGTATGACCCGATGATCAAGGTCAACATCAAAGCCTATGAAGGTTCCAACGACATCATCTTGATTGACACCGCAGGCATCATTGTTGATATGGACGATGAGGAAGACGGAAAAGCCAGCAAGATCAATAGCGCTGTTATGGCTATGGCAGACTACGTCATTGTTCCTCTGCAGCCCGCACCCGCAGACTTCCGCGCAACAGAGATCTGCGTGGAATCACTCAGCAAGATTCAAGAGTTTCGCGATGGAGCTCCGTTTTTCCGGGTTTTGTTGACCAGTACCCGCGCCAATGAAGATTTAACCAGGATGGCCTTGGAGTTATTCGGGGAGGACTACCCCTACCCAGTTTTCAAGACAACCATTCGTCGCTCTGAAGAGTTCAAGAAAGCCCACGCCTACGGCCAGGGCATCGTTGACTATGCCAAGCGATCGGAGTCTGCAAACGACATCCGAGACTTGGCCGACGAAATTCTGAAGGACCTGGATGAGGGCAAGGCATGAGCAAAAAGGCAGGCCTCAAAGCCGCTTTGGGTGGCGGCAGAAAAGAATCCACTGAGACCAGGGAAACTAGCAAACCCGTCGTTATTGCCGCGACTGGGGAACTTTGTCGTGTATTGATCTCATCGATCACCCCGGATCCTAACCAACCGCGCGAAACGTTCGATCCTAATTTCATTGATTCTCTAGCGCGCAAGCTCCAAAAGGACGGGCAGCATCAACCCATTACCGTGGTGATGACCGGACCTAATCAATACAAGATCCGCAACGGCGAAAACCGCTGGAAAGCTGCCCAAAAAGCCGGTTGGGAATATATCGACGCCATTGTTTATGAGTATGAGCCGGCGGAGCTTACCGCCCCAGAGCAGGCAGAAATTCTTCGGAAGCAGAAGTCTGACAACGATGATCGACGCCCTCTGACACCCTGGGAAGACATCAAAGCCTGTGCACGGTATGTGGAACTGTCCGGGAAAAAGCAGGGCGAGGCCGCAGAAGACTTGGATCTCTCGAAAACCGATCTCAGCAAACGCCTGAAGATTTTCAACGGTCCCGAAGAAATCCAGATGCTGGTTCGCGCTGAAGCGCTGACCAACCTGAACACCCTTGGCAGCCTGGTTGAATTATGGAAACTCGATCAGGAATACGCCGCGGCCGAAGCCCAGAAAATCCTTGAAGCTGGCCAAATTTCATCCGGGGCTGAACAGAAGTACGCCGCCAGGGTAAAAGCGCTTAAAGAGGGCAGGGAAGTACCAGGGTCCAAACCTGCAAAGAAAGAGCAAGAACCCCAGACGCCGAAACCAATGACGTTCTCGGCCAAGAAAGTGAATGTGGCCGAAAAGGGCGTGTTGGAAATTGAAGATGGGAAAGGCAACGCCATGCGCTTCAAAGTCCCAAGAAGCTGGAAGAAAGACTGGGAGAAAATCGGCGAAGCGCTGTTTGGCGGTAAATTATGAGCGATGAAACCAAAAAACAGAGAGTAGGGGATGGCCGCGTGTTCTTTGCGCACGTTTTGGCGGTTTTCGGGCCACAGGAAAGCCACGATGTCACCGCTCAACGCATTCTCGATATCGGCAGAGTCCGTTACGGTGCTGAGAGGGACAGTTTGAGAGGCAAACACCTCCGATCCTGGGCTGACGGCACCCGGATCGTTCCGAAATGGGCATACGCGGCCGCACTCGATTTGGCACTGGATAACGGATTCGAGCCAACCGATGACGACCAGGCCATCGCAACTTGGAAGACCTGGCGTTCCGAACGGCAGGCATTATCCGATGAGCAAGCCTTCACGGAGTTTCTGAGCTCTATCCCCTTATCCGACACACAACGGGCAGCTGTTCAGACATACGCGGGGTTAGGTCAATGAATATTCATCCTCAATCCTTCGCCAAGGCAGTAAGGGCTGTAAAGCCTTCTCCGGAACTGAAAGATCGCGCTTACCGCGTTCTAGTTGAAGGCGTACCAACTCTGGAAGTGTTTGAGCGAGACGCTCCAAATGCAGAGAGGGATTATCAGGTCCTTGTGGATCTGTTCAAGCACGCTGTGGCACCGACCGAACAACCGATGTTCACTCAATTGCAGCTTGTGTCGATCACCACAGAGTTTCGATACATCAAGTATTGGGTTTTCATGGCGTTGTCGCTTGTCCTGGTTGACGGCTATGGCATGTCCCAAGTCGGCCGTTTACTTGGAATGTCACGGCAACAAGTGAACATCGGGGTGACCAAAGCTAAGGAAAAGGCTTTGTTTCTTGGCATCCTGGATGACGCGCCGGATCTGGAGACGATCACTGTGCAAATCCCGAAAACTGTCGCAAAGCAGGTGAAAGATTACGAGCACGAATTTGCAAGCGCCACCGTGAAAGAGGGGGCCCAGAAGCGTCCTGTTTTCGCGATTCTCAACAATGAGGATGCAGATCGGGTAGAGCAATTCATTTCTGAATTAAAAGCAGTGAAAGCCAGTGCATAAATAGGGGGTCGACATTGATTGTCGACCCCATTGCTACCCTCGACACTGTTCCAAGATTTCTTTAATTCTGGCGCTCTCATCAGGCTTTGGCTGTAGTCGATATTTCAATACGATCCTCGTGAATCTCGCCGTATAGCCACACCGGCCCTCTGGCGGCAACCACTCGTCCGGCCCCTTATCGGACTTTGATCGATTGAGGGAGGATTCTACGATAAGCACATTAGACGGATCGTTGGCAAAAGCCTCTCGTTTTTCAACGGACCATTCCGAGGCACCTCTTTGCCAACTCCATGAAAGCGGGACCAGGTGATCGGCATCTAGCTGGCGCGCATCCTGAATGACCTGATTGGTGAACGGGCTTATCCAACGCCCAAACACGACAGTGCATTTGGATTCGTCCTTAAATCGAACTGGCGCGGTAGAGCGCTCTACCAAGAGTTCGTGGCGGGTATTTTGGCAATCACCATCGTCATCCGCCCACCCGTTTCCATAGTGAGCACGACTGTAAACCTGGGCTTTGATTTCTTCCTGAGTAGCACTGGCTCCCTTGGGCAGGCGACCACCAGACTGCGTACACGCCTTGAGGGTCCGGAATCCCTGGTAGTTTTTAACAACCTCGTACCAAGGGCTCTGTGGATCATGGCAAATACCCGACCCGGACTTTTTGATCACATCGGCTGCCCCAACCAAGGGCAGAGCCGATAAAACTAAGATCAGTAGCCATGCAGGTCGGCACCCAATCACGATTTACCTCCCTTCTTTCTTGGATCCGAGGCCTTTTCTGGTGACCGAGATTCATTTCCTGGCTTTTGAGACTCGTGCACTTCCTCTTTGGTCTCTTTGTTCTGGGTTTCGTTGGCTGCCAGCCGGGTTTCCAGTTGGGTGACTAGTCTCTCGGCCTCCTTCTGGGCGGAGCGGGCTTCGTCACGCTCCTTCTTTCGTTCTTCCGATTGTGCGGCGATCGCTTTCTTTTCAGCCTCAAGCTCACGCAGCATCCCTTGAGCCTCCGACAACTGATGACTCAGCTTTGCTGCCTCTTCCTCACGGCTTTCTACTATCGTCGCCCAACCATCCCGCTGTTTTCGAAGATCAGCTTTGTCGCTCTCCAGGCTCTCATTAGCTTTTTTGAGACCTGCAACCTCACCCTTCAAATCACTGGCCTTTTCTTGCTCTTTGCTTAACTTCTGTTCCGAAACAGCAAGATCCTTTTCCAGCTTTACCAGTTTGTTGCCGAGCTCTTTCCGGTCATCATTGACTGACTGAAGCTCCTTTCTCGTGCCTTCAAGCGCTTCCTGAAGGCTTTGCACTTGCCCTTCTAGCTCGTCAAAGGCCGCTGTGGCATCAATCAGCTCTGCTTCCGCGCTTTGTTGTTGCTCCTTGGCCGACTTCATGACATCGGCTACCCGTCGCTCTGCGGTTTTAACAGCACGGTTGTTAAGATTGATCGCAAGTGTTCTGACCTGATCCAGGAATGAGCTGGTCATTTCATTCAGTGCTTCTTCAACCTCAACAGGCAGATCCTGGACGGGCTCGCTTTCAACAACCTCCTGGCTCTGGCGGTAGTCCTCCCAAACCCTCACCAATCGCGACGGGTTGCCGCCCCCGATTTCCTTTCTCAAGGCAAAACCGGTTACTCGCCGACCGGCGCCTAACAACCGCTTGGCCGCTTCGATGATTTGCTCGTCTTCAAATTCCGCAGGGCGCATATGAACCTCGAACTAGTAGGGATATGCATCAAGTATAGCGTTTTATAAGAAATAAACAAACAAACAAATAAACAAATAAACAAATAAAGAAATAAATTAAAGACAAAGAAGCCACGATGTTTTCGATGGAGCGCATCTTGGGCGCACAGATCAATCCGCAGCAATCAAATTGAACGCAGCGCACTGCTTGTGTGCCTAAACGTCACACAGATTGATTTTTGAGCAAGGGCAGAGTAGAGTAATGATGCTGGCAACAGTTAGAGGAAACAGGTTGTATTTCGTCGCACGCACTTGCCAAACCCGGGCTTTAAAACAGGGTCGCCTGAGCCAGCCAACGATAAATACTAGGAGCCAATCATGACCAAGCTGGGAAACGGATCTGCTGATCCGCGCCTTGTTGCGCGAGTCAGTCCGGAGATCCAAAAACACATAGCGCAAGCGGCTGAGCTCAGTGGAGTGACCTTGTCACAATTTGTGATTGAGTCATCCATGGACAGGGCAGATAAGGTTATTGAACAGATGACACGCATCAAGGTGACCGTTGAGACCGGTAACCGAATGCTGAGTCTGATGGATCAAAGACTTCGGAAACCTAAGTCAAGCAAGCTCATTCAGGACGCGCTCGATTACAGGGAAACGATAGATGCGAGCGAAACTTACACCGATTCAGAAGAGGCATAACCGCAGAGATTTTGACTGCGGTAATGAACAACTGAATAACTATTTAGCTAACAGCGCGCGGTCATCCGACTCCAAAAGGATGACAAGGACATTTGTCCTGGAGGATCCAAGAGACTCAAATAGGGTCATGGGTTTTGTAACGCTGACTCCCACCACAATCGACATTCCAGATGAGTGCTTTGCCGGCCGTAAACTTAAGAGTCCGGTACCCGCTCTGTTGCTCGCCAAAATGGCGGTGGATATCCGGTACAAGGGGCAGGGGTGCGGTAAACGTCTTTTTACCTACTCGATCATTACCGCAGCTGAGATTTCAGATGCCGTAGGTGGCGTAGGCTTGGTTATTGATGCCAAGGACCAGGATGCCAAAGCGTTTTACCTTGATAGGGCAGGTGACGACCTTGAGATCATCGATGAGACCGGCCTGAAGCTGTGGCTCCCGATAGGCGTATGCAACTTCATTGCAGGCATGGCGTAGATCGCTCGTCGCTTATCACTGGTCTGCAGACCGTATTGCTTTTAGAGAGAATCCATCTTTGAAAGGCAATGCGCTCCAGCTAACGGGGTCCTGGAGACCGGGGCAGCAGTTACAACGGCATCATCCAGGTTGCCGGTCGCTGGTGTGCCTGTATCAGAGATAGAAGTCCATAAGCCATGTTTGCACTATTTCCTATTTATGTAGTTATGTTTGTTTCTTCTCGAAAAAATCCAGAAGAAACATGATGCTAGAAAAAGAAAGGCAACCTGAATGAAGATTCAGTACCTTCGAGACGGTCTGAAGCAACTCAATGACGGGGAAATTGCCGTTCACTGACGTTTGGCGGCAACTTAATGACGGCGATAAACAACCAAATGATGCCGGCAAGGGAATTTCCCTGGAGGCGGGTTCTTGGCAGTCATAGACTGGGAGGGGCAACCAAATGACGGCGTTTCAGAGGGGTGCAGAGCGCTTTCAGAGTCAGCTTCACAGAGCCCTATAGGCTGCTTAACCCTGATTTCATTAGTTTTCAGGGTAATAATCGGCAACCGGATGACGTTTTGGGTCGACTAAAGCAACCTGATGACGGTCAAATCAGAGAGCGCAGGCAGATTTAAAAGCAACTCGATGACGGTCGAACGCACTTTTCCTGAACCATACGCCGCAAAAGGCAACCTGATGACGGCATGGAAACGACACAAGCCCTCGAAAAGCAACTCAATGACGGTAATCACGCCGGTTTGGGCAACTCAAAGACGGTCTTTCCAGGCTGAACCTCGGAAATTACAGAGTCACTCAACGTGGCGAGACACTTCAGGCAACCTGATGACGGCCTGAGGTGGAAGATAGGTGCAATAAACATCGATAACATGACCATATTGCACGAAAATCAGCCAGCTTTCCTCTGATCAACTATTCACGGCGTCATTTGGTTGCCTCAAAACCGTCATCAGGTTGCCTTTGACCATCCTTTGGTTGCTTCTGGCTTTGTGCCCTTGAAGCGAAATCAGTTGGGTGATATTTGTTCAAACCATCATTTCATCTATATGGGGCTCACCGTGGGTCAAGCAGCTGAAGCCAGTCACCAGCTGGATTTAATTCCACTGAACGAAAACACCCCAAAACTGCGAGTTGCCAAGGCCAACGCACTCGTTGAGGCGCAATTCGAGCTCACCAGCCAAGAGCACAAACTTCTTTTGGTTGCCATGGCACAGATCCGCAAGGATCAGACCCAGTTCCATGAACAGGTTTTTCAGGTACAAGATCTGGTCGAGCACCTGGAGCTGAATCCGAAAAACGCATACCGAGATCTGCGCCGGATTTCCAAAGGGATTATGAGTAAGCAAGTCACCATCCGGAACGACGATACCGGGGAGTGGCGCATGTACCAGTGGGTTTCCAAAGCCTACTGCGAGCGAGGGACATTCGGCATCAAATTCAGTGAAGAGCTCAAGCCCTTCCTTATTGGCTTGGTCGGACGCTTCACTCTGTATGAGCTTGGTCGAATTCTTCGGATGAAATCGAATTACGCGATCCGACTCTATGAGCTCTTCCAGCAATATCGCAAGTTCGGCAACCGGGTGGTGGGCCTCGATCCCAAATTGGCTGCACGCAACGGCTGGGACAACTTTTCCAAGTTGATGGGTTACAACCACGAGACATACGAGCGGTTCGCCAATCTCAACCAGAAAGTACTTCAACCGGCGATTGCCCAGATTGAGCAGTTCACCGAGTTCAAAAAGGTCTACGTAAAGAAAATTAAGCACGGCCGTAAAACGGTTGCCTTAGAGTTCGAGTGGAAAACCATCGACACTCTGGAAGATCTGCCTAATCACCCTCTTTATTCGGATCTGAGAGCACTCGGCGTCACCGACGCAACTTGCAGAGAAATCTTCTCTAAGTTCGATGAGGACCGAATCGTAAGAAACTTGGCCCTGGCCAAAGCTCACCATCGGTCTCAAACCCTGAGCAATCCTGCAGGGTGGTTCGTCACTGCAGTAAGAGAAAATTACGCGGATCCGGAATTGCCCCTGGACGCCATTGCTCAGGACCAAGATCCAAAGACCGAGTCTACAAAATCGAAGCCTGAGCATCCGCTGTTTCACGATTGCGCAACTCCTGCAGAATTCCGTAATTTGGTTGCCGCTGAAAAGGAGAGGGGAGAGAGGTTCTCCAGCTACTCCGAATTTTTGAACTACTCGGTCAATCAACAGGTGGAGAGATACCAAGGCTCCAGTACTGATTGATCGTCGTGCAACAAGGCCAGAGGGATAACTAGGGCCAACTTACATTCAGTGCAGATCCAGGGCCGTGCCGCAAAGACTAAGGATTGAAAGAAATGACTGACGAACTCAACTGGAAAAAATTCCAGTTCATTACCGAAGTGCAAACGGCACTGATTAACAATGCAATTAACCTCAGCCTGGAAAGTAGTGCGAAAGAGCGCCGACACATATTCTCTGCGACGGGCACACTCATTAATATGGATGACGCCTTTTACGCTGCCGAGCGAATTCCACATAACATGACTGCTCATGAGGCGGCGAGCGAATTCGTTGGATTCGTTTGCGAGAACTTACGCGAGCAAGGGGACACCGTACCCAGCTGGTTCGCTCGTGACTGACCGAAGTGGTTCATGACATAGCTGTGAACCGACCCATCTTGCAATCCAACTGTTTCTCATCAATATTCGCGATTTCAAATTGAGTTTGACACGCTGGAGAGTGGAATGACTCTGGCGCTTCGCGTAACCCTCTCCAGAAAGGGTAATATCTTCTGAACCTGTGTCTTAAGGAGTAGTAAGCTTGGATGCGATCGCAACCTCTTCCGCTGTAAGCAGTTTTCTCGAACGCTGGAAAGGCAACTCGGGGAGTGAACGCTCAAACTTCCAATCGTTTATGCGCGATCTTTGCACGCTCCTAGATCTTCCACTCCCTGACCCGGGGGAGGGCGACACCAGTCAGAACTCCTACGTTTTTGAGCGGTTTATCGCCTCTCCGCGAGTCGACGGCAACACTGAAAGCAGATACATCGATTTGTACCGTCGAGATTGTTTCGTATTGGAAGGGAAGCAGACAGGCAAACAACTAGCCTCTCGCAGCCACCAGAATGCCATCAACGCTGCGGTAGCCCAGGCCGAACGATACATCAGGGGGCTGCCCTTCGAGGAAGTGGAGCATGGCCGTCCTCCATTCATCGTTATTGTCGACGTCGGAAATGCCATCTACACCTATTCGGAGTTCACCCGGACGGGCGGAAACTATGTGCCATTTCCAGACCCCAGACATTTTGAGATCCGTCTGGACGACCTGCACAAACCAGAGATCCAACATCGTCTTCGCCAGCTCTGGCTCGATCCCGACAAGCTTGACCCAAGCAAACACGCAGCCAAGGTCACTCGGGAAGTCAGTACCAAACTAGCAGAGTTGGCAAGATCCCTGGAGCGCAGCGGGTATGACGTTGAAAGGGTGGCCAGCTTCCTCAAACGATGTCTGTTCACGATGTTCGCAGAGGATGTCGAGCTACTGCCGAGAGAATCGTTTCAGAACTTGCTCGTAGACATTAAAGACCGGAATCCGGAGGCATTCCCCCATGCGGTTAAAGCCCTGTGGGATACCATGAATGCCGGCGGCTACAGCGAACGTCTAATGCAGACCGTAAAACGCTTCAACGGTGGTCTGTTCAAAAACATCGATCCCATTCCGCTGAACGCCAGCCAGATCCAGCTACTCATTGACGCATCGAGAGCGGACTGGCGCTTTGTGGAACCAGCCATTTTTGGGACGCTGCTGGAACGAGCCCTAGATCCCCGAGAGCGCCACAAACTCGGCGCCCATTACACGCCCAGAGCCTATGTTGAGCGTCTGGTAATGCCGACCTTGATTGAACCGCTTCGCGAGCAGTGGGGTGACATTCGAGGAGCTGCGGAAACACTTTTGCGTCAGGGGAAAGACGCTAAGGCGCTACAGCAGGTCCAGGCCTTCCATTATCAACTTTGCCAAACCCATGTCTTAGATCCTGCCTGCGGCAGCGCCAACTTTCTCTACGTTGCCCTGGAGCACATGAAGAGACTCGAAGGCGAGGTCCTGGGCTTTATTTCCGAGCTAACACAAGGGCAGGGTGTCTTGGAGAGCGAGGGGCTGACCGTCGATCCCCACCAATTCCTCGGATTGGAGCTAAATCCCCGGGCGGCCCAGATCGCTGAACTCGTGCTTTGGATTGGCTACCTGCAATGGCACTACCGGCTGAATGACCGCCTGGATCTCCCCGAGCCAATTCTGAAGGACTTTAAAAACATTGAGTGCCGGGACGCTCTGATCGAGTATGACAGCCGGGAACCGGAGCTGGATGATAACGGGCGACCAGTAACCATCTGGGATGGTATTAGCATGAAGGTCAGCCCAACGACGGGTGAGCTTATTCCCGATGAAACAGGCCGCGCCACTGTGTACCGGTACCACAATCCACGCCGAGCCGAGTGGCCGAAGGCTGACTATATCATCGGCAACCCGCCGTTCATTGGCGCTTCAACGATGCGACGCTCTTTAGGTGATGGATACGTTGACGCTGTGCGCCAGGTCTTCAAAGGCGTGGTTCCGGATTCAGCCGACTTTGTAATGTACTGGTGGCATACAGCGGCCGAGAACGTAAGAAAGGGTAACGCTCAACGATTTGGGTTCATTACCACCAACAGTTTGAAGCAGACCTTTAACCGACGCGTATTAGAGCCGCACTTAAATGATTCAAAGATGCCATTATCGCTGGCTTTTGCGGTGCCGGATCATCCATGGGTAGATGGGAATGATGGTGCTGCCGTTCGGATTGCAATGACGGTTGGCGTTCAAGGAACACAACCAGGTTCCTTGAATCGAATTGTTAGTGAGATGAAATCTGAGAGTGAAACACGAAAAGTAGATATAGCGTCAGTTACCGGAAAGATCTTCTCAGATCTCACAATTGGCGCTGATGTGGCTTCAGCGCTACCACTAACTGCAAATTTAGGATTAACATTCCCCGGAATTGAGCCACACGGGAAAGCTTTTGTAGTTTCCCCCGATGAAGCTCGAGAGTTAGGCCTTGGAAAACGTTCTGGATTGGAAAGCCATATTCGCCCCTATCTGAATGGTAGAGATCTAACTGGTAAGCCTCGAAATGCTCTAGTGATCGACTTATTTGGTTTAGAAATCGATGACGTAAAGTTGCGATTTCCAGAAGTCTATCAATGGGTAAAGGAAAGAATAAAACCGGAACGCGATCACAACCCTCGACCTAGTCGCCGTGACAAATGGTGGATCTTTGGCGAACCTTGCCCAAAATTTAGGGCCGCTCTTCCGCCGCTGAGCAAATACATTGCAACGGTGAAGACTGCAAAGCACCGAACTTTTCAGTATGTGAGCTCTGACACGCTACCCGACAGCAAACTAATTGCCTGCACTTTAGATCAGCCAGAAATATTGGGGGTTCTCTCCTCCCGGGTTCATACCTGCTGGGCCACTGCTGCAGGAAGTGCGCTTGGAGTCGGCAATGATCCAACGTATGTAAAAACAAAAAGCTTCGAAGCTTTTTCCTTTCCTGCTCTGGACGAAGCAGCAGTGGCTCAAATTGGCAAGCTTGCAACTCGTGTTGATGCGCACCGAAAAGACCAACTAACTGAGCATCCTTCACTGACACTAACAGGCATGTACAACGTGCTGGAAAAACTACGCGCGAGCGAAAAACTCACCGACAAAGAAAAAACCATTCACCAACAGGGCTTAGTTTCCGTACTCCAAGAACTGCATGATGAATTAGACCATGCTGTTTTTCGGGCCTACGGTTGGTCGGACCTGGCCGAAAAGTTGGTAGGTCGCCCAGGCGCCACAACGCCGCTTCCAGATAAGCCGGGTGGCCAAGCGGAAGCAGAAGAAGACCTGTTAATGCGCTTGGTCGACCTTAACAAGCAGCGGGCCGAGGAAGAATCACGAGGCATCATTCGTTGGCTCCGTCCAGAGTACCAAGCTCCCGATGCCGTTCAAACGGCAGTAGATATTGCGCCGAAGACAGCCGCAGCCAAAGCGGAAGCCATCACCAGCAAAGGCAAAGCAACATTCCCGAAAGCCATTCCCGATCAGCTTAGAATGCTCCGTGAGGCTTTAGCCGAACGCTCGTACACCACCGAAAGTCTTGCCGAGCTGTTCAAACGGAAACCTGTAAAATCGGTTGAGGAAGGTCTCCAATCTCTGGTGGCTGTTGGTGTAGCAGAGTATGAAACGTCAACTGGCACATGGCACACCGTATAAAGCAGCACCCTGAGTTAGAGGTGAAAGCTGAAGTCAGACCATGCTTATTAACTAAAACAACACACTCGCCACAATATCAAGGTTGGCACACACTAGAGGCTGTTGCCGCGGGTTTTCTGGAATGTCTCCATTGGGGGAGACGTGATAGCTCGTCAGAACGTACTGCGCCATAGCGCGACGCGATCTGACGGTCAAACAACCCCGGTCCATACTGTAATCTGCGCGAACGAGCTGTTGTTCTTGTTCACTAAGCTCCGGGTTCGGTATCAGGAGTAAATCAACCTGTTGATGCCAGTCATGATCAGCTTCTCCCGTGATCGCATCGCCGGCTTTACCCACCAAAGCAATCGACTCGAACCTTCCCAGATGGAAATCTCGGTAGCTCTGAGTTTCTTCATCAAAGGCCCTGCAATGCCATCTCAGGCCAGAATAGGCGAGGGCATGCGGGTGTACCTTTCGGTCCCGGCCGCTCGGATGGTTCCATGAACGGTACCGGACCGCGATGATCTGGCATTCCTTGATCGCCTGAACGATTGTCCGGAACACACTCGGTTCGGGCTCAATGTGGGGCCGTGGACCGCAATCGAGCCAGTTTCCTCCGTTAAAAGATCCACTGTGCTCAGCAGGGAACCGCCGGGCGAAGTCGATATACTCACTGATAATGCCCCGAGTGCACTTCGGCGTAAACGTAGTAGTCGGTTTGAAGATCTTGCAGACCGAGTCGTACCACATTTGTCCCGGATAGGTTTCCCGGTAATCCTGAATGTATCGGGTGACATTTTCACGCCTGACGTTGAACAAGCGCCCGAGCCGTGAGGCGTTGCATCCCCCTTCCCAGTTCAGAAGTACTTCCATTGCCCGGTACCGATCCTGTCTTGAAAACTCCCGGAAATCGCTTTTATTTGCCATGCGCTGTCCCCGGGAAGATAGGAAACCACTGGTGAACTATACCTAGAGCCAGCATCCGCTCCTGCGTAAACCCTCTTTTGCGAGCTCCGAGGTAATCGCAATGAAATGAAAGTTGGCCTGGCATCCCCATCCGGCGCAACTGTTCCCATTGAATGTGCTGATTGGTGAAATCGGTTTGACTACCATTTACATTTTCCAAATCCGATACACGGGGAAGGATAATGGTCTGGGCACCAGACCCGATCGCGATGACAAGTCCAGCAGGGTCGTAATCCATATAGGCTGCCAGGGGGATATCCATCTCCTCAGACATATGTTTTGCCCATGTCTGGCCCATAGGCCGTGTCGGATCGCCTCTATACACGGCAAGAACGCTTTGGCCCTGGAAATCGAGCAATAACCGGTACAGGGAGTTAAAGGCAGGCAGGTTCTCCACAACCAACAGGTGGTCGCACTCGATGGTGCGGACGAATTCGGTCACCAGTGAAACATGAGAACCCTCTAGCTCGGGGAGGGTGGTACTGTTTACCCTCACAGTGGGCCCAATGGCACTGACTAGGACCCGCTCCCGATTATCGGTAGACGCGGACAGCTTCTCATCGGTAGCGACCTCGGCCGTCTCCAACCGGTCACCTTCAAAAGCGGACCATGGGGTGGTCCAATCAATCGACTGGTGAGAGAGCCAGCCTTTCAAGTCCTGCTTTTGCTGCCGGGAAATCGAATAAGCCTTACCGTTAACGAAACCCAGGCCTCGAGCCGCGAGGCTTTCCAGTGTCTTGTTTCGCGTGAATGTCGTTTCCGGGGATTGAGCAACCTTCAGCGCCTGTTTGATTTCACGGCGTGTCGGTTTCATGAGAAAACCTCAGGGCTTGGAGCCTCGTGCACCTTCTTTTTCACATCTTCAAGGGAAATGCCGACCGGGTACACATACAGGTCAACTAGATCACAAGAACCAGCCAGTGGGTGAGCGGAGGTCGCATGGGTGTATAGGCCTACAAAATGAGAGGTATCCTGGCCGCCGGGCAATACCGGATCGCCATCCATATACAGTGCAATCGCATAAAGCCATTCACTTTCGTCCAGATCGGCAATCTCGTTGTCTCGCCCTTCAGAGTTCCAGAATTCAAGTGCGGAAATAGGCGCGTTGTTCTCAATGCACTGTGCCAGCATCCGTTTAACCATCTTGTCGAGCGGGGACACTTCAGCAACATGCTCTGCCTGAGTTTTCTCACGCAGCGTAGAATCTTCTCGCGTCACCTTCGGGGCTTCGTACTTAAGCGTTTCGCTGAGCCGTCCAACCAGCTCAGTGCAGGCTTCCTCTACCCCGACATCGTTGAGGTTGGGTATGGCCACCGCCGGCAAGGGATTGATGGTCCTGAAATACGGGTGCTTATCCAGCGCATCCTGTGTCCTCAAGGCTTCGAATCCCGGATTGTGCCGCATATGATCGGCAACCGCTCGGATCTTCCGAGCTCGTGCCTCAAGCTCTCGCACCTTGAACAGGTTGTCCCGGATGGTGTTCTGAGTCCGGCGTATCCGGTCCACCACTTCCATACACCGGATATCGAGATTAGCGATAAACCCACTTATCTCCGGATCCAGCGAGAACGGCTCGTCATTGAGGCTTGAACGCATCTGGTTGTAGCTTTCCACCAGGTTCGCAAGCTGCCGGCTGTAAAGTTCATTTTCACGGCGCCGAATATCCGGATTGCTCCGGATCCCGTAACTGCTGGTGACCCGGTTGAAGATAGTCGTACTGCTGTCATCCAGAATGTCGTAAATGGACAACAGGTGCTGTTCTACCTCGTCCCGAGCAGCCAGCATTTCATCGAACATGCCCTGATACTTCACATCCTGGAGCTGACGCATAGCCAGTTCCGCTGCCTGCAGTTCTGAATTGAGGTCAGTATTGATCGCCGCTATCCGATCTTTGCGTAGCGCCGCATCAAACACCTTCTGCAGTTTCTGATTCAGCCGTATGCCTGAGGACCCTTCCTTGCGCAGGAGGTGAGTTTTCATCAGGGGTTCTATCTGACTTAGCGCTTTGTCGTCCAGATCCACGCCAGAGCGCTCATACGCATCTACAACCAGTTCCCGGGCATTGTAAAGCTGCTGAATAAGATCGAGCAGTGGATGATGGCCGTTCGGTCCCCTCATGCCAGTTGCCCTTGCCGACCACTTGCAGTATCCACCTCCGGCTCTGGAAGGTGTTCGTTATCCTGGATGAAAATGATCAGGTCCTGAACCAGTTCAATTCGGGAGGTTACCTGATAGATCGAGTGCTTGGCGTTGGCCTCGACCAGCAAACCTTCTTTGATCAGTTGTGAGAACAGGCCTTCCAGCTGTTCCTTGTAAGCCGTGTACTTCCTGGAAGAAGGCAGGTTGCTCAGTTGGGTTTGCAGACTCGGGCTTTGGCTGACCTGGCTGAGCAGATCGTGAAAGCGCAGCTCTTCTCCTGGCAGCAGGGAGGACTCCGGATGCAGCGCGTTCATCAGCATTTCCAGCGTCTGAACGTAAAAGCGCAGGTTCTTCATCAATTTGGTGAAAGTCTCGCGGGCCACGGCTTTCACGGTGTTGTCGAAGCCTTGGTATACCAGATACCGACCGTTTCGAGAGCTAGTTTCAGCCAGCTCCATTCCCAGTTCGCTGCTCCATCGGTTAACCCGGTTCTGAATGTCCTCGCGCTCTATCAACCTCGCCAGCGAAGGCGCTGACCACTGGCAGACAACGTTCCCGGCCAGAAGGCGGGTAAGCAGGGTGCGATAGGTTTCCGAGTTGCCAACGCTCTCGTTGGCCGGGGTGACTTGATCGACCATCAGACTTCTCCCTGGCTGATATCTTTGAACGGGTTGTTCGCTGCGGTGGTGCCGGGCTCGGGCATGCGCCAGCGGACAAAGCGTTTTCCGCCATCACAACGCTCCATCCGGTAAACCTGATTGAACATACCCAGCTGACGATCGCCCATGTCCGGACACGCGGTTATCAGACTAATGTGGTGTTCAGCAAGCAGTGCCAGCAGCGTCCGTTTATTGTCGTTGTCGAAGGCACTCAGCTCATCCAGGGACCAAGTGAGGTGAACAGGCTGGCCCTTGCGCAGCATGTTGACGAAGCCAAGGAAGAGCACAATCATGACGATGTACGAGAGTCCATTGGAAGACAGGCCTTCATCTCCAGAAAGATCTTTCGAGCTAGAACCGGTCTTTGGTTTGCCATTTTCGATGATGAAGAATCGGAACCGGATCAATCGCCAAAGCTCTTTAACGGTCACGTTCGCCCGAGACTCTTCAAAGGTGTCTAGGTAGTTCCGCAGACTCAGAATCAGGTCTTCATCCGGCAGGCTGTTCAGGGTAGTGTTTTCTCGCCAGGTTCGAACGCTATCGGCCAGAGATTTAATGTCCTTCCAGTAGTCCAGTTCCTCAAGCTCAAAGGTAACCGTTGGCTCCACCCGCTCAATCGCTTTGAAGTTCAGGTTTTGCTCTATGCTGCTCGAAAGCTCCTTGTTGAAGCGTTTGATGCGTTTATCGAAGCCCTCCATGGCGCGACGGTAGATATCGATCTGGTCTAGATTACTGAATCCAGAGGCCAGCGTGTCCCGCACCAGGTCATGCTTCCCGCCCCGGAAGTATTCAAGAATCGCCCGGGCCCGGATAATGACCTGGGCCGCTGTGCCGTCCCAATCCAGCTCGGCCTCCTGCCAATACTGGGTGCTTGGCGTCCCGGTGAACCGCTCAAAGATAGTCGCGAACCGGGTACCCACCTTCTTGAGCTCGTTGATTTTGCTGCTTTCCCGCTGGAGCAGCATCTGGTACTCATGGGTTAGACTGTTGGCGTTCATTTCCCGGAACAGAGCAAGACTTTCATTGTGCTCTGAAACGAGCAGTTCCCGGTCTTCGGCCGTTTGCAGAATGCTAACCTGCAGGGTTGTCATATCTGTGTTGGCCTGGGTCTTGGCCTTGTTATTCTTCTCTATGCGCCCCTCAAGCTCCCTGCGCCGTGCGTTCCAGTTTCTGACCGCCTCGGCTCGCTCATCCCGGAGAAAACTCAGCTCCTTGTCCAGGGAGGAAACATCTTCTTTCAGGCCCGACAGTAGCGCGTATTCTTCCTCCATGAATCGCTTGTAGCTTTTCACGAGGATTTCTTTGGCGCGTATCGTTTCGATCTCTTCGGCCAGTTGCTTTACCGAACGGCTTAGCCTTTCCATCTCTTCTGGGTCGATGTCATGTCCAGCAAGGGCCTGATCCAATTGCTCCTGAAGGCGCTTAATGTCGGCATCCCGGGTATCTCTGGTCTGGGTCTTACTGGCCTCAATTTCTGCCAGGGCGTCTTTATAAGCCGTATCGAAAGCCTCAATCTCTTCTTCATGACGGGCCTCCAGTTGCTCGGCTTCCGAATCCTGAGAACTTTCAAGCGCCTCCATCTGCTTGTCCAGCTGACCCTTTTCAGCGACAAGCTTGCTCAGCTCACGCTCGGTTTCGGCCTTGTTATTCAGCTCGGATTGCGCTTTCTTCTGCCGGATAGTCGACAACGTGTCCTTTGCGCTCTCGAGTTCGGTATGGGCACGTTGAAAGGCGGCTTTCTTTTTGTTCAGATGTTCCTTGGCGTCGTTCCGATCGTTATTGGCCCGTGCCAGGGCCTTCTCGGCAGCCGCTTCCTCAGATTCGGCCTTGCCTAAATCCTCGGCAGCTTCTTCCATCTGGGAGCGTAGGGCAGCCGGAGTGAGTTCCTGCTCAGGGAGCCTCGAAAAATCAATGGACACACCACACAGGCTCTGACTGTCCGGGTAGTCCCGGTCCAAAGAAGGTGACAGGTTCTCATTGCGCAAAATTTCAGGCTCAAGAACGCGGCCCAAGGTGTTCTGCCATCCGGGCTTGTTTTTATTGAGGAAGTAGATCAGCGAAGATTCTTTGCCGTTGACGAGACTCAGAGCATTGGCATGTGCTTCTTCAAGCTTTTCGCACCACTCCCGGGCGTCGGTGAACCGTTGGTCCGCTGCCCGGTAATAATTGTCCGCTGTCTCGAATCGCTGACTCGCATTTAAGTTGTCGGTCTGAGCCGTGTCGAATGCTTCCTGAGCCTTGTCTCTGGCCGACTCGGCAATCGTGAACTGACGAACCAGTTCCTCTGACGCCTGTGGGTTATCTCGGCGCTCCTCAAGTCGACTGATCTTGCTGGTCAGGTCAGATAGACTTCCCTGCAGGGTGCTGGCTGACTGCTGCTGTTTCTTCGCCTGTTCGCGGATTTCACGGCTCTGGCGATCCGAAATGACTTTGCGCTCGCTCTGATGCTGACCAGTCAGTTCCTTGTAGCGGCCTTCCAGTCGGTCGAGTTCCTGCTGGGCCCGCTCCCGAGTAGTACTGATTTCCGCCTCAATAGGCCGGCGTACCTCTTCCGACTTATCAGCGAGGATCTTCAGTTGGTTGGCGTAACTCTCATGACGGCCGACCAGTTCCCAGATACCGGCAAGCTTTTGCTCCCATTTGGGTAGTTCCTGTTCATCGTAGGAGGTCTTGTTGCGCTGGATGTTGTCGATTCGCGTGGCTATGGGGCCGCGTTGCTCTTCATGGGCTTTCTTCTGCTTATCAAGCTCCTCGAGGGCCTTGGAGTGAGCCTTGTCTTCATCAGATAGTTTCTGGCCAATCTCCTGGTTCTCTTCGTCGTAGGCGCGAACCTGGAGCTCCAGCGCCGTCTGACGATCACGGGAGGCCACCACCACGGCGGATAGTTTTGTGTTCGTGAGGGTGTAATCATCAAGCAAAATGCTGAGCTGGTCGCTTTCCGGGCGAGCCTTCTCCAGTGCCTGATAAGCGTCGTACTGGGTGAGAGTAGCAGTCAGGTGATCCCGGTGGACTGAAAAATTCTCCAGAATCTGCCGGGCATCATCATCCAGCTTGTCCATGGCATACTCTTGAATAACCTTGGACAGATCCGCGAACTGAACCGAACGTTTGAACATGCCGGTAAACAGGGGCGTCAGCTTGGACATCCGGCCATTCCTGGGGCAAAGACTGAAGTGATACGCCTTTGATACCGTCCCATCGAGCAGGATTTGCCTATACTGCTGCGTCGTATCCACACTCATGTGACCAATGCCTTCGGCATTCAGGCGAGACAGCAAGGTGTGGGCAGGGTAGATCTCTTCATTTGAGACATCTATAAAAAGGTCTTCCCGGTATGGGGAGTCAATAAAGACGTGCCGGTGCCTGGCCTCATTTCGCCGGTTACAGAATACCGCCATCTTGGGCTGCCCATGACTCAGATACTCAAACACCAGATAGGATCCGTTCCGCTTCAGGTAGAAAGAGTTGAAACTCTCATTCCCGTTGGCGCTCTCAACCGTAAGGCGCCGGGGACTTTCCCCGTAAAAGATCGGAATCAGTTTCAAGAAGCTGGTTTTACCAATGCCGTTAGCACCACTGATGTTGGTGTGACCAGAAACATCAAGCTCTGAGGCTCTGCCTTCAACATAGCTGTCAATAAGGACGATTTTCCTTAGTCCGAACTCCATCACGCTGCCCCAATTTTTTCGTTTGAAGTTAAAGAGCTCTGATCACAAACTCCACCTCACTATATACATGTGACGAAACGTCTCATATGTGTTTTTTTATACAGTATTATAAAGTCTATTTGCGGATTATGAAGCGCTTGCTATATGATAGGTTGCTACGCATAATAAACATTATGTTAAACCAGGTGCGGTGTTCATTTTAGTTCACCAGATTTTCTCGGTTTTGTCTCCAGCCCTTTGTTGTGGCCTTTTGTCTCAAAACAGCCAAAATCCGGTGCCCTTTTCTTACGCGCGGTTTTAAAGTTCGTTCATGACACCCAGAGCGCGTGGAAATGGATGCCACGGACCGGTTTCATCTCACAAGATTTTCTTACCACAATCATCTGACAGCAGTCGTTCTAGATCGCGACACGGAGCTGCCCGCTCTGTTGCTTCTGATTTATCTGCAGTCCTGGGGTTTGTCTCGAGCCATCAATACAGTTCAACAGTACATGGTGTCGATTTGCCAGTGGTACAACTATTGGCAAACCAAACACAATGGTTCTTTTGACGAAATGGTGTTTGAGCGTGACACCCACGGAGCGCTACTACTAGCTCCACTCAATGCATTAGATGCGGCTATCGTTGATTACAACGGTTTCAGCGGGTATCTCAATTCCGGCCAGCGGCATGCAGAAGTTGGAACAGAAGCCGGACTTCAGTTCGTTATCTCGTCAGCAACGCTCGATGTTCGATTGGGCTCCTTAACCCAGTTTTTCCTCTTTCTTGTAAAACGGTACGTTTCTAGTCGTTACACAGGGCTTATTTTCATGCCGAAGTACGAAACAGACCCTGAGGGCATGGAGGTTGATGTTCGTCAGGCGCTGCGGTAAGACTTCTACGAAGCGGTGACTGATTTCGGCATGTGCTTGAAGGCTGACCTATCAACCCAGAGCTTCTTTGACGACAAGGCCTTCACGAGGCGGATATCCGGCGCTACAAGCAGGATCTGAAATGGTTCTCGGAGTTACGGAAAACGGTTCGGCTGGATGCGAAGGAGACCGTCGATTATTCGGCTTATGAGGGACAAATCCGAGACCTGATCGACCGGCACGTGACCGGTATTGACGTCAAAAAAGGCGATCAGCCGGTGGTCATCGAATCCATCGGCGAAACCAATCGTGATTATTGGTCCTATGACAAAGCCCGGAACGAAACCGACAAAATCGAAACGCGCACCAAAAAGACCATTGAGGAGCGCCTAGGCGATGACCCTTTCGCCCAGAAAGTCTTCTCTGCCCTGCTGAGGCCATCGAGAAAGCAGAGGCCATGTTCGACTACAAAGCCCAGTTCCGCATGTTCAGCGACCTGGAGAAGATGGTCGAAGAGCGGGATGTGCCGGATCTTCCTGTCAGCGCCTTTGATGGAAACAAGCACGCCCAAGCCTACTACGGTGCCTTCAAGCTGGTATTGGGTAAGGAGTTCTATGCTCTGGAGACGGAAAAAGGTGACCAGTTGATTGAGGAGGCGTTCGAGATCGACAGAGTCGTGAATCGTGCTGTAGCCGAAAACTCCCTGAACCCGGTCGGTATCGAACAAGACGTTCGCAAGAACCTCCTGCCCCGCCTGTTCTCCCTGGTGGGCCTCGACAAGGCCAAAGCAGTGCTCGATGAAGTGGTGCAGATTCTACGCATTGGAGTGGTCAAGTGACGACGTCTGTTGAGTCAGTCCAACAGGAGCAGCCAACGGAGCACCGCGCCCGCTACGGCGATCGGGAGTTTCGTTACCACCTCTGCTAACTACCGACATATCAGCGGCGATCCATACAGGTCCACGTTCATCCAAATGGGAAAGTTCAGGTGGATGCCCCTGGGGACTCTCCCCTTTCCGAAATCAAAGCTGCCGTTCAGCGCCGGGCCCGCTGGGTTCTGAAGCACCTGGATGACATCGAGCAGAGCCATCGTGACGTGCTGCCGCGGCAGTGGGTCAGTGGGTCAGTGGGTCAGTGGGTCAGTGGGTCAGTGGGTCAGTGGGTCAGTGGGTCAGTGGAGAAAGTGTGCTGTATCTAGGGCGCCGTTACGTGCTCAAAACGATCCAGGACCCTGAGCAACGCAAAGTAACCTGCCAACTCATCGGTGGAAAGTTGCGGGTGCGAGGCAAGGATCTCATCCCAGAACGTACACATGCGGCCGTACAGCAATGGTATCGGGATCGGGCCTCGGATGTGTTCCAGCGCAGGTTAGATCTTCTAGTAGACTCCCTACCCTGGCTTAAAACGCCGCCTGAGTGGCGCATGGTAGCAATGCAGACACAATGGGGAAGCTGTGCGGCCAGCGGCGCCGTTCTGCTGAACCCGCATCCGGTCAAAGCGCCGACCCGGGCTATTGATTACGTTTTGCTCCACGAGCTTTGCCACCTGGTAGAGCACAATCACAGCCCCCGGTTTTACAACCTGCTGGACCGGTTTATGCCGGATTGGCGTTCGGTTAAGGAGCGGTTGGATGGGCAGGCTGAAGTGATCCTCAGGGGATCAGTAGCCTAAGTCATTTTCTGCCGTTACGTCAGGGTCTTGGCGGCTCACGACGATTTAGCTTTTTCGACTCTCCGGCGCTCATTCGCTTTCTTTAAGTCGCTGTTCGGGGGCCCCGGCTGTTCACAATCGGCGATGAACGCGTCGAAAGATTCACTGTCCAGGGTGATGGTTTCGGCAGACTCCAGAATTCGCGAGGCTCTCTCCAACGTTACTTGCAGGACAAATTCGGACAATGATTCAAAGCCAGCCATTGCAGAGGCTCGTCGAAGGAGTTGCGCGTTTTTAGGGGACAATTTTAATGACAGTTCGGTGTCTCTCGGTGGCATGAATCATCCTCCGGTCGAAATATCCTCATAGCTAAACACACCGCACGTGGCAGCGGTACCTATCTTTCGCAATCCTGTTAAAAAGCAACCAAATAGCGGTCGAGCAACATCGTCGTAATGATGAACGGAAAACCGCAGATGTCGGGAATAATCACGCTCTCAGTGCGCACACAATCGCCACATTAATTGATCGGCCCCGGTTTAAGTGAATGCCAGCGGCAACCAGATGACGGTTATATCGCACGACTAATTCAGCCGAACCAGCGTTTGAGCCACTGCCAGATTTTTTGCACGACTGTTACAGGTGCATTATTGATGCCTCTGTTAAAGTAGCTTCTTCTCCTTAACTGTTCAGACTTTCGACCTTCCTCAATCTCGGCGCGAGTCCACTCTCTGGCCCAGATAATGTTGCCATTGGCTATCCAGTAATGGGACTTACAGCGTAGCTGCCAATTACCGATTGAAGGTTTCAGAGATGGCCCTTTCTCAGTATTAGAAAGCCGCCATTCAGTGGGAGTTAAAGGCGTTCTTACCTTCTCACCGCATCCGCACGCGCACAGATGCGCTGCCGTGTTGAATTCCTGCGATACGTATAACACTCCATTCTGTAGGACTTTGGGCATGTAATGCACAAATTCAGTCTTCATTTTCATTGAATGCATTTTCCCTCACCATCAAGAACGAACTCACATTGAAACGAGTATCAAAAGTGCGGTTTTCTCCCTCATAAAACCCTTTGATTTGCTTGTATTGCAGTATCGCCATACAAGCGTTCAAAGCGTTTAGCTCACTAATCTGGATGTTTGATTTGTAAAGATTATTGGGATCCTCAGATTCATTTGCGCACTTCTTCTCCCTTACCCTATCAGCGTCTTCGGTAGAAAAGTACGTTGCCCTGAGCATTCCACTGAGATCGCCAGCTGAGCTTCGCTTAACTCCCAACCCAGTGTCGATGAACGGTATCCTCATTCGAATCAAGATATCAAAAATTTCTTTACGCGAATCACCATTGTCGACGCATACGAAGGCAAAGGTGACATTCTCGAGCAAATGGCTTGATTCCTCATCGAGACATTGGTTTTTTAGGGATAGACCGTGGCGAAAATTTTGGTACCGGCGCTCGTAAACCTTAGCTTTTGGAAGGCCTAACTCTTCTTCATCCAGGCGTCCAGGAGAGCGATACGTGTTGTGCACGTGAAAGTAATCGTGATCGAATCCTATTATTTCTTTTACCGGGGTTTTGGATAGGAAGTCCAATAGATAGGCACCTGTTCCACCCAGGCCTATTATTGCAACCACTTCGTTCGAGAGCCTCTCTGAAAGATCTCCTAGATCAGACCGACTGGTAAGCGTATCTCGAAATTTGAACACGGGATCTTCCAAAACCTCTTCTCGTAAGCGAAAAGTGTAGGGGTTGGCGTTGTGCTTATTGATTGCTGGGCCAGAGATCATGCCAACATACGTTTCCAACTTATGAAAATGATCCTTGTATTTTCCAGCCCCTTTGGGCTTTACCGAGAAGGACCGCTGGACGACGACGTCGTTAAATGTTGGGCTGAGATTAATTGTGCAGGCTCCCCCTCCCAGCCCTCGAACCGGGTTTCCGTCCGCAGCGTGCGGCGTATCTCCGGCAAAATAGATTTGGTGGTCGTTTTGTTCGAAGCGAAATTTGTCAAGAAATTTCAACTTGCACACAATCGCGCCTATCCTCAACTGTCCCGTGCTGTCCAAGTAAGGAATATCATGCACGATTAGGTGGTTAGTGGTGTCGACTGATAGCGCGTAACCTTTATCGACCAACTGCTGCAAATCACTATTAAGATTGACCAGTTTCTGAAACATGGAACACCATACCTTCTTTCACTTTTACAGACGCGCCAGGATACAGCGAGCCAGCAGGCTTATTACCCAGGCCCCGCTCATACATAACTGAATAGGTGGTTTGAGATTCAGGGCTGTGACCGGGCACTTCTAGTGCCACCACCTCGTCGTACGAAATCTCACCTTTGGGCCACTCGTGAGGAGTTGCTTCGACAACGATAGTGACCAACTTTTTGTCTGGGTTCATGATCAGAATTCCTCTATTACGATCTTGGATTTTCTATTTCATCTATGCAAATTAGTTGCTAAACTGAAACTCGCAAAACAATAATTTCATATGTCGAATAATGTTGCAACTATAAAACTGGAAAAATTATGCCCAAAGGTCAATTTGATGCTGACGCATTTTTTGAAGCCTTAGATAAAACCCGTAATAACAAGAAGATAACTTGGAGGAAGGTGGCAGAAGAGGCTGGTGTTAGTGCTTCCACTCTCACTCGTATGGCACAAGGAAAGCGGCCTGACGTGGACACGTTGGCGGCACTGGCAGCATGGTCTCAGTTGAAAGTGGACAATTTTATTCAGCGGGATACACATGATTCGAAGCCCGCAGAGAACTCAATAGAGGACGTTGCTGCTCTGTTCAGAGCTGACCCAACCCTATCTTCGGATGCTAAAGTTGCAATAGAGGCGATTGTTCGGACAGCTCACGAAAAGTTGAGAAATCATTAACATGGAACCGTAGTTCATGGCATTAATGCGTGGATTTAAAAGTGAAGCCAATAAGTACGCCAAAGAGATGCGAGAAGAGCTCGGGAGACAACCCCACGAGCCACTCTGCCCGTGGGAATTGGCAACTTTGTTGGAAATCCCAATTCTTCCATTGAGTGAATTCTCTGCTAGCGATCCGCAGGCAGTTTCCGTTTTGTCCAACGGTGCTCAAGATAACTTCTCGGCAGTCTCCGTTTTTGAGGGCAGGAAACGATTGATCGTTCATAACGATGCTCATCATCCCTACCGGCAAGCCGCCAACATTGCCCACGAGTTAAGCCACGCAATTTTGTTACACCCCCCTACTCCTCCATTTACAGGCGATGGGGAGCGCAACTTCAATGCCGAAGTAAGGTCCATGGAGGAGGAGGCAAACTGGCTCGGACCTGCTCTGCTAGTTTCGGAGGAAGCAGCCCTTCAGATTGTACGTAACAAGATGTCCATGAGCGATGCGAGTAAGCTCTACTCGGCCAGCGAACAACTGATCACGATGAGAATAAACGTCACCGGCGCCCGCAAGCGGACGAGCCGCTTCAGAAGACCAAAATAAAAGGCAGTTAGACACTTCGTTTAAAAGGGCGATCTTAGCAACCCAGAGGTGCCCGAATTCATCAAACTACTGCGGTCAGCGTCCGCTAGGTCGATTTCGGTTCGATATCTTCTCCCAGGGTCTTCGGCCCGTTTATTTGATCGCTAATTTCCTTGAGCTTCTGCATCATGTCAGCAAATGACCATGGGAGATCACCGGGAAACATAACACCCATTTTCTCCCAATCCGCTTCCAGCGCTTCGGCGATCTCTCCTTCGGGTACAATCTTGATGGAGCCCGGCACCGCTTCATTCCATTTTGCCGCCGCTCGTTTGAAGTATTTCTGTTTGTGGTCCACGACCTTGGCTAGCAATTCCTGGTTATCAATGAAGCCGGGGTTTTGCTCATGAATCGCGATAACGTCATAGATATGCCGCGACTGACGTTCACCCAGACCTGCCACTCCCCGGTGATTGATTTCATGAAGGGCGGTGAGTTTTTCAAAGAACGTGCGATCACATCCCAACACATCGACGATGCAACTGTCATCGTGCTGAACTCTCAGACCTTCCAGCACCATTGGAGTTACCGTGTGGGTATCTGACGGCTCCAGCCCGGCTTTCCCACCACATTCAAGCAGCACCCTCGGCCTTATGTATCCGCCAACTGGCGCCTGGAAAAGCTGAGGGTAGAAAATCTCGATGTCCAGACCGTTCGGCGCCACTTTAACGGTGAACTCAGAGTGGATTTGCTTCAGTTCATCAACCAAGAAGGGAGCCAAAACGTTGGATACGGTATCGGCAGCCGCCGAATTCAGCTTCTCGACTCTCTTTTTTCGAGGAGTGTTCTTTTCCCCACCCTCAGGCTCGGGGTGCCCAAGGAATTTCATGTCAAGCGAAAGGTCGATGTCTTCAGACATGCGGTCGATGCAGTGAAAGACCTTGCTGAGCGTAGTACCACCTTTAAACATGAACGGGGTGGAACTCTTGCCGGTATGCTTTGGCTTAAGTTTCTCGAACAAAAGCTTCAAGACCAGAGTCACATAATAGTCTTTCTCCAATACATAGCTGGGCAATCCCGTTCTCGATGCACCCGCCGCGAACAGGTCCTTCTTCTCGGCCTCGGCCAGTGTAAACAGGTACGGTTTATCCATTGGCTTACTCCAGAATCGGTTGCGCCCACTTCAGCTTGCCCTCAAGCGCTGAGATTAGTTTTTTTTGACCCTTCTCTGACAGCGAGAGATAAACCTTCTTGAATACATTTCCCTCCCGCTCTGCATGCTCCTTGCCGGCATACTCAAGTGCTACCCACAAGCGTGCGGCCGTTTCCTTTTCATCCTTTGACAGTCCTCTCAGATGTTTCACCGCGTGTTCAAAGGCCTGGCTGTACTTGAACTCTATCTGGGCCTTTCCCAGCTTGATCGGCTGGATACGTTTCGTCGAGATAAATACAGGCTTCATTGGCATTTGGGTCGATGCCCCGAATTCATTTAGGGCCTTGGCGCCTGAAGGCACGACAAAAGCTTTCCGTTCCTTTGCGAGAACAGAAACAATCTTCTCCGGAGTAGCAAAGGCAGGCCCGAACCGGGTCGGCTTGGGCCGTTGCCACAGGCCTCGTTCGAGGGGTGCAATAAGCTCCGCCTCCTTCAATTTCTTCAAGCTCTGAGAAATGAGGGGACCATGGCCTCCGAAGCGCTTCACTAGCTGCTTATGCGTAAAAACGCCCCCGTAAGGCTGTCTCTTTACATACTCCGCAATTTTTTCGCTAATGGTCATCAGCTTAACTCTCTAAAAATACTCGAATAACTAGCCAAATCACTAAACAGATTGTATACCATGCTGACGAATTTTTCACCAACCATCAGCGAGTGCAGAAAAGCTACGGATTTGAGGAACTACGAATGTTCGTTTTTTGTTTGAAAGCAGACAACAGCAAACAGCGCTCAGTCGGGCGAATAAGTTCATGAAAAGCACGAATTTCACGTTGTATGAAGTAACTTGCGTACCAGATCAAGGCGCCGACCGGGTAGGCCATTGTGTCAGCTGCATTTATTGGAGGCTGGCTAGTTCGATGAACAACAACACCGCGCATAAGTTAAACGTCACGCACCGTATCTTTTAGTTCATGAGTTTTTGTTGGATTGGTCTTTAGCTCAGTAACTATGAAGTTTCCTGCGAATATCGCCGAGACTCGACTTTTTTACACGCAGTGCAGTAATTGATTTATGGCCCGTCGAGCAACGCGCAGATGTGATCTGCAAGGTGAAGTCTGGTAGCAAAGCGAATATTAAGATTTGGGGATAACGTTCGGCTCACGCGCCGGAGTTCCCCCGATACGCATGACACTCCCCAGCCTCTTTTTGGGAATGTCCGCTGTAACGGGGTAGAACCCGTCTGAACCGCCCCGGCTATCGCGGAGGCCCGTTTATTCGAAGACCGAATAGAACTTGCTTCTAAACTTAATGAAGCTAAACTCTTATTCGGCATGCATTTTTTTAATGGCTGACGAGACTATAGAACTATGGCGCCCTTTCAAGGGATCGAAATCCTCGGAACAAGCTTAGAAGAGTCAGCCGCTGAACAATTTGTTTCGTCTAGTTGGTCGTTTTAAGCGTTGAGATGTTGATATGCGTCAATCGATTTTGTCTTGTAGACGAGTTCGATCAAGGCTCTTTTCTATCCAGTTGTCTTCTGGCGTGTTTTGTCTTGCAATCTTCAGTGCGGCTACAGCTGATGATTCGCTTTGGGATATTCCTCTAGAGGAACTCGGCCAAATACGGGTTGTCTCTATTGCTTCAGGTATGGAGACCCCCCTTGATAAGGCTGCGGCGGTCACCTCTGTCATCAGTGCTGACGACATTGCTGCGATTGGAGCAACGGATCTTGATCAGGTGCTCGAGACAGTGCCTGGCCTTCACGTCAACCATTCAGATCAGGGGTTTTCTCCCAAATACGTTTTTCGAGGAATAACCACAAGTAATAATGCTCAGGCGCTCCTGCTTATCAACGGCATTCCCACTACCACAATGATGTATGGAAATCGGGGCAATGCTTGGGGCGGTATGCCGGTTAAGGCAATCGAGCGCATTGAGGTTATCAGGGGGCCTGGTTCTGCGCTCTATGGTGCAGACGCGTACTCCGGTGTCATAAACATTATTACAAAGGGCCCAGGATCGATCGATGGTCAGACAGTTGGTGTGCGACTCGCCAGTAATAAAACCCACGGCGGTTGGCTGGAATCAGGCCAAGAATTGGCCGGACTGGGAGTGAATTTAATATTGGAGTACCAAACTACAGAAGGCTGGGACGACATTATAGAGCGCGACGCACAGACCAAATTTGACGAGACATTTGGTACTTCAGCCTCTTTGGCACCTGGCCCTGTAAACACGGGCGTGGACCAATTGGATGCCCGCTTCGAAATGGGTAAAAACCATTGGACGCTGCGCGCAGGTATTCAAGACCGCGGTAACTTGGGCACTGGCCCGGGCCTAGCCCAAGCTCTGGATCCGGAGGGGCAGTATTCTTCTCGTCGTCTCAATATGGATTACAGTTACCGCTGGCCCAACATCGCGCATGATCTGGACGTCGAGGCTCGGGTGTCATATTTCAATATAACCCAAGAGCCTGAAAACAATATTATCCTTTACCCACCAGGGGCGTTTGACGGTGAGTTCCCAAATGGATTGATTGGTAACCCGGGCTACAAGGAGCATCAGATTCGTATAGATCTGAGTTCAGTTTATCGAGGCTTTCTGAACCACCGGCTTCACACAGGTGTCGGAACGTTTTGGGCAGACCTCTACGAAGTCACCGAACAAAAGAACTTTAACCCGGATTTCAGCCCCAGAGACTCTGTAGTTGACGTCTCCGATGATCCAACCGAGATCTGGATGCCCGAGGCAGACCGCACTAACTATTACATGTTTGTTCAGAATGAGTGGAAATTCGCGCAAAATTGGCAACTCGTAAGTGGTGTTCGTTTTGACGAATATACCGATTTCGGAAGCACCGTTAATCCCCGGGCCGCCTTGATATGGGCTACGACGGACGCTATTACCACAAAGGTTTTATATGGGCGCGCCTTTCGTGCCCCTTCTTTAAACGAGCTTTACGTGTCCAACAATCCTGTCTTCATTGGAAATGACCAACTGGATGCGGAAACTATCGATACCTTTGAAGTTGGCATGTCTCATCAGCTGACTCCACGCGTACTTTACGCTCTTAACCTGTTTTATTACGAGATTGACGATCTCATTACCGCTGTGCCGATTTCCGGGACAATCGCTACTCAATACCGAAACGCAGGTCAGAGAAGTGGGCATGGGGGCGAGTTCGAACTTTCCTTTAACGTTTCGGATGATCTTTCGTTAAAGGTGAATTACGCGTATCAAACAGCCAAAGATGAACGTACGGGACAATCCGTGGGCGAGGCTCCCAATCATCAGGTTTATGGACGCACTGATTGGTCTCTCTCGCCCCGCTGGGCTCTGAGCTCACAAGTGAACTGGGTGGGAGAGCAGAAAAGAACGGAAGCCGATCAGAGAGAACCTGTGCGCGACTCCACAACTGTGGATATGACTCTTCGAACAAAGGGCTTATGGCGCGGGCTGGATCTTTCGCTATCCGTGACAAATATCTTCGATGAAGATGTTAGAGATCCGAGCCCCTTTTCAGAGCCAACCCCTGCCATTCCAAACGACTTCCCGATGCCAGGGCGTCGCTTGGTGGGCGAGCTCCATTACACGTTCTGAAGATGATGATATCCCTAGCTCAATCGTCCCAATTTCGCTTCCCAACACCGTGATAAACAATGCTTTCACACCGAATGGGGAAAAAGCTTCCCTCGGGTCGTTTTTTCGCGTCTTTGTAGCACGGTGCCATGCCAGTTACAAAGCCGGGTGACAGTAGAAGTTGGTACTCTTCGCAACTGAAGCCCATGTCTGCCGCGAGGGCAGCGTGAACAGCAGCAACATTCATTGAATATCCGTGCTCCCTGTTCACATGCTCGTATACCGCAAATGCCATTTTCAAATGGCGCCCCTCAGAAAACCCGTATTCCTTTGCCTTATCCAATGTAAAGGCGATGCGCTCATCCGTTTTCGCGAGTGGACGTCCGTAGCCATATAGAATACGACCCAAAGATTTCTCTCGGTCAGCAAACTCCTCCAGCTTTCCGCCCTCATCGCACCACTGGGCTGCCCTGTAAAAGAAGTCAAGCGCGCGAACTTCCGGCCGGCGACCATAGATGGATGCCTCGGAAATACTTAATCCAGCCATCATTCCGAGTGATGGAGTGGTACGAACCGAACCCGCCAAAGCCGCAACATGGTTTGGCCAGATGGACGGATCCGGGTAGCTGCTACCGACCCAATAACAATTCAGCATGTTAGCGACGTTCTTACCGGGATCTCTACCAAGAATTGCATACAGATACAAATGCAACCATTCGAGGTGATCCAATTCGTGATGTAGATCTTTGCCATGCATGACCACGCGCTCAGTAAGAAAGGCCTTTCCAATACGCGTCACCAAGCGGCTTTCAGTCTCATACAGTCGTTCATGGTTCATTGGCCGCCCTCCTCGGCAGTTTTCTGACAAGGCCCCGGATCATCCTCCAGTTGGATGGCAGGACTGTAGAAGGGAAACTTTTTCCAGCCCATTTCACGTTGCTCCAATGCATGCACGGCCGCCCCGGGTAGCCTGAGCATAAGGTAAAGCATGCTGCCCTGATCCTGATCCAGGCCAAGGTCCACGAAGGTTGCAGCGGCGATAGCAGTGATCGATATGGGGCAACCAAAGAATCCCTCGAGGTTACAACGATGATCTCGGAGCCAGACCAAGGCGCCATCGTCCGGTGCGAATCGGACCAAAAGCTCCAGCGATTGGAGAAGCGTTGTCGGTATCTGGTCACCATTCGGGTCAAAGCCCGGTGGATGCTCGATTGCTGGCCAGATGTCGGCCCTTTCGTCTTCCTGAGGAGCCTGAAGGCGGGCTTTCCAGCGCTCAATATCTTGTTCGCACTCCAGCCATAAGCGCATACAAATTTCAAGCTCCTGAGCGCCACCATAAAGTCCTGAGCCAACCGCAAGTGCGCACATAAGGGCTGAGCTATGATTGGTGCCGGCCACACCACCATTCATGGCGGCACGAATACTGGCCTCTTTGGGACCTTGGTTAGCAAGAACTAGGGCGAGTTTTTCAAGCAATACGGCTTCGTGTGGTTGCGGTCGATTTCCTTTAAACATCAATAACAGGTATTCGAACCAACCTGCTTTTTCTATGACCTGGCTATACACATCGTAGCCGTGACAGTAACAAGCCTTGGCAGCGAATGGATTGGATTCTTCCGGCTCTTCAAACCAGAAATTGGAGTGATACGCATAGTCTGATGACACGTCGATGCCCTACTCTATTTGTGAGTTTAAATCGAACCTGTTAAAACCTTTATCCTGGAGCCAAAAGGGGGCACCTGGTCACCGTCAACTACGACATCAACCAGGCACGGGCCCGGCCGAGCCAAGATCCCGGTTATATCAAGATCTTTTAGCTGTTCCATGGATTCAACCCGGTAGGATTCAACGCCCAGTGCCCGGGCGATCATTGAAAAATCAACGCTTGGCACCTGGGTTGCTACCTGTTCACCGCCACTCAACTTCTGCCCATGGCGGACCATGCCGAGGGAGGCATCATTGAGCACCAACATAAGAATATTCAGGTTTTCCTGAAGAGCTACTGTCAATTCCTGTCCTGACATTAGATAACTACCATCGCCGGTGAAGCAAACCACCGGTTTATTGCGGTTAGCAACGGCCATGCCTACAGAGGTCCCTATGGCCCAGCCCATCGCCGCAAATCCCAACCCAATTTGAAAGTAATTGGTCGCCGGCAATATATTGGTCGGACGGCGAACGTTCCAATAATGAATTCCCCAAAGAAAACTGTTCCCGGTATCCATCAGTATACGAGTATCCTGAGGACAGATTTGACTCATAAAGGTCATCAACGCCTGCCCCTTTATACTTCCGGATCTGTCGACGCAATTGTCTGGGTCATCAAAGCGGGTATTCGCTGGCAAGGACTGATCGCTGAAAATCAGACTTCTTCTAAGTTTCTTTGAGTCGATGCCAAAGGCATTTGCTACCGATTCAAAAAGGGATTGTGGCGCACCCAAAATAACTAATCGAGCCATAGTTGAGCGACTTAGGTGTTCCGGATTTTTTGATACGTGAATGAGTCGATCAGACATTATAGTCGTAGGATCCCAGCCACAGGTCGAGACCTCATCCAACGCAGTACCAATAGCCACCACCAGGTCAGCATTTACCTCCTTAAGCGCGTCGCTGGCGCTATCATGCCCAGCGAAGCCGAAGACCCCGCGGTAAAGCGGATGGAAACTGTCGATCAATCCCTTTCCTCTCGGCGTCGTGACAATAAGCCAGTTTCGGGACTCGGCTATACGTACCAACAGGTCGCTGGCCTCTGCGGCGCCCTCGCCTAGGACCAGCGTTACTTTGCTGGCAGCATCCAGCTCAGTTAACGCAGTCTGGACTGCGTATTCGCTTGGCGCGACATCGTGATTGGTAAAGGCGTTGAATGGTCTATCTATGGCGTTATCAGGAATATTGTGGCGCATCACATCCAGGGGTATTGAAAGGTGGGCTGGCCCCGACTGGTTCCCCATTGCGTGACTTATTGCCTGCAGCAACTTGGTTTCCAGCTGTGCTGGATGCGATACCAGGGTGTTATACCGAGTACACCTGGCAAACATTTCCAGTGTGTGAATCCCAGTACAGGACGTCTCTTGCAGGGAGCCCTGACCAAATCTGTCGAGCCCGGTTTGTGCTGTAATGACCAGCATGGGAATGCCGTCGGCATACGCAGAGGCAACACCGGTGAGAAGATTGGTGGCCCCGGGGCCGGCCGTGGAGCAACATACGCCTATTTTCCCCGTTTCCCTCGCGTAGCCCTCAGCCATAAATGCCGCGCCGGATTCGTGGCGGGCCGTGATGGGTCGTATTCCCCCCCGGCGTTCGCTTCGGGCCAGCGCATCGTAGAAAGGTTCGATGCTTCCTCCTGGAACGCCGAACACGTATTCGACGCCAAGGTGCTCCAGGCAACTTAGTATCAGGTCACCGTTTTCGAACATGAACCATCCTTACTGGGTATTACAGAGGAATGATGGACCTAAGCCAGGTCGCTTTGTTAGTTGAGCGGTTTCGGCCTAGATATGCCATACCCTTGTGCGTAATCGAGACCGAGCTCTACAAGTCGGTCTCTGATCTCGTCGGTTTCAACAAATTCAGCCACCGTTTTGAGTCCGGCAGCATGGCCAATGCGATTGCAGGCGTCGACAATTCCTAGATCGATTGGGTCAGTTAGAAGGTTGCGCACGAACCCTCCGTCAACCTTCAAATAGTCCACCTGGAGAGCCTTAAGGTAAGAGAAGGAACTCATGCCTGCCCCGAAATCGTCTAACGCAAACTTGAAGCCCCTTGTCTTGGAAAAGCTGATGAACTGCTGTGTCACATCCAGGTTCGCAATAGCAGACGTTTCAGTGATCTCAAAACACACTCTCTCGGGATTCAGGTCATGTCTATCGGCGAGCTCGGAGATGTACAGAAAAAGCTCTGGGTCATTAAACGAGCTGCCGGACAGGTTGACAAAAAAAGTGCCTGTCCGCTCTCTGCCAAGGCCAGTTCGGTCGAGGTATCGAAAGGCCATCTCAATGACCTTCCGGTCTATTTTTGTCATCAGACCGAAGCGCTCGGCTGCCGGAATAAACGCGCCCGGAGGGATGATCTCATTCTCCTCCTGCAATCGGACCAAAAATTCCGTTCTGTAGCCGTCAGCAGCCTCTGGCTGCAACGCGACAATATCCTGCTTCCAGAGGCAGAAGTTGTCATTTTCGAGGGCCTGCTGAATGCGGCTGGTCCAATGCATATCGTTACGCCGCTGCTGCATGTCCTGATCGCTGGACTGATAAAGTTGAACGTTGTCTCGGCCGCGATCTTTGGCGGCGTAACACGCTAGATCTGCATGGGAAAGCAGCTCGCTGGCTTTGGCTTTGGCGTATTCGTTGCTGATCAGTACCATGCCAATGCTTAAAGTTATGGCAAAAGGCTTTTTCTGCCACACAAACCGAAATTCTCGGACCTCCTCACAGAGTTTTTTCGCAACCTTTCGCGCATAGAACCCGTCACAGCCATGTAATAATATTCCGAACTCATCGCCACCCAGTCGCGCCAGGGTGTCGTTCGATCGAATATGCTTTGATAAAACCGTGGCGAGTTGCTTCAGCAGGTGATCTCCAGCAATGTGGCCACAGGTATCGTTGACAATTTTGAACTGATCAAGGTCAAGATAAAGCAAGACATGTTGCCCACCTCGATGATGGGTATCGTCCAGCGCCATCTTCAACCGTCGTTCAAATTCCCGGCGATTCACTAGACCCGTCAAACTGTCATGGAACGCCATGTACTCCAAAGTAGTTTCCGCAACACGCTTGGCCTTGCGGACGGTGCCTTCTCTCACCTCACGGTTAATGGCAGGGATCAGACGAGAAAGGTTGTCCTTCATTATATAGTCTTGGGCGCCGGCCTTCATTGCCGTTACCGCAACGCCCTCGCCTATCGTGCCGGAAACGATAATGACTGGCAGGTCTGCAGAGTATTGTTTCGCTAATTCGAGAACCCTGAACGATGAGAAACCAGGCATATTGTGGTCGGTTATCAGAATGTCCCATTTGCCTTCGCGTAGTGACCGGCGCAGTCGATCTTCGCTATCCACCATCTCGCTATAGGGGTCAATGCCCCCTTTGCGCAGTTCTCGCAAAAGAAGCATTGCGTCGTCTTCAGAATCTTCAACGATCAACATTCTCAGCGGGCTGTCTGTCTCTGTCACTGACATCACCTTGTCAAATTGTTCGAACTGCACTGGCATTAGGCACTCTATTTACCTGTAACCAATATCGAGCAAGTACGGCCATTTGATCGACGAACTCCCGATAGTTAATAGGCTTGGTTATAAAGCTGTTAGCTCCCAAGCGATAGGCTTCTAGCAAATCCGCAGGTTCATCTGAAGAAGTAACCATGATGACGGGAAGCCACTGGGTCTGCGGGGACGATCGAATATGCTTTAATATCTCCAAGCCGCTAACCTTAGGAAGCTTGACGTCCAGCATCACGGCTCCGAGCGAGTCCACATTTTTGGTGGGTTGGCCGGTAGGTCCAAAAAGAAAATGAAGGGCTTTTTCACCGTCTTCCAAAATGATGACAGGACCCTCTACACGGGCACTTTTTAGGGCACGGACAGTGAGTATCTGGTCATCTGGATTGTCTTCAACCACAAGGATTGAATGGCCGTCCATATTATCATTTGCCCTTTGATTAGTTGCGCACGAGAACGCGTCAACTCAAGTCTAGCGTTAATTGCGGGAAACAGGCAATCTAACTCTAAAGCGCGCCCCTTTACCAACTTCAGAGACGGCTGAGATATCGCCTTTATGCCGGCGAATGACTCTGTAAGCGGTAGCGAGGCCGATTCCCGTGCCACCAAATTCTGCTGGTGTGTGGAGACGATTGAACGCCACGAACAGTTTGTCGACGTAACGCATATCGAATCCCACGCCGTTGTCCTGCACCTCGACGATGATGAAGCGGCCTGCTCTCGTTGCAGATATATTAATCAGTCGCTTCTCGCCCTTGGCGCTGTACTTCCAGGCGTTCTCCAATAGATTCTGGAATGCCACTCTGAGCAACCTGCTATCGCCGGTCACTCTAATGCCCTGTTGAATATTTACTTCCGTTGGCACGGTGTCATCGATATTTAGCAGTTCGTCAGTGATTTCGCGCGCAAGACCAGTCAAATCAACGACTTCGCTCTCCATTGGCTGCCGGCTGACCCTCGAAAGCACAAGCAGGCCGTCAATGAGGCTTGCCATACGAACACTTGCAGCGCGAATTCGACGTAAGTAATCCTTTCCTGCTTCGTTAAGCTGATCGCCGTAATCTTCCTCAAGTGCCTGTCCGAAGCCTTCAATAGCTCTGAGTGGTTGCCTGAGATCATGAGAGACGGAATAGCTGAATGCCTCAAGCTCGCGATTGGCCATGCTCAATTCTGATGTCCGTGCTTCGACAGTTCGCTCAAGGCTGTCTCGGCTCTCGAGAATGCGCCGGTTCTGTTGTTCTATGGTTCCGATCATTTCGTTAAAGGTGTTGCCCAGGCGGCCCAGCTCATCGGTTCCTGACACCGGAGCGCGAACCGTGTAATCGTGGTCTCTCGCAATCCGCCATGCGGTGTCAGAGAGCGTCAGGATGGGTTCGGAGACAATTCGCTGAAGTTTCAGGGCCAGAAAACTGAGGACCAGAAGAATCACAGCACCCACGACAGTTGTGATCAGCACAAAGGTTCGGATGTGATTGCGCAAGGAGTCCAAGTGAGACGTCAGAAACAACTGGCCTACGGTTTCGTTATCCAGCGTGACCGGTATCAGTAAACGGTAAGCATTATCCACAAACCCTTCCTTAACTGGCTTCACAATATTGGGGCAAGGTCGCTTGACTGGGCTTTCAAGCGCAGACATTACAACGCCCTGGGCATTGAAGATGCAGGCCTGCCGGATGGTGCCGATGCGTCTGAGGCTCGATATAATGCTGGTTAGTTGCTCTTTGTCTGCAAAAACCAGAGCCGCCGCAGACTGCTCAGCGAGTATACCGGCAATAACATGGAGCTCTGATTCCAGCTGCCTTCGGTAGTTCTGGTTTTCAACAAAGATGAGGCTGATGCATACAAGCGAAATACCGAGAGCGCTGGTGAAAAGGGTCAAAAACAGCAGCTTGGTTTTTAATCGCCAGTATCGATAGTGACCAATCATCGCAGCACCTTCACCGCTAGTTCCAGGAGTCTGGAGTTGATCGTCAGTCCAGCGCTGGAGGCTGCTTTCAGGTTGATCTCGAAGCGGATGACATTCCCCTGCTTAACATAGCCGATCATGCCGCCCTTTCGGGCAAAATCCGGCAAATCGCTGACGGTAAGAATACCCTCTTCCCGGGCCAGATCGAAAAGGCTTGGCAAGCTCCGGGATTGTGACTCACTAATGTAAAGTACGTCACATTCGGACAGCTCTGAGGGGTCGTCGGAATATCTGAGCTTAAGCTCTCTGCCCTGAGATTTTCGGCCACGAATCGCGTTTAGTAAATCTCCGAACGGGTCATTCCCCAGAACGCAGATTTCAAGCGCTTTTGCACCGTCTACTGTATGCGACCATGTAATAAAACGGGTGAAATTGTAGAGAAAGGCGGCCTTAACCTCATTTTCCGACCGAATCGACCCTGATGCATAGGCTGCGCTAAGGCAAAGGGAAATCAGCAATACAAACCAAAATTTAAGGTGATTCCTCACACGTCGTCCACGATGCAGGAAATTGATCTAGAAGAAAGCCACTGCTGCAGCCCGACATTACTGAAGGTAAGCATTCGAAAGGCTGCCGTCAACTTTCACGTGAGTCGGTGCAAGTAATTGACATGGAGAGATTAACGGCATAGACCCATTAATTCTTAGTCATCTGGTAAACACCGTACTAGCTTAAAGTTAAAGGCACAACGCGTATTAAATGGCGATGCACCTATGCTTTTTCGATTACTGCTAGTTTTAATCGGGATTTCGTTACCAGCTCTTAGTGAAGAGCTGGTGCTAAGAGTAGCTATTCCAGCCGATGAGGAAGAGGTTGGTGCTTTTCTAGATTTCCAGCGCATTTCAGATTTGTTGAAGAAAGTACCCGTACAAGTCAAGCCACTGAAGGTTCCAATTCGACGCGCTCATTTAATGTTTTTTCATGGGCAAGTAGACTGCATTTTAGACTTCCCTGAAAATTCAGGTCGAGAATCAATTTCTGAGAACTACTTGAGCAGTCCTCCGCTAAGCAGCTACCTGTTTTTTTTCTTCGTACCGGAGGACGCGTCTCCGCTCAAATCAGTCGATGAGGTACAAAAATTGGTTATCGGCGCCCCTAAACGCCACGAATATTTCCTGGGTCCTTTCATAAAAGACGTCCACGTGGAATGGGCACGATCCGAAGCGCAACTGGTAAAAATGTTGGAAATGAATCGAATTGACGCTATATTAGCCGCCTTACCATACATGGAGTCTTACCAAAGTCGCCTCAGATTTGCTCCAGCCCATCCCTTGGCGTCTGCCAACAATCATCTAATATGCCGGAACACGGAAACCAACCTGAGATTGTTAAACGGCATCGTAGTCAAAGAACCTTAATCAAGGCGTTGTTATCCAATGCATTTCACTTCAGGCGATGAGTATACAGTGGCCTGAGAACTGCCACAGGAAATTTGTCGGCCACTGTGACCTGCCCCCAATCTCTGAACCGCTCACTGCTTAGTAATGTCATTTAGTTGACCCTGACCCCGTATTAGGTCCACCCAGAGTTGGAAAAATCCGGCTCCAATTGTTCCTGTTTTCTTCGTGAAACCGCATGTTTTCTGGCGTAGTCAGAGGGCGTGCACCACTCCAATGCGGAATGGGGTCGGACTTGGTTATAGAACGCTCGCCACGCTTCGATTTTCTCCCTGGCGTCGGCCAGTGACAAGAACCAGTTTTCGTTCAGACATTCCTGCCGGAGTCGTCCATTGAACGATTCTACCGTTGCGTTGTCGGTAGGTTTTCCAGGCCGCGAGAAGTCGATTTCGATGTTCCGCTCATAGGCCCAGCGATCCATGACCTTGCCGGCGAACTCCGAACCGTTGTCGGTCTTAAGCACCTCCGGGTTGCCTCGGAAGCGGGCAATCGCCGTCAAGGCTTCCTGAACATCATGGCCCTTCAGGCTCTGTCCAACCACGATGCCGAGGCACTCCCTGGTGAACAGATCAATGATGGTCAGCAAGCGCAGTCGCCGACCATCAAACAGCGCATCTGAGACAAAGTCCATGCCCCAGATGTGATTGGGATGGGTGGCTCGTTGAAGTGGCTGACGGTTCTTGGCCGCCTTGTTGCGTTTAGGACGCTTTAGACGAAGTGACAATCCCTGGTCCCGATACAGCCGGTAAACCCGTTTGTGATTGTCACGCCAGCCCTCTCGTTGCAGTTGGACATGCACGCGTCGGTAACCGTAGTGAAGCCGTGTGAGAGTGATCTCACGGATCCTCATCGATAATGCCGACGAATCTCTTGCCACCGATTGGTATCGACAAGACGCCCGGGAAAACTGCAAGACCGCACACGCCTGGCGCTCGCTGACCCTGTATCGCTTTTGCAGGTCAGCCACCAGTTGGCGTTTACGAGGCGGTCTCAGAGCTTTTTTGCCACCACATCCTGAAGCATGGCCTTGTCCAGACTCAGGTCGGCCACCAGCTTTTTGAGGCGCTGATTCTCCTCTTCCAGCTGTTTCAGACGTTTCAGCTCGGATGGCCCCAGACCACCGTACTTCTTGCGCCAGGTGTAGAAAGTGGCATCGGAGATGCCCATCTTGCGACAGACCTCCGGGACCGGTGTCCCCAATTCGGCTTGCTTCAGGGCGAAGGCAATCTGCTCTTCGGTGTAACGGGACCGCTTCATGGCATGATCTCCTGCTCAGGGCTCTATCATGCCGGATTTTCCAGTTTTAAATGGACCTAAATTCTGGGGTAGGGTCATAGTCACAATTAATACAGTCACGCAAGTTGTCAATTCCAAAGTGAGAGGACACTTTTCTGACGGCGGCAGTGCAGTGCTGAAGATCGACTAGCTTGGCATTCAGCTGGAATTAAGGAACTGTCAATCTTTTGTCTAACCTTAGTAGGCGTAACCGCAAGTGCACCGGTCGGATTATTTTGGGTCTGGCCTAACTGTATAATAAAAGGCGCAAAAATGGACAAACCAACATTTGATGAATTGATAGCACTTTATACAAACGACCCAGAGGCATTTGAGCATTTGCGCCATGCATTAATTGAAATGGAAATCAGTGATGCTCCACCTCAGTTTCAGCGTCGGTTGCGTGGCCTTCAATTCCAAGTCGAATGCGCCAAGGAAACCTCAAAAACACCGCTGGCCAGCTGTATCAAGTTACAAAGCATGATGCTTGCCAGTGCCAAAGAGCTCAGGGGCGTTGTTCAATACCACTATGGTCCAGATACCCAACCTCACAAACAAAAGAGCCTGACCGTTGCTGAATCAGCCACTGAAACGAACAATATTATCGAGTTCATAAAGCGCACTCCCAATTCCTAAGGCAGTTTTAAATTTTACGCGAAATTACGAAGGGTCCTAAGGCTGATGGCTGGTCTAGCGGCCTATGTAGACATTTCATCAGGTGCCATTGTTCTCGGTGTCCCGGAAGCGAGTATTCTACTTCAAGTAGAAATTCAGGGGCCCTTCCCCAACCAAGCCACACGACAGCTAGCCTTGCCGACTCAGACGCACCGAGAAAACCGATCAGAGTAATAAAAGGATAAAACACCTTTTTAGTGACGCCAATATATACACACTGTTATTGTGAAATTGCAACTCGCCCGATTGCCTGTCACTCGTATTCCCTGGCAATTTACAAAGAGCGTGTTGCTTTTACCAGATACTCTGACCGGATCAGCGCATCGCTTATCCGTTCGCCTTGGGAGAAGTGGTGCAATTCGTGCCGAAGTACAGTGGGGAACCGGTCAGCCTTGACCGCACAGTGGCGTCTACCAACCAGGGTGAAACGCATAGACGCAAAGCCCGGCTGCTGATTGCGGACGATGAGCCGCGGCTGTTGATGAGCCTGTGCTCGATACTGCAACATAGAGGTTTTGAAGTCGATGCGGCTAAAGATGGTCACACCGCTTGCCGGCAAGCAGAGTCATTCGTTTACGATCTGATCATATTGAATCTGCGAATGCCGGGCAAAAGCGGTTTTGAGGTCATGTCCTGGCTGCGAGACAAGGGGCTTAACCCGTCTATAATTATCATCAGTGGATTCTCGGACTTCCACACCGTCCGACGCGCTTTCCGACTAGGAGCCTCGGATTTTCTGCGTAAACCCTATGACGTCGATGAGCTGATTCAAAGCGTTAACAGCCAACTTCAACCAGAGCCAAGTTTGATTCCGTCCGATCAGAAGTTAGAGCAGTTGTTTCAACTCGCCTTTGACCAACTTCCGGATCCTATCTTTGCACTGGATAAACGCATGCGTATGAGCTTTTTGAATCACCGCGCAGAACAACTTCTAGGATCACATCGGGCGGACCTGGTTGGTCGGCCTTTTACCTATCTGGTTCACGACGATGATCTTCCAAAGGCATCACGCTTATTCGATGATACGAAAACATTAGGCTCAGCCAGACAAGAATTAAAGCTTCGCTTCCGGGGTGTAGGCAAAGGCTATAAAGAGTGTGAAATTAACATTGTTTTTCCTTTCGAACGAAGTGAAATAGCGCAGTCAACCGAACTCGCACACGTTCCAACTTCCGCGCGCGTTTTCGGCTCGATACGGGATGTCACTGAGCGCAAGCAAACGCTGGCTTTAATGGAGTTTCGAGCGTCACACGATGCACTAACGGGGCTTCCAAATCGAACTTTATTCCTCGATAGGCTCGCTTTGGCTGTCAGCCAAGCGGCACGAAGTGAACAACAATTGGCGGTTCTATTTATCGACTTGAATGATTTCAAGCACGTCAATGACACCTTTGGGCATAACGTTGGCGATGAGCTACTAAGAAATGTAGCCGCTCGCCTAAAAATGTCCTTGAGAGAGGGAGATACTCTTTCACGATACGGAGGAGACGAATTTACCGTATTATTGCCTTCTATTGAGGGTCCTCAGGACGCAAGTGTGGTTGCCGATAAACTTCTTCAATCGCTGAGCACTCCAATGAAGCTCGAAAATGACAGTGTAAGAATCCTTGTAAAGGTGTGTATCGGAATTGCCCTGTACCCAGAAGACGGTGCTGACACAAAAGAGCTTCTGAATAGCGCTGACAAGGCGATGTACCGAATCAAAGAGCATAGACTGTCAACGTATAGTTTTTTCAATCGAAAACACAAGTAGGTTCGTAAATCATAAACACCTATTTTTTGGTCCATACTACTTTATAGGTAAACCAATTTTCACGAACAATACAGTTCAGAAGTACTAACAGTTTTAACGAGGGAATCATTCGTGTTGGCTGTGAAATCGGAAGGAAACGTTGACGCATTTGACGAAGAGTTTGCCGTCTCGGTCTCAAAGCTACTTCGAATGCTCAGGCAAAGCTTTAATATGGACTTGGCATTCATTGGGAAGTTCGAGAATGATTCCCGGAGGATGGTGTACGTGGATTCGGACGATCCGCGCAGCACGGCTTCGAAAAACTTCTGTCTTACCCATCCCCAAAGACAGACATATTGTCGAAAAATTGCGGACGGAGAACTTCCATCGATTATTCCGGATACTAAAGCCAACGACATTACTCGAAATATGAAGGTTACCGAAGATCTTTCGATCGGCGCTTATCTGGGCGTGCCAATCTTTCTATCCGACGGAGAGATTTACGGGACCTTGTGCTGTATCAAGTACTCCAAGGATCGAACATTGGAGAGACGTGACCCAGCTCTTTTAACTTTCGTCGCCAAAGTAATCGCCGATCGTATTGAGGTTCAACGCCGCAAAGAAGAACATCAGAACAATATTCGCGATCAGATTTATAGAGTTAGTGCGAACAACGATCTCGCAATGCATTTTCAGCCGATTTGGTCGATCGCTGACTCATCGGTCGTCGGATACGAGGCGCTTGCCCGATTCAATACACATCCTTACCGGACGCCTGACGTTTGGTTTGAGGAAGCCCATCAGGCGGGTCTAGGTGATTACCTAGAATCGCAGGCAATAGCTAAGGCATTGAGTTACCGAGATAAAATTCCTAACAATTGTTTTCTGAGTATTAACGCCTCTCCAGAAGCGGTTTTATCGGGAACTGTCTCCAGACTTTTCACACGCCAGAATGCTACTAAAATGTAAGCGACCGGTAATCCCATCTTGAGTCAGACGTTGCCTTCGTGAAGATAGTGTCCAGTGGACAAATGGCTTGAAAAATCGCCCAGAGCTTGTCTTTTTGTTCTAGAAATATGGGCGGCGGTTTATTTGCGCCTCTTGTGTCGTTACCCTTCTCAAGATAAGCGCAAATTCTATACCTATCAGCAATCGCCGTGTTAGAGCTGATTTCAAGACGTTTTCAGATTTGCACTAGCTGTAAAAGCGAAAGCCGTTCTTTTTCTCCCGTTTCACGGCATACATGGCCATGTCTGCCCGCTCTACCAGCGTTTCCGCCTCATCACCGTTTTCAGGGTACAGTGCAATCCCGATGCTGGTTCCGATAGAAACGCGAAGGTCGCAGCCCGCAAAACGAAAAGGGGTTTCGAGCGAGGTCAAAAGTTTGCGTGCGACCGTTGCGGCATCCTTTTTTTCATCAAGCGAGGGCAACAGAGCCATAAATTCATCACCACCATAGCGAGCAAGCGTATCCCCTTCTCGCAAACAATTTTTCAGACCGGATGCGACTTTCTGCAATAGTTGATCACCAATCCCATGCCCGTATGCGTCGTTTACCGCTTTAAAATTGTCGAGGTCGATAAAAAGCACAGCAAACTTTTGCCCATTACGTCTCGCCTGACTGACAGCCAGCCTAAGTCGGTCCATAAACAGGTTTCTATTAGGCAAATCGGTCAATGAATCGTGAGAAGCACGAAACTCCATTAATTCCAGTGTCTGTTTGCGCTCAGTTATGTCCCGGGCAATGCCCAAAAAAGGAGGATCCTCTGGAGAGAAGTTCGCTTGAGCTAGCGCGGGATTCACCCCAAGCGTAGAGGTAAGGATAATTTCAAAGTCCTTGTGACCAACTCCTCCACTGTGGGTCTTAAGCTTGATCTCTTGGGTAATTGGCTCGCCAGCCTCGGCTCTCTCAAAGAACAGTGGAAGCTTCGCAATGTCATCTTCATGAACGAGCCGGGAAAGCGGTTGACCAATTAACTCCTCTGCGGGCAATCCTGTAAGGCTCTCTACTTTATGGTTCAGATATTCAAAGCACTTTCGCTCGTCCAGTAAAAAAACCAGCTCGGGAAGATGGTCAAGTGTGCGCCTGAAAAGCTCGCCTTTTAGCGGGTTAGACCAGTCCGTAGTCGCCCTCGAACGGCTTTGTCTTCGTTCCAAAACTTTGTCACCAACAGCCTGAATTAAATCATCGACATCGTAGGGTTTTTTTAGATAATCGCAGGCACCTAGTTTGAATGCTTGCCTTACGATGCGATAGTCGGAATGGCCGCTCATAATGATGACCTGAGAATCAATGCCGGTCTCTTTCAACCAAGCCATAATCTCTAAACCGCTCTTCCCCGGCATCCGGATATCCAACAAAATCAGATCATAGGCATTATCTTGCAGCTGCTGGCAGACGGCGTCGCCATCCATGGCCTCGTCCACCTCAAATCCTTTGTCACGCAGTATCGAGCATAAGCTTTCGAGCAAGCGCGGCTCATCGTCAGCAACAAGCAGCCGCCCCAAACGCTCTGACGCTCCGCTTGCGTCGGCGGAAAAAAGACGACCGTCATCACTGACGTTGTTTTTACTATGGGTCTGCAAGGTTCACACCAGTAATATCGAGCAAGCGATTTGATTCATCGAACCTAAGAATTATACCAACATGTACATTTTTACGTCAGTAAAAGCGACTAATGTTTTCCTCTCTCACTTTTGGCCGTAGACATAAGCGACAAGCGTTCATAAATTGTGTGTTGTAGATTGCTGGGCACATCCATTCTGTTAATCCCCCAACGTAAGCGATTCGCCACAATTTCTGTATTTGCTTGCTACCGTTGCTCACAGCTATATTCATCCAACCCGAGTCGACTCAGAAGACGCAAACATTCTTCGCTTTTTCCCTCGCCAGCTGCTTTGAGCGCTGCTGTGCGCATCACGATCAGCGACTCGCGGGTGGCGGCCCGAGGAAGAATATGCACAGCCCCGATGAGTTCCCTGAGCGGGATTGGTAGATGCCATTGCACCTTCAGACGATTTCCAAAGGTAGGAGCCCAGGTCCCCAACCCACCTTCAATATGCTCTTCCGAAATGGAGCAGTTTTGGTCAATTGCCTCTTGCATCACCTTGAGCACTGCCAACTCACCAATGCGACTGAGCAGTGCAGCTACATGAATCTCCGCCGCGTTGATTTCAAGCCTCGCTGCAACCAGTTCGGCCTCGCGGGCCGTTTTTTCGGCGAGTTCAATAAACGCCTCGGCCCTCTCCGCAAGACGCGGGTCGCGCATGTGTCCGGATATATTCAACGACAATGCCATTGCTTGCCGGAGTGCCATATCGATCCCCAAGGTTGCAATGGCATCACGCAAATTACGGACGGGTTCACCGGTCTTTTTGAAAGATGCAGTGTTCGCGACATCCAGCAGACGAGATGTCAGCGCCATTTCGTCATTCCAGCGCTCGGCAAGCTGGGATGGATAGAGATCCTGACGACGTTCCATCAGTTTGATGACATCAGCCGTATTAATCTCGCAAGGAAGCTGGATGACCGTATCGACCGAGGATCGTAATCGTTGCTCCAGATCGATGGGTGACTGCTGCTCAAAAGCTTCCTGGTCAACCAGTGATTTCAGCCTTTCGTGAAGGAGCGACACATCGAAAGGTTTTACGATGTAGCTATTGATGCCGTGGTGTGCTGCCTGGCGCACAGATTTGCGATCCGAACGACTGGAAATCAAGACAACCGGTGTTTGTTTGTCATTTTCGCGAACGGCTCTTGCACAGGCCAGGCCCGACCCATCCGGTAGGCTCCAGCCAGTAATTATCAAGTCAGCACCGTTTTCCCTCCAATACGCCAGAGCGCTCTCCATGGTCCCCGTTACAAAAACAGTGCCACCCGGATAGAGACCGCCAACAACTGTCTCCAAAAGGTCGGCCATCATTACGTCGTGCTCCAGAATTAACGTCCTCAATGGGGGGTTCCTTCAAGCCTGATAGAGAAAAAGGGACAGCCAATCAGATCGGTTTTTGCATACCGTGCAGCTGCCTGTCAGCAGTGTGGGACGTGGTGGCCGAAGAAAAATCGTAGAGGTTATCAAGCCGGGCTCGCCTCTTTTTCAAGCATCCCCGCAATCGCGCCACGTATCCTGTCGAACTGCGGCTCTTCCAGCAGCAGAACTTGACGAAGTTCCTCTTCGGTCAGAGTGGGGTGATTGACGTGACGCAATACCTCGCGGGTACCCAGCATAATTCCATCGCAGAGCGGGGTAGAATACTGCATCGGCGTTGGACGCGTCGTTGCAGGCAAACTGGCTTGGAAGCTAGAGGGTAAGCTCCACTTCTGGGCCACCAGTCGGGCGATTGCCCAATCGAACTGGCTGAAAACCGCACGAAACAGACTGGGGGGTACCTCCTCTCGGTTGCAGCGGTCTTTGTAAAGCCTTTCCACTTCACGTCGAAGGGTGATGTAAGAGAGCGCCGGCAGTAAGCCCAATAGAAAGTGAGCACCGCTGTCCACACCTTTCGAGATGGCAACTGCTTCCGCTGATCTGGCGCATGTCATGCCCCACTGCCAGACTCGCTCACTGAACAGCGCTTCGGCATTGTCCCGCGCGGCCAGCATGGGTTGCATGATGGAAGCCGACACGACATTCCGAATGCCTCTGTGCCCTAACAGAAAGACCGCCTGGTCTACCGACTCAATATGTTGATCTCCGGATCGGAAGAAGGGGCTGTTCGCGACCTGAAGAACCCGGTTGGTCAGTGCAGGGTCCTTCAAGATAATGCTAACCAGCTCCCGTCTGTCCGAGTTCTCCTTGGACAGGGCGTGCAACAGCTTGGGGAGAATCAGCGGCTGACGTGGCAACTCTTCCAGTTTGCCAGAGCTTATTCTGCTTTCCAGTTGGGCGACAATGGCGCTTGTGCGCTCGTCGGTTTTCTCCAGTTGGTGTGGCTCCACGTTCAAGAGCCAGGAGAGCAAGCCTTCTTGCAGACTTCCCGAGACCTCGTCTACGGCCAAGAAAACTGGATCGCTCGTCTCCTTATCGGCATGGCCCGGTTGGGAGGTAGTCGCGAGCTGCGATTTTGTCGTCGAGGTTCCGAAGAATTCCCTAACCCATTGAAGAGTGCGTCGCACCCATTTCCCCTTTTACTACGATAAAAAAGACTGTCTTCAGGAAGCATGACGATCGGACAGATCCTGACGCTGGAGTGTCCCTGACAGTTTTTAACACTCTCGAGACGCCCTCTCGCTTCGCTGTTATGAGCATCAACGAAGTGCAATGGCACTGCTGAAAAACTAACACTTAACAGTTAGTTACAATTAATCTAAGAGAGAGTTTTATAAACAGTTTAATGTTTTGTCAAGAATATGAGACAGCGTTCACTCTTTATTGTCTTCTACTTGATCTGGAGGGTGAGTTAGACCGTGGTTTGTCTTGTGGGATTATCCGAAATTACGCTCAATCAAAAACGGCCAATTCCGCATGATAGAGCCTTTAGAGAGGAATCAAACAATCCAACATAAGGGGCCGGCCATTGCGACTTATCAGGGTATGCAAGGCTTCCAGTTGTGGGGCAATAGCTCGTTGATGGCGTTGTTTTTCTGCGTCGGCAGCCGAGTCAGAACATCCTTTAGATAGGCATAGGGATCGTGCCCGTTCAGCTTCGCGGACTGGATCAGCGTCATGACCGCAGCTGCCCGTTGACCACTGCGCAGTGATCCCGCGAACAGCCAGTTGGAACGACCCAGCGCCCAGGGTCGGATCTGGTTTTCCACCCAGTTGTTGTCGATGGGCACAGCGCCATCGTCCAGGTAGCGCGTCAGCGCTGCCCAACGTTTGAGGCTGTAATCCAACGCTTTGGCCGTGCCGGAGCCATCTGGCACCTTCTGGCGATGCGCCAGCATCCACTGATGCAGTGCGTCAGCCAGTGGTTTGGCTCTGGTTTGCCGGATTTCCCGTCGCTTATCCGGCGGCAGGTCTTTGGATTCTCGCTCGATCTCGTAAAGCCCGCCGATGTATTCCAGGGCCTTGGCTGCCAACTCGCTCTTGTTGGCTTCGTGCAGGTCGTAGAACTTGCGCCGGGCGTGGGCCATACAACCGATTTCGGTGATGCCATTACCGAACCCGGCTTTGTAGCCAGCGTAGTCGTCACAGACCAGCTTGCCCTGCCAGTCACCCAGGAAGTTCCGGGCGTATTCGCCCGCACGGCTGGGCGCGAAGTCATAAACAGTGGCTTTGAGATCCGAGAACGGCGTGGTGCAGTAGGCCCAGACGTAGGCTTTGTGAGTCTTTTTCTTGCCCGGAGCCAGCATGCTGACCGGCGTTTCATCGGCATGCAGAACGCTGTGCTCCAACAGGGCATTTCTCAGTGCATCCACCAGGGGCTGCAACTGCACACCGCAGGCACCCACCCATTCGGCCAGGGTGGAGCGCGGGATTTCTAATCCGGCACGGCCGAAGATGCGTTCCTGGCGGTACAGCGGCAGATGGTCGGCGTACTTGGCCACCAGCACCTGGGCCAGCAGACCGGCGGTGGGGATGCCCTTGTCGATCACCTGCGCTGGAACCGGTGCCTGGATCAAGGTCTCGCATTCTTTGCAGGCCCACTTTCCCCGGATGTGGCGCTCCACCGTAAACTCACCCGGGACATAATCCAGCTTTTCACTGATGTCTTCACCGATGCGCTTGAGCTGGCAGCCACAACGGCACTGGGTATTTTCAGGCTCGTGGTGGATCAGGGTGCGGGGCAGTTCCGGTGGCAGCGGGGTGCGCTTGGGCTGCTGCTTTGGCCGAGCGGCTTTCTGCTCCTCGGTCATCGCCTGGTCCAGCTCGGCTTCGATGGCGGCCAGGTCGCTGTCGATCAGTTCGTCCAGCAGTTTCCCCTGAACCGCATCGAGTTGTTCACTACGACGGGCGTACTTGTGACGCTTGAGGATGGCTACTTCGTGGGTCAGCTTCTCGATGATGGCATTGCTGCGTACCAGCTCCCGCTCCTTCCGGCCCAAGGTTTGATCCTTGGCATCCAGAGAGTCCATCAGTTCCGTCGCCAGGGCACGGAGCTGATCGGCAGAGAGATGGTTGATATCGGGGCGCTGAGTCATGTCCCATAGTATGCCAAGCCCTTGTGCTGCAAGCGATTCGCAGTTCTGGCTATGGCGAAATTACTGCACTTGTGGTTACAGGATGGAGATGACGCCGCCGGCCCCTAGGCGCTGCCAGGGCAGGCCCTCAACCAGGGCGAATAACTGTTCCTCGGTCAGGCGCAGTTGGTCACCGCGCCAGGCTTCGCCCCAATGGAACTTGCCGCGGTTCAGCCGGCGGGCACACAGCCAGATGCCCAGGCCATCGTGGATCAGAACCTTCATCCGGTTGCCCCGTTTGTTGGCGAACAGGTAGGCGCAATGGGGCCTGGCAGAACCGAACACCTGAATAACCCGGGCCAGGGCCTTGTCGGGCCCGGCCCGCATATCCAGCGGTTCGGTAGCCAGCCAGATCTCGTCAATGCGGATCATCCCAGCAGGTCCCGTAACAGCGCAGCACACTGGTGCGCCTGCTCCGCAGGCCACTCCACCACGACCGAGCCACCGGCGCGGGGAATCTTGATGCGGATGGTGCTACGCTTGTCTGGAACTGATTGGTTGCTCGGTGCAGAGGTTGCCGCTGGGAGAGCGACCGACACAAATCCCGATCTTTTCGGCGCTCGTCGCGCTTCATTAATCCAGCGCCGAACCATGTTGGTGTTGAGCCCATTCTCCAAAGAAATCCGGGAAACAGAAGCTCCGGGTTCTAGGCACTCAGCAACGATGTCGGCTTTAAACTCAGGAGAAAAGCGGCGACGCTTCTGATAGGGCTTGGTTGCGCTTACGTTGTTCATGTTAAGTGTCCACTAGAAAATAAGTGGACACTATCCTGACGGCAGCAGCGCCAGGATCAAGATGGGATCACCAGACGGTTACACTAAAATTATTTTGGAAGTTACCGAGCATTCAAGAATTCTTGACTACCCTGAATTTCGAAATGCAGTACAGGTGATTCGAAAAATGGGGGCGCGGCTTGCGATTGATGATGCAGGCTCCGGATACGCGTCTCTGCAGCACGTGATAGAGCTTGACGCCGATATTATCAAGTTAGATCTGAATTTGATTCGTAACATTCATTGTGATTATAAGAAACAAGCACTTGCGGCAGCTCTAGTCTCTTACGCACATCGAGTTAAAGCTCAAGTTGTCGCAGAGGGAGTGGAGTCCCAAGAAGAATTTAGCGTGCTAAAGGACCTCAAAATTGATAAAGTGCAAGGCTACCTAATTGGCAAACCTGAACCTTGGCCGTCCGTATCATAATGTAGCAATCGCTCCCATTTTTAACAAGAACTACTCACACGCTTATAAATCGGGATCGTAAAATTCGACTCCTTATCACAAGATAGATTTTTCAAGTACACATCTTTGGAGGGTTTTTCAAGTTAGGGAGGATAGCTGCGGGGCGCAAAAATAATCGGAAGATTTTACCTCGCCATTCCACCAACAGTCACGTGCTAACACATATGTGTTGAAAAAGAATGGTGCCAGGTGCCCCCGGCCAGGCTCACCACTGAGCAGGTGACGCAACCCGTATGCCGCTAAGGCTTCCACGGGCATTGCTGCAGGCAATAATCATAACCCAAACTATCCTAAAAAAATAGATTCCATACGAAGTAAGATCTAAAACTCTTGAAAGTATTTGCTACCACATTTTATAGGTATTTTTTACACATCGAAAAACCGCTAAGTAAACCGGATAATTTTACAGACCTTTGCAGTCATCCAATGGCGAACTCCCGATTCAGTACACATCGGGTGGCGTTCCACCAAACGTCTATTTAAAAGTGTTGGTAATGATCGGGCAGCGATATGCGACGGTGCCCCACCATCGAGAAAATTCAACCCCCCTTTTTCAATGAGCCGCCATACAACACTTCAGAAATCAGAGCGCAGCCGATCATCAAATAGGAATGTTATTTCAACGGCCGCTTCGATAACTGCTTCTGCGTCCGGGTGTTCCGGATTCAATAGGAGGTTATATTCTTGTGGAACGACACACGAACGGACCGCCAATGCCAGCGCTTCGCCTTCGATAAGGAAATCAGTCCCGATCTCTTGTGTGCCTGCCGACACTCTTGTTCCGTTCCAGTCTTTTGGGTAAACGTCATCGGCCAGGACCATAATTTGGCTGTCTGGTACTTCGATTTGAAACAGTAGATAGTTCTGAAGACTGTCCTCTTCACCCAAATTAACCAGGATTTCTAGTTGAGCAAGTGCAATGCTCTCCGACAGATATACCGCCGAGTGATTGGGCAGATTCCAGCGCCCCCCATATTGGCGCGCACCAAACCCGGAAAACGCGGTATCCTTGTGTTTTCGTTTTGTAATACGGTACGCCTTCATGCGTACACGCCGTGCTCAAGCTGACCAATCAGATCCCGTACCATGCGAATACCAGCCTCGGTATCCAGAAGATCTATTGGGCACTGGTGCTCAAGGGCTCGCACCGGACGCTTCAGCCAACGTTGTGCCTTATCTCTATCACCTTCAAACAATTCCACGGCATCACGCATCACCAGGTGCAAAGTCGCTACCCGATCCAGTTCTGCCTTGTTCACGGTGCCGTCTTCACGTCTGCGCAGCAAGGTGCGCGGGGAAATATCCAACAATGTGCATAAAACAGTGTCGTCGATGTCGTAAAGGGCCTTCAGGGCATCCAGCTCCTTAGCCTTACCGCCGCGTCGGATTTTTTTTACGCCCTGAACGCCCGAGAATACGTACTTTCCGGTGATAGTTGAGCGATGGGCTTTCACAGCACCACGCCCCCCATATACACCGCTAACATTCGCCTTCTCAGGCCCAAAATGCCCTTTAGAGCTCTGTTTTTTCTCAGTAATCGCTGACATATGAACCTCCCGCCATTTGGCAAAAATAGTATACCACAATGGCGCCGGCATTTCTTTTAAATCGATCCTACCCTTTTTAAGCCAACAGCGAAGAATCAAGAAAACACGTAAACACGACTTAGCTGGTATCCAGTCTCACACTCTCACAATTCCCAGACACACTACCTGAATCGGACAGCATTCTAATCGTCCGCGCCGGCACTAGAGAGCAACCACGATCAAACAACAAAGGAACCAAAAGCGAAGCAGCTATCTGATAGGTAGCATTTTTAACATTTGATTTGCCGGCGTTGAGCCGCTGCTTTGCCGTGGGAAAATCGACAACATTGCGGCCGGTCGGCGCGAGTAAGTGTTTGTGTTTTGCAACGGTTTGGCGGGAAAGTCCTGAAGCTTCTGCAACTGCCTTCTGTGTCAGTGGAATTCCCTGAGACTCGAGATTGGTGACCGCTGTACGAATCTTCTTCTCGGTTTTCTTAACGCGCTCTTTGTGCGTGTACTTGGCTGCTAATCGTTGCTTTTCTGGAAGTGGCATTGCGCGGTCTAACAGCATGGTGCCACGCGCGCAATCGGCGGCGCCGTAATACTTTGACCAGGTCCAGCGGGTGATTGACTTTACCGTCGCACGAACCTGGCTCTGACGAAGCTTGCTCGATTTGTAGTGACGCCCGGAAAATCGATTCTTGCTCCGTGCGTACTGCTCTACCCTCCTTATAAAAGAGCGTTCAGAGCCCTGTTCACGTTCCTGCCGCACGATCGCGTAGGCAAAAAATCGAACCTGTTCGAACAACGTGCAATGTCGAGAATGGCTGACGGTTTCCAGGTCTGGAACACCGCGCCAGGGCGGCGCATATTCAAGCTCGCTCGCTGGCTGCAGCTCGCCGAGCGAATATTCGAAATTATGAAGCTCAGTAGTCTCCCACCAGGGGTGGCCTGGCGTCTTTGCCACAGGACCGCTATAAGCGAGATCCGCCCGTAATTTATGTGCCAACGAGCGATACACCGCTTTCATGAAATCAACCGGCTTCTGTCGAGCTCCTGGGCCAGAAAGAACCGGGGTGATCGCGTAGTAGAGGTGGGCACTGCTGGTTTTTGGGTTGCGCACGATCAGATTAGGGGGCGGCAATGCTGCGTCCTCCCAAATCATCGGATTAGCATGGTCAAGATCGAAAACCAGCCAAGACACGACGTTCTTGCGATTGACCTGCATGTAAGGCCAATTTACCGCATTAGCCCTGGGTTTGATGTAAGCCGCGGTCTTGTTGTCGGAACAGCGACACAAATACGGCGCTTCATCAAAAACCCGGCGCAAGGACGACCCAGGCTTCGAGAACGCCTCGTTTTCCGGCCGTACGTCAGGTGATGTCGCCACGCAAAATTCCCCTGTCCGTGGGTGAATAAAGCGTGTAGAGCGGTTTCGTCGCCATTCTCTACCCTTATTTATTGCAAAAGGGAGCCATGACGCGCTAATATGAAGGCTGTGAGTGTGGTCCTTCGTTTAGCGCGGAGCTCGCACATCAGGCACTCAAGTTGCAGCTTGGTGCCCATTTTCTTGTAAAGGCCCGATTTACCAGATCGGGCCTTTTCTTTTGTCAGTTAGAAAAGCATATTCAATTCCTGTTGTGACTTCGCTTCTGGCTCCACGAGCCGAGGAATCCGGGACAAATACGACCCCTTCACTTGGTTTTGCCACCGATCATAATCGGCCTGCATTTCGAGCCATTTGACCGCAGGGATGCCGAAGCCTGCTTCCAGGCGCAGAGCCAAATCAACAGTGATGTCAGCTTCGCCTTTAATCAGACGATAGAGCGTCATCCTTCCAATCTGAAGTGATTCTGCCGTCTGGCGCTTACTCAATTCGTGGCGCTCAACTTCGTGCCCCAGGTGAATGCCGGGGTGGATCGGGGCGGCGCTGGACATGGTGCGGTTCCTCCGATGACAACCTATCCTGGAGTGTACCATAAGCGATACGTCGCGCAATCGCGTCACATGAGAAACAACCCAAGGAAGGTTTGTCACAACCAGATGACGGCCCGGAGCAACCCAAAAACGGTGAAGAGCAACCCAACAACGGTGATAAGCAACCAGATGACGGCCCTAAGCGCTTAGTTTTGTTGGCTCCATCACCGTGTTTAAACTAATTTCGCGGGCCCAATCTTTGACAACTTCGCAGGGCAGATTTCCGCCCTCCTCTGGCATGGTTGAAAGCACTTGATCAGCGAATAACTGATGAAGGCTCACAGCAATTGTTGAGCAGCGTCCAACTGGGAGCTCTATCTCTTCTCCAGGAAAGGCAATTGCCAGAATATTCAGTGCGATCGAATTCAGAACGTCGTTACGTCGGTTAGGTGTGCTAAACGATACCGAAGGATCCACCGAGACCGCTTGATAAAAATTGGTGGTGAATCCGCCCGTCTTCGCGTCCCGAAGACAGACAAACAGCGAGGTTGATACTGAGCGTCCTTTCGTCAGTGAAATCATCTTCATGCTTCCTTCAATATATGTCCGTATATACTGGAGAAGTCTATGTTACGGATTGTAAAGTGTCTGTAGTAAGAAACAGGCAAATCCTGCCTTATAAAACCTACAGGGTTTTATCTCTCAGCCGGTGGCTCAGTAGAAAAATCCCGTTACGCGACTCCACACCGAGCTTTTCACAGAGGCGATTCACATAGGAACTAACGGTTTGCTGTTTCACTCCCAAAAAGTCACATATTTCCTTATTTGTCATGCCATCCCATATCAGTTTTAGGGTTTGGCTTTCGCGCTGTGAAAGGGCATCCAACGTGCTTTCACTGGACGACTTGGAGCTCGACAAAATACCCCCGGTCGCGCCTCTGCCAACTCTGGTTATCAGGTGGAGAGCCTCGTCAAATCCTCGATGAAGGTCAATGTAACCAGCACAACCTTTCGTAATCAGCACTTCAGGCGCCGACACTATGCCAATCACAATTATTTGTACGCCCGGAAAGCTAGCCATGATTTTCCGGATGTCTCTGAAACAAGATTGTTTGAGAAGATCGGCATCAACCAGGACTAAATCGGTCTCTTCCACGCTTTCCCAGAGTTCCACCAGCGATTCAACTTGGTTCGAAACGTAAAAGTCCGGTAGCTTGTTGATGCTGGAGCTAAACGCATCTGCAAGTATGCGAAAGGGATAGACGATAGTGACGCTTACATAGCCCATGTCGCCCTCCCTGATTCGGGCCCCATCAGGAGATCCCCTTTGAACCTTGCGTTGTCTGGCACCAGGAGTAGGCTGCCACCTAGCGGTTGGAGCTCCTGGATAACCAAAAGAAGAAGAGCGTTTCGCCGTATGGTTTTAGGATCCCGATCACCACACGGATCAAAAATGCTGTCCCCAAAAGGGGCGCCAGCATCAAAAGACAGAGATATCGTCCCGTTCGCGTGGCACTGTTTGAAAAAACTACTTCCCTGCCCTTCTGGGCATGCTTTGAGTAGCATCCACCAGTAAAAAAGTGCGCGTCGGCAGGTATCATTAAACTCTGACCCGAGCAACATCAAAGATTCGATGGATGAAAGAAAGTCGAGGATCAGCTCCTGTTCAGATGACGAATCTATCAGCAGCAAATCAGACCAATCGAATGGCCTGAAGAAGGCAGAAAGCTCCAAGGCCTGATAAAAAGAAGTTTGTACCGTGGAATTGAAACCCAAGGCCTCGCACATTTGTGCAACGCCTGAGATCCTGGACTTTTGAATAGATGACCAGCGATCGTTCCCCGCCGCAATACGCCGTAGCTCTCGGCTTCGCGCCTGCAGAAGTCTACCGTGTGCCCTTACTATAAAATCTCGGACCTCGTCCGGATCCCAAGGCTTTTCAAGGTATCCGTCAATACCCGCCTCATTCACACAAATTTGAAGTGGGCCCACATCCGCATAGGCCGTCATAACCAGCCTGCGTATTGGCGGATATCGCTTGCTAACCTCTTTTAAAACTTCATCGCCAGTCATCCCAGGCATGCGTTGATCACTGATCAATACGTCAAACTGTTCACCGGCGTCCAGCGCGGTCAGCAACTCACTCCCTTCAAGAAAGGTCTTAATGTGAAAGTGCTCACCAAACTCCCATTGGAAAGCTCGCAAAGTTCTTGGTTCGTCATCAACAAAGGCCACTCTAATCTGAGGGGTGCTCATACGGCAGGCCCCTCCACCATACGTTGAGCCGCCATAAGCGCGGAGTCTCGGAATAACTCTTTAATGGCTTTTGAGAGGCTGGCCAAATCAGAAATTCGAACCACACCGATCTGATTAACCGCGAGCTTGATCGCACCGGCAGACGGGTTTTCCGCGAGCAGTATTCGATGTGTCGAAGTTTGGATCTGAGCAGGGTTCTTGAGCCAGGCTAAAGGCGGCTCATGCAGTATAAGGATCGCGCCGACCGGAAATGACGGTAGCGGTTGGTCATAGGAGTGAAAAATGACGTCGTCGCCAGGGAGGTGACGACCGATCACATCAGGTTGCCCTGAAATACAGTGAATCACGCACAGTCCTTGTGGTGTTGGACGGTTTAGGGCTTCCATTTTTCTGCATCAGCAAAGTTAAATCTGCTGACTAGTGCCCATTTCAGCGATATGTTGTCCCGAATTGTGGCTCCGTGCCCGGAAATACCAATCGCTATCTAGTATTTTACACGCAAAGGATTTCAAAGGAAGATTTGGATATGGCGCCTCTGCCCCCAAGGGAAATAGCGATCAATGGTTTCAGATGCCTTGCATTCAATGAGAACGCGCCAGGCACGCCCGTTGTACTAATCCATGGTCTTCTTTGTTCCATTTATTTTTGGTGGCCTTCCCACCTATCTGTATTCGGCGACCGCCCAATCTTCGTCATTGGTTTGCCTGGTCACTATCCATCGGCCTCACTTGGCCCTTCATCAAAACTGTCTGCTGATAGTCTTGCCAGTTCGGTACTTGAACAAATTAACCAGCTACTTGGAGCCACGACATCGTTTATCCTGGTAGGACACTCAACAGGCGCGCATGCTGCGATAGCGGCCGCAGCCGTGGTGCCCGATCGAGTTCGAGGTCTCGTATCAATAGGTGGAGCAGTAACCGGAAAGGAAGAAGGCGGCATCTACGCTGCTTTTCAATGGATGGCAAACAAGCTGGGCGGTTTAGGCCGGGCTTTGATTTCACCAGCGTTGCGGGTCAGCTCCCTAACTTTGGGCGTTCACAAACTGTTCATTGGTGATGTACTGGCAGAGCCCAAAAGCGTCATCAATCGACCCGACTTCCAAGCCTACTTGCCCTACTATTTCCCCGCTCTTCAGAAAATCAGCGGCGTATCCATGGGCGTCTATTTTAGAGACTTGGCCAACATGGACCTCAGCCACATCATTCCGAGCATTCAATGTCCAGTGTTGGTAATGTGTGGCAACCGCGACCCGTATGTGTCCCTAGAACGAACTAAAGAGCTTTCAGATCTATTCCCCAACAGTAGTCTGGCGCTCATTGATGGGAGTGGGCACATGCCGATGTTTGAAAACTGGCCTCAATACCAGTCCGCTATTGAATCCTTTATGGCCAGGGTGGGCCAAAGTAATGCTCAAGTCGCTCACGCGTAGCCTCACGCAGTTCAGCCCTGCTTTCGGTGATGTATCTCACTTAGAGCATTATCGCCCCGCTTATAAACAGAAAAACCTGGCTGATCGAGCTTACCTCAATCGAATTGGCTGCCTGATCTCGATTGTGATCGTAACTCTCGGCATCCCTCTGGATTACGTTGTTTACCCTGAGCAGTTTGTGCAGTTTGCGTTCCTGCGTGTCGCAGAAGTCGCGTTTCTTATGGCGATGTACTGCATTACCACCTTGCCATCCGTGAAGCCCTATCTATTCCTGGTCACAACAGCCTTCACTTCATCGGTTATTTTAACGGTAGTGATCATTATCTATCAGACTGATGGAGCGACTTCGACCTACTATGCCGGCATCAATCTTGTGTTGCTCGGCATCGGATTTATGTTGGGGCTCTCATTCAAAGAAGCGCTGTTCTACACCTGTTTAACCCTTGCAAGTTATTTGGCTGTAAGCGCTGCCTCCGGAATCCCTGACGGTGCTTGGCGCATCGTGATTAATAACTCTTACTTCATATTTCTTACCGGTGTAGTTGCCAACATTGCTGCTTACTTTTCAGAGCGAGAGCGTTTTTATACGTTTTGCCAAGAGCAGGAAATTCAGCGGAAGAATTCCGAGCTGAAGGAAATGGATCGCCTGAAATCAGAATTCCTTGCTAACGTCTCCCACGAGCTCCGCACGCCCCTTACAGTCATCGTTGGTCCTGCTAAACACCTGCTGGAAAACGAGGGCAACCAACTGTCCGAGCATTCCCGCGAGGTTATCGAGCGAATCGTCAGAAATGGCTCCCGATTGATTAAGCTGGTGAATGATGTTCTTGAAGTGATGAGCTTTGAGTCCGGCAAAAAGCACGCGAAACTCTCACCACTAGCCTTTGATCGCGTCGTTAAATCCACGGCGGACCAACTCTCGGCTCTATTCCACTCTCAAAGTGGGCGGAAACTCCAAGTAAACATTGGTGATGAGGTCATTCCCGTGAGGGGCAGTGAAATGCAGCTGGAGCGTGTCTGCTTTAACCTCATACAGAACGCCTACAAGTTTTCGCCAGCCAAAAACGGAGAAGTCATCGTGTCCCTGGTCAGGCAAGGCAACAAGGCGGTGCTTACCGTGAAAGATAATGGCATTGGCATTGACCCGAAAGACCACAAAGTAATTTTCGAGAGATACCGTCAAGCCGACGGATCGCAGACCCGCCGGTACCACGGAACAGGCATAGGATTGGCCCTCGTTAGAGAGATCGTCTCAGCCCATGGCGGAAGCATCGATGTTTCCAGCAAACCCAATTTTGGAGCGACGTTTACTGTCTCCTTCCCTATTACAAACCAGGTAATCGATGAAACCTTCTCGACAGAGGATGAAAGAGTTGACCTCTTCCGAAGTGCAGAAGTTGACTGTCTCAACAGCTTCGAACAACGATCTGCCGTGAGCGCCGGCAATAAGCCATTGTGTCTCGTTGTTGATGATGAGCCAGATATGGCCGCCTATATCAGAACAGTGTTGGCGTCGGAATTCGAGGTACAGATCGCCGTTGACGCCTACGAGGGCCAGAAGCTGTTTGAGCAGACCAGGCCAAGCTGCGTGATCAGTGATCAGATGCTTCCTGGAATGAGTGGTGCGGAGTTTGTCGCCTGGTGCAGGCGCCAGCCGAATGGCCAAACAGTCCCGATCATTATGCTGACCGCTAAAAACGATCCACTGACAAAACAGGCGGCGATCGATGCGGGATCCGATGCATTTCTAGGAAAGCCGTTTGATGCAATCGCTCTCCGTAAATCGCTTGCCGACCTCATGAAAAGTTCGGATAGAGGCGTCATCGCCCGCCCGAAACTCGTGATCGTTGATGATGAGGACGATATCGCTGCAGTCCTAGTAGACCTCTTCCAAAGCAGCTACGACATTATTCGTGTTGCCGACGGGGGATCCGCGGTTGAAACCATACGTGAATGCCAACCCTCGGCTGTGCTTCTCGACCACATGCTGCCAGACAAAGATGGCATCGACATACTTACAGAGTTGAAAGCAAGCAACGAGCTGCGATCAATCCCCGTAATACTTCTCACAGCGAACACAAAGAGCAATGTTAAAGAGCAGGCTCTAAAGCTTGGCGTTGATGACTTTTTATCAAAGCCGTTTTCTGGCCCAGAACTCACCACGCGCGTTTTCAATTTGGTGCAACGCACTCGCCTCGAAAGGCTGCTGGAAAGCAAAAACAGCGAACTCGAAAAGGCAATCTGCGAACTCAAAGCCAGTGAGGCTCAACTAATCCACTCAGAGCGCTGGAGAACACTCAACCACTTTGCCGGCGCACTCATCCATGAAATTGGGAACCCTCTGAATTACGCCCTGTCTGCTGCGCGTGTAGCCGCTAACCACAGTGACGATGCCGTGCGGGTTGAAGCTTTGGCCGACGCCACAGAGGGGCTTCAACGCATTCAGCTAATGGTGCGCGAGCTGAGAGATTTCCTTGCCCCTACCGCAACGCCATCTTTAGAGCTGAGACCGATATCATTGGTGGAGGTAATTGCGCGGGCAGCAAAACTGAACGCAGATCGCATGAGCCAGGTGACGCTCTCTGTGAGGGACGTCGAAGTAGAGGTTGTGGCGTCTGACTCCGCGCTTATGCATGTTCTCGGGAATCTGATCGATAATGCCCTTTACGCCATTTTGGAGAAACCAGTGGCTGACCCCCGCATCGATATCCAGGGAGCAATTGATGAAGAAGGACGATTTGTAACCCTCTCAGTTTCCGACAATGGCCCAGGTGTCCCTGCACATCTTGGCTCACAAATCTTTGAGCCCTTCATCCACTCCAACAAATCAAGCGGCCTCGGCCTCGGCCTATCTATTTGCAAGACGCTAATCGATAAAATGGGTGGGCTTATCGTTCTGGAACCCACTGACCATGGGGCCACCTTTAAAATAACGCTGCCTCTCGCACATCAGAGCCAGCCATCCCCGCTACTTACTGCATTACCTGAGACCATCTAGCCTGCATGTCCTTTGGCGCTGGGTTGTATATCGCAAACGGATTAATTCATATAAAATTAATTGGTTTCGTACACAACTATAAATTCAATCGTAATTAATTGGATTGAATTCTCTAACCAGTTGCAGCACCGGACGCCGCCATGATTGCCACGCCGGTGTGCAAACAGTGAGGCAGTAGATGACGACCGCGAAAAAAGCTGAGAGAACCCTTCAACAAGTAAAAATGCCAGATGACCTTCACAGAGCAATCAAAATGAAGGCCGTGCAAGATGACGTTTTAATGCAAGAAGTGTTCGATGAAGCAATGGAGAAACTAATCGCGGACAGAAAAACCAAGAAGATCCAGTACCTTGCCTCCCCGCGCGAGGGCAAATCCAGATCCTTTTGGCTACGGGACTCTATACTTGCCGAAGTACAATCGGCGGCAGAGCAAGACGACGTGCCTGTAAACCGGGTCGAATACACTGCCCTGGTTCGTTTTTTCGAATAAAATTCAATGGGCTTTCATGGAGAAAGCCCGCTCTTAAACAAAAGCGAACATTCGTAGCGCCTCTTCACGTGCAGCATTAGCATTCAACGCCTCTGGGGGAGAAAGCTTTTCAAACATGGTGTGCCAGCAGGCCCAGTACTTCAGCACCATCGAGCCAACACTTACCGATCTGAAGCCGGGGTACGCGGAAGCCAAAGTACCTTTCAGTAGATTCCGCAGGTGATGACGGTGAATTATCTGGCCAAGGCCAAAACAGACCTGCGTGCGATTGCAGACGGAGACGGTATTGATTGGGAAGCAGCCGGTGAAAAAGTGGTACCGGTTTCAATGATCGATGAGGATGGGCAGACAGTATTTACTGCCCAGATCACGATGAATGTGCGCGGTGTCTTTATTCATAAGCTCAAGCCTGATGGCCACGGGCCAGAATGTATAAGAAATATTATCAATAAGTCGCTGAGAATATGGTATTAATGCCCGCAACACGCATATCGAAGGTAATATTTACATGCAAGATATTGGGGTATCCGTCAGTGGGCTGGTGGGGCTAATTATTACCAGCTCGATACTCATTGCTGTACCTGGCCCAAGCATCATGCTTTTTATCGGGCAAGTTATTATGAAGGGCAGAAGTCATGCATTGCGTGGCGTGATCGGTAATGCAATTGGCATGTTAAGCATTGCGATACTTCTTTCTTTTGGACTTGGCCCTCTTATATTGAAATCCGATTTTGCTTTGCCTGCTATCCGAATGCTGGGTGCGGTCGCCTTGCTGCTTATCGGCATAGGGTATCTTGTAGCCTCAAAAGCGGCGAGTCCGGCTGCAACTGACCGGCCAGCAAAGAGAAAGTCACCGCTCACTGCGGGAGTGATAGTGGGTATCACCAACCCCAAGGCATTGATCATGTTCGGAACCATAGTTCCAAGCTTCCTCAGCGGCAATCTTGCGAGCCCCACGAACGTCCTGATCATGTACTCGATGATACCTATCCTATTGGGTATTGCGATCGATAGCGTGTGGGTTGTCGTTGCTCACAGCTTAAGCTCCCGCCTTTTTTCCAACGCAGACAGTGTGAGAATAGTAAACCGTATCGGAGGAGGCTTAATTATTCTGATGGCCCTTATGTTGGCACGCGAAGCTGTTTCTGGTTTTTTGTCAATCAACAGGTGGCCGGCACCGTGGGCGTGACCGAACTGGGGGAAGCTTTCTCTATTTTTTAAAAACTGAGTGTGCCGTGGAACAGAACCGGGCCGCTGTTTTTCCCTCCGGTAGTGATCACGGGTATTCCGTATCTGAAGATAATCGATGTCTGGTGGCCGGTTTACCCCGGCAAATGAATCAGCGGAAGTGGCGATTGGGGTTTGACGGTCTGGATCGCAAAGTTGCTTCGAATGTCCCGAACCCCAGGTAACTTGAGCAGCGTATTGCTCAAAAACTCCTTGTAGGCGCGAAGATCGGGCACCGCAACCTGCAACAGGAAATCCGACTCCCCGGACACTAGGTGAGCCATCACCACTTCTGGCATAACACTCACCGCCTCGCAAAAAGCCTCGGCTTCCTTTTCCTGATGACGTTCCACTTTGATGCCAACGAATACGGTTAGCCCCAAACCCACTTTTTCCTGATCCAGGATGGCGCTGTAGCCCTTGATCACTCCGGATTCTTCAAGCAGCCGCACCCTTCGTGAGCAAGGCGACGGGGACAGGTCTATTCCCTCGGCCAGATCCGTGTTGGGCGCGCGGCCATCCGTCTGCAGTGCCTCCAGAAGTTTTCGATCAAATCGGTCTAACTTATGGGTTGGCATTAGAATCTCCATATAAGGATAAAATTAGCGAATAGCACCAATTTTATATTCTTTTGTGGCTGACAACGCAACCATACGCTAAACAACGGACGGTATAATCAAGGCTTTAATACCGACAAGAGACATGACCCGTGGCTGACCTTCTACTGTTCCTGACTGCGCTCGTTGCGATTTACCTTACGCCAGGACCGGACATGTTCCTGGTGCTCGGTACCTCCGTGAGCAGTGGCCCCAGAAACGCCATGGCCGTCGCTGTGGGCCTTGCCATTGCCCGGGGCTGCCATGTCCTGCTGGCAGCGGTGGGGCTTGCAACTCTGTTTGCGACTCATCCCTGGACCTACCACACGGTACGATTACTGGGCGCGGCCTATCTGCTCTACCTGGGTTGGCAATTCTTCCGGACAGGTCATTCTCTCCCTGATCAACCCCAGTCAGCGGCAGGTACTCTGCCATCCGTGGGATATCTGGCTGATTTCCAAAGAGGGCTGGCAACCAACCTGCTCAACCCCAAATCCCTGATCTTCTGCTCTGTACTGCTTCCGCAGTTCATCCACCCGGAACTCTCAGGCATTGCCGGACAGTTCGCCATACTGGCACTGATTCTGGTGCTGACCGGGCTGGTCTTTGATTTTACCTACGCAGTTCTGGGGCGGGCACTCTCGGCAGCTACCAGCGGAAACGCCCGATACCACAGAGTCCAGAACAACCTCTTTGGCTGTCTGCTGACAGGCATCGGGCTGAAGGTTGCGTTGAGTTGATGCAGCGTAAGCGTCTGGCTATCACACCCTGCATGGGGACGTGTATACTTGTGCAAGTTTAAGGCATCTGAGGTGGACCCCATCAGTTGGACAGCCTGAAGGTGCAGTTAAGCTCTGATCCGGCTGTATTCCCGGCTCAAGCTGCCAGGGTCATGGGTTGTTGGTAGTACACCTCATCCGGTGTTTGGTAATCAAGGGTTTGGTGGTACCGGGTCTGATTGTAATGCCGGAAGTACCGGTGGAGCGCCTGCTTCAAGTGGCGTCCATCCTCGAAGGCTGTGAGGTAGACGCACTCGTGCTTGACGCTGCGCCAGAGCCGTTCCACGAAGATGTTGTCATGATAGCAGCCCTTGCCGTCCATGCTGATCCGAATGCCATGCTCCTTGAGAGCGCCTGTGAAGGCCTCACTGGTGAACTGGGCACCTTGATCAGTATTGAAGATTTCCGGCGTTCCATGGCGCTGTAGGGCTTCCTCCAGGGCATCGATGCAGAAGTCTGTGTCCATGGTATTGGAGACCCGCCAGGACAGCACCTTACGGCTGTACCAGTCGATAATGGCGACCAAATACATGAAGCCTCGGGCCAGCGGCACGTACGAAATATCCGTTGCCCACACCTGGTTGGGGCGGTCGATTTTCAGCCCTTTGAGCAGGTACGGATAAACTTTGTGCCCGTCGCCCGGAATGCTGGTTCTGGGGCGTGGATACACCGCCTGAATGCCCATGGTGCGCATTAGGCGCTGAACCCGCTTGCGGTTTATCAGGTGGCCTTTGCGCTCCAGATGGGCTCGCATCTTACGAGAGCCATAGTACGGCGTTTCCAGATGCTGCTGGTCAATCAGGTACATCAGATCCAGATCCTCCTGACACTGTTCACGAGGGACGTAGTACACCGACGAGCGGCTCAGTTTGAGCAACTCGCACTGGCGCACAATGCTGACTTGGGGATGACCATGCTCGATCATCGCCAACCGGCGTTGACGGCTTACTGATCGAGCTTGCGCGACAAAAAATCGCGTTCCACCGTCAGTCGGCCGATCTCGCGGTAGAGTTCGTCAGAACTGGGCTCGTTGGACTGTTTGCCGGACCTTTTTTTGCCTTCGAAGAGGTCCGGAGCATTCTCCAACAACTCGCGTTTCCAGGTGCTAACCATGGTCGGATGAATCTGGAACCGGGCGGCAATTTCAGATGTGGTCTGGTCACCCTTGAGGGCGGCTAGGGCAACTTTGGACTTGAACGATGGGCTGTATTGCTTGCGTTTCTTGCTCATGATTCTCCTCCTTGTGGAGATGATGAATCAGAGCTTAGGCACCTGTCCAAATTTCGGGGTCCACTTCACTCTGCACTGGTCCGCTCTAACGTTAGAGAAGAAATTGGGAGCGACACCGGGCCTTTTTGCGGACTCCGCATACTCTAACCATTTTGTAATCCCAACAAATGGTTAGAAACATGCAAAAGTCTCACGTATTCCTCCTGTTACTCATACTTGGAACGGCCTTCTGGGGAGTGTCGTTCTCTTTCGTCAAAGTCGGTGTGGCAGACGGCTCACCTTATGTCTTCCTAGCCTATAAATTTGCCCTGGCAGCAATAGTCCTCTCAGTACTGTTCGCGAAAAGACTCAACCGCCTGAACCGGAAAACCATTGTCGCCGGCGCGTTGATTGGACTTCCGTTGCTCTTAGGGAACGTGTTTCAGACTATTGGGCTACAACACACCAGTGTCACCAACACCGCATTTATCACCGGCCTGGATGTTCTTCTGATTCCGCTATTCAAGTGGGGCCTATTCCGAAAGTCAGTGCAAAACCGCATATGGATTTCCTGCTCAATTGCACTTTTCGGGCTTTATTTGATAGTCGCGCAATACGGTTTACACCTGAATGTTGGCGATCTATGGACGATGGCCTGTGCAGTGTTCTTTGCTTGCTATGTAATGACTGTAGGGTATTTCTCACATCGATGTGACGCAATGCTGACAGTGACAATTGCGATGACGGTATGCAGTCTCGGCAGTGGTCTCGCGGCACTGTTCGATAAGCAAGCAGTATGGATGCCTTCAGATACGCACTTTTGGGAGGGGATTTTGTTTGCGGGCCTGCTTGGTACCGCTTACATGTATGGTATACAAAGCTCCGCTCAAAGGTATCTTGAAGAAGAGAAAGTAGCATTAACCTATCTTTGCGAGCCTATTTTCGCAGCCATCGCCGGCATGATCATGCTCGGGGAGCCTCTCAGTCTTCGGACCATGGCTGGTGGGGGGTTAATCTTGATCGCGCTAGTAGTAGCAGAACTTGATTTCAAGCGCCGGCAACCGCGAGATGCTTAACGGATCAGGGATCATGCCTCTTGAGTTTGGCAGACTGGGTCAACGTCATCACCGCAGCGGCATTCCCGAACACTCGGAATGTCAGGCATTCTCACCAAACGTTTTGCGCCAAACCCGAGGACTTACATGGTGACGCTGCTTGAAGTGTTGCCGGAAGGACGTTGCGGTATGGAAGCCGATTCTTTCCGCGATAGCTTCCACCGAAAGTGATGTGCTTTCCAGCAGCTCACGTCCTTGCCGCAGCCGCTCACCGACCAGCCACTCCATCACCGTCATGCCGGTTGCCTTCTGAAAATGGCGTGTGAAAGTGCGCCGGCTCATAGCGGTGCGGGCAGCCAACTCATCGATGCTGTGGGTGTCGGCCAGATGTTCCCGCAAGTAATCCAGTAGCCGGTTGATGTGGGCATCCTGGGTGGAAATCGCGACCGGCTGTTCGATGAACTGGGCCTGGCCGCCTTCCCGGTGCGGCGGAACCACCATAAGGCGGGCAAGGGTATTGGCGGTCTTCGCACCGTAATACTCCCGCACCAGAAACAGGCAGCAATCCAGCCCTGCAGCTGTACCAGCGGAGGTGACCAGCCGCTCATCCTCCACATAGAGGGCGTTGGTATCCAGGTTCACCCGCGGAAACCGCTTGAGAAAGTCCTGCTCTGCTAACCAGTGGGTTGAGGCCCGTTTGTTATCCAGCAAACCCGCATAGGCCAGTGCATAGGTGCCGTAACAAAGGCCCACCACATGGGCACCGCGCTTATGGCAACGGGTGAGGGCTTCCGACAGTTCGGGGGGTGGCGCTTCAGTTAGATCGTGCCAACCGGGTACTACAGCAATATCAACCGCATCCAATAGATCCAGGCCTCCGTCCGGCTGCACGGTCATGGCCCGCTCGGATGCCAGGGGCTTCCCGTCCGGGGTGATTATCAGCAACTCGAACAAGGGGCCTTCGGGCAGGGCAATGCTGAACACCATGTAGGGTACGGAGAAATGGAAAGGGCTGAATTGCGGGTGAAGAACAAGCCCGACTTTCGGTAGCGCCACGGTGTCACTCCTGCGGTTTATTTAACCTGATAATAACTGCTTGGCCCGATTCTTTCGATCATTGTCTCTCAGGTCAATATTGGGGGTGATCAGATCTCCGTAGACTTTATTCCATCAACAAACATTCTGTTGGAGGACAAACACCATGTTGACCAATACCTTCGCTGGCGCCCTGATGCTGGCTTCGATTGTTTTTACTGGCGCTGCTTTCGCTGAATCGGATTCCCGGGAATCCAGCCATCAGATACAGCAAATCCGTAATGCCACCATCAAGGTTACATACGGAGAGACCACCTTTCTGATCGACCCCATGCTGGCCGACCAGGGGGCTTACCCGGGCTTTCCAGACACATACCGCAGTGAGCTGCGTAACCCTTTGGTGGGCTTGCCCATGGCCGCTGAGGTTGTGATCGAGGGTACCGATGCGGTGATCTTGACCCATACCCACCTGGACCACTGGGACGATGCCGCCCGGAAGCTGTTGCCAAAGAACATTCCCCTGTTTGTGCAGAACGCGGCGGATGCCGGGATGGTTCGTTCACAAGGCTTCACGGATGTGCGCATTCTGGATGATGAGACGGAATTTGGCGGCGTGGCCCTCCACAAAACCGGGGGGCAGCATGGCTCCGATACCCTCTATGCCATTCCCGAGCTGGCCGAGGCGCTGGGTGAAATCATGGGCGTGGTTTTCGAGGCCGAAGGGCAGAAAACCACTTATGTGGTAGGCGACACCGTATGGCGCGATGAAGTGGTGCAAACACTGGAGCGCTTCCAGCCGAATGTGGTTGTGCTGAATACCGGGGCGGCGGAACTAATAGGCTTTGAGGGCGACCCGATCATCATGGGCAAAGAAGATACCCGGCGGATGCACCGCGCTTTGCCGGACGCGGCCATCGTCGCCGTACACATGGACGCGGTGAACCATATGACGCTGAGCCGCGAGGAGCTGGCAGAGTTCGTAGAGAACGAGGGAATTGCCCATCAGGTTTTGATCCCGGCGGATGGTGAGATTCTTTCTTTCTGACCAAAGCACATCTGAAACATATGACCAAATGAGGAACAGTCTAATGAGCAAGCGAGCCGTTATTGTTGTCGATATCCAGAATGAGTACTTTGCCTCCGGCAAACTGCCGCTGGTGAACATTGAACAGGCAGCCGCCAAGGCGGCACAGGTGATAGATGCAGCGCGTCAGAACAAAGACCTGCTGGTGCATGTTCACCATGAATTTCCGGACCCGAATGCGCCTGTATTCACTCCGGGTTCAGACGGCATCAACATCCACGAATCCGTGGCACCGGAAGGTGATGAGCCGGTTATTCTGAAGAATTATCCCAACTCCTTCTTAAAAACCAACCTGAAAGAGCTGCTGGATGCCAACGACATTGAGGAAGTGGTGGTGATCGGTGCCATGAGCCACATGTGCATTGAGGCTACCAGCCGTGCGGCCTCGGACTTTGGTTACAAGGTCACCGTGCTGGAAGATGCCTGCGCCACGATGGACCTGGAGTTCAACGGTGTGAAGGTGCCGGCGGCACACGTTCATGCCACGGCTATGGCGGCGCTTGGGTTTGCCTATGCGAGTGTACTGTCGACTCGGGAATACCTGTGAGGATCCTGCTCTTAGTATCTGTCGAGTGGTTGCTCCAGTAAACTGAATGCCGACCGGCTAGAAGCATTTAAGCCGGTCGTTTCAAGGGTGTCGCTCGACCAGGGTACATCGCACACCCATTGAGAACGGAGACAGAAAGCCTTCTTCCTACGCGCTGATCCACTGGCTCTTGGCCAACTCCGCTCTTGGCCGGCCCTCCATAGTGACGACCATCGTGGTGTAGATGTGCCAAAATCTCAATGCATCCCGCATTTCTGTCAGCACATTAAACAAAAGCGGACCTTTTTGCCGCGACGAGATGGTCTATTGAAGAGAATCTGGACCGGGTAAATCCAGATTCTAAATACGCATGTACCGATTCTAGGGCATTGTTACAAAAGCTTGGTGAGAAGTGCGTCACCATAGACTCGCATTGCAAGAGAGTACTGCGGAACTTCGCCTAACTTAGATGCAACCGCGTCATTAGCCTTTTTCGTCGCATCAAGAACGGTGGAGCCTGCCTCCCAAGCTCGCAAGAAGGGTTCAAGCCAGTTATATGTAACAATCACATTTAACGGCCACGGCGAGGCAATGACTGCCCGGGTTCCGTTATTCAGTAATTGTTTAGGGAGGCTGCTCGTCGAATTGTCCCACGGGTTCTTGTCAATGCGTCCGCCGCTGCAGACGAATAAGATTACAAGTTCGACTCCGGCTAAGGAGGCGGCGAGTGCCGGGGGAGAAACAATGAGCTCCTCATCATCACGAATACTGTGTAAGTAATGTCCGCCGCGGTTGAGGCCTCCATGCGCAGTAACCACGGCTAAGCTCGCGTCTTGCATAGTTTTAGGAAGTTGGCGTTCGTTATTGACTGTAAAACCGAACTCCTCGAAACAATTTCCTAGGCGGTCTAGTGCAATGTTGAGGGTAGGCTCTCGATCGCCCCCCTCCTGAGCACCGAATCTTGGTTTCTGCATATCTCCGAATCCGCATTCCGGGTCAGCTGAGATCCACGCTTTATAGTTGGTACGAGGACTTCGCTGAGCACTGCGCGCTGTCGATAACCAAGTCAAAGACGGAATGTTACCGATTGCGCACTCTGTCCCAGCGAAGTGACCAAACGAAGAGCCCACAGGGAGAACAACTACGAGGTTAGCAGTCAATTGCTGTAGAAACGGTTCCGCCACTAATATTAGCCTTTTGGTCTCAGGCAGTCGGAGATCAAGATTTTCCATTGTCAGATAGAAAATATTGTTGCCTTCCTCCCGATCGACGCGGCCATAGTCTCTCGGGTAGTTCTGCAGCCATTCTTGGAATCGATCTCGGAAGTTGCGCTCGTGCTTGGGCTGTTCGATAGCATAGGCTTTCCCGTCAGTGATACAGACGACACTGAGTTCATCTGAGGAGTTTAAGGCGAGAAAGGCGACACCGAGGCCCTCGTAGTTTAGCTCAACAGCATACTGACTCGGCCATTCCACCGTCATCGCGGGTGCGTCACTGAACAGATGGACGGTATGATCGGCGAGAATCTCGGTTGCAAATGCATCGTCTAGTGGGGTGGGGCTGCTCGTTACTTCAGAGCACAAAAGACGCCTGGCTGCTAACCCCAGCACAGCATAATCTTGTGCAACGTCTGAGGCATATGCAGCGCGCTCTACTTTTTGGAACAAAGCCAAAACATCTTTGGCGATCGGCTTGTCTACAGATATAGCTTTTACCATGTCAGCTATATTAGCTCCGAGTTGCTTTAACGCACTGTGTAGCGTTGTTTGCACCTCTGATGGAATCTTCACGCCTGCACCTTCCGCTTTCCGCACCGTCTGCCCCAAAAGCACTGCAAGAGGGAGTAGGTGATTACGGTCTTCAAGTTCTTGTCTACAGGCTTTCACGACGTCGGTAAGGAGGGCCTTCAGTGGCTCGCTTGCGTCGTCATCAGTTTCCATGAGCCGAAGCGAAAGGTCCGCGTGGATGTAGCGGGGGTCTCGATCCGAATTGAATCCATGCTCAGTAAGAATTCCTTTCAGGGTTGGCAGAGTCGCCCGAGACAGTCTGAAAAGACCTAAATCCCGCAGGATACGATGAATAACATAGACTTCGCTCCAAAGGTCGGCTTTCTCGACCGGAACGTCGACGGCTAAGGCAGAAGCAAGACCGACAAGTGCAACAACATTGTTGTGGCAACGGTGATAAATATCCCCGAATGCCTGCCAAGCCAAGCGACGCCGATATGCATTTGTTTGGCCCATTAAGAGAATTTGCTCGGCGAGATTTCGCGCTTGCTGGAATTTTCTTTCTACAGTAAGTTGGCTTCCCATCAACCGCATTAGTCGAATGTCTTCGTTACGCTCTTCTTGGGCATGAGGACAAATCGCACATGCAACAGCTACCATCTGCTGCATGAACACTAAGTCAACGTCCTCTCCCTTCTGGCCCATGATTCGATTAACCAGCAGGCTGACGGAGCGAACGATTTCATCAGGGCTTGCGAGTAATAGTTCGCGAGGCGAAATCGTTACGCCAGGCTCGGCTCCACCTTGTTCGTTGAACCAGAGCAATACCTTCTTAATGGAAGTTTCGATTTTCTCATCAGACGCCATATCGTGAGCGTCAGCGCTGGCGTCGGTTGGACGTGCCAACGTCACGCCTTTTTGGACAAGATCTAACATCGTGAGCGCAAGGATGGGAATGCCCAAGTCGCCACATGACTCAACTGAGAGAAGTTCAGTGAGCCGTGACCGTACCGCACCGTCCTCGGGATGATTGGCAAGGAACTGAAAGGCAGTTAGAAAAAAGTAACGGTAATCGTCATGCTTATCTTCCGGGATGAGTTCCTTTAGCATCATCGATTTGATCGACGATATAAGAGTTTGGGTAGCCTGTCGGCCATAGAGCTCGGACGCCGTAAGGGTGCTCGCGATTTCGGCGGCCTCTCTCGAATAGCCCAGGCTTTGTGCACGCAATGCGCAACAAACGGTGGCAAGCTCCTTCCAATCAATACCCCATTCCGTTGCTTCTTGAATAACCACTTCAAAATTCGTTTCGTAAGAAGCTAACCGTGCCTGCAGGGTCTTATGGTGGTTAGTGAAACCCGCAGTTGTGAACAGGACGGAGTTGCTTTCGGCTAACCTACCGATATTCATAAGCAAACGACGATCGCGGTTTTCACGCAGTCGCGGCGAAAAGGAGAACAGCTCTGCTACTCGCTCATCGAATCTGGCTATTCTGTCGTTATCTTCAAGTTGGAGAGCAAGTTCGAGACCTTTTTCAAGCCACTCTTGGTCGCCAACACCATGAGTTCCTTTTGGCAGAATCTCGTTGGCTAGCTCTGCGTCGCCTGCTTGGTAAGCCAGGCTTGCCACTTGAATGAGCGCCCAAGTTTCACGTCCGTCGAGATGAGGCCGTAGACGACGAATGAGTTCTAGGGTTTCTTTGTTGTGTCCCGTCCCCCTGAGCAGCTGAATGAGGGCATGCAGTTGGGCCTCAATTGGCAATACGGAATCTTCTAGCTCAGTGATTACCTCAGAGATGCGGCCCTGAAGAACCATGGACTTCCATTTTTGCGCGTGCGCAATGAGCGCTTCTTCGGGGCTATTTTGGGTATGCAAGCCAACTACGTAGACGCTTTCTATGGAGCACAAAAGCTCGACATTCGCTGGGCTTTGAGCGGGGGTTTCCATGACGTGCACCAAGCCATAACCGTCCAGCTCCTGCAAAACAGGAACGAGTTGCTGGCCCATCGAAGTCACGTGAGGGGTCCACCGGTCTTCGTTTGACCGAACTGCCGTAACACCGAAGGGTGGTGGTAGATCGAGTTTGGGGTCTCGATATTGGCTAGCGCTTGCGATCGCGATTAACCGTCGGTTCCCCTCTTTACGCACAACCTGTAACAGGTCACTGATGTTGAGCGAGGAGGTATTAACAATGCGGACAAGCTGACGAAGGTTGGACTCTTCTGGTTTCGTTAGCTCATTGCCTTGCAGTTCTTGTGTTGCCAAGATCAGCGACTCGAATGCTGACTCCTTTGAGATCTCGGTAGCGGTTATTGGAGGGAGGATTATCGTTGCGCCCGTAAAGAGATACCTGCCGTCCTCGTCAATTGCAGCGTTAAGCAGACCTGTCACGGTTCTCCCCACCACCTCCCGAAGAGAACCGCCTTGGATTATGTCGGCAGAACCACGGTTGAAGCCATTGGCGAAGTATTCAGCAGGGTTAAAGCCTTGAATGCCGTGGAACGCCGGTTTTTGTTCATCCATGCATTTCTCCTTTTACTTTAGCTGTGAACTTCCTACGGCTAAGGAGGGTTGCTCCACAAAATGCCCCATTTGCTGCTCCGAAACTCAGATGTTCTCTCAGAGTACTTTTCACCAATAGTAAATTGCTAGGCCGACTCTCTAAATTCTTCTGATCATGATGCCGACATCAGCGCCCTGTAAAAGGGCCGCTTTATGGTCAATCTGAATGTTCGCTTTGCGACCCAAGCGCCTCCAACCAGACAGGTGGAAACCGACTTTGCAGTGGGCAAGATGGACTGCAGTGACAGCGCAAGCCCTCCCCTATGGCCGAGCTGGCACGCCAATTTATTTAGACATTTTCATATAATGCTATATAATCATTAATGATCCGTCGCGGCACGCCATGGACGGTGCCCATCAACTCACCAGGAAGCGACACCATTGGACACGCATGAGACTCTCAAGCAACTAAAGTTGGGTGAAGACACTCGATCTGCGTTGAAATCCTATGCTGCTCAAGAAGGGATTTTTTTAAAGCAACTCTACCGCGATGCCGTGAGTTGGTTTCTCGCATCAAACGACCCTGAATACCTTGCCTCTCCCCGCGACGGCGTCTATATCAGCATTTGGTTGCCGGACCCTATCGTCATGGAAGTGAAAACCCGAGCCGAAGAAGACAGTCAGCCGCAAAACCGCGTCATTTACACCTCCCTGGTGAAGTACCTCGCAAAGAAGTCGAAAAAAATCATATAAAATTATATACAAGCGTATAAACCTGCTCTATACTCCATCTGTGTAAGTCACCGCCTGTAGGTTGCACAGATTATATGAAAACGACTAACTCTATATTAATAGCGACCGCACTCCTGAGCGGGATTACCACCCCCGCTCTGGCCAGCAAGCCCAAAAGCGAAGTGGTTTTCGATGAAGGCACTTGGGTCATTCTGGACCACGCTCGCCTCCCCAAGCCCAAGTTAGAAAAAATCGCGCGCGGTGTTCATATCGATCCTCGGCTCTTGCAGGAGCTGACCAAACCTCAATCACGGACGTCTTCCAAATGAAATGCTCTCGAATGATCTCGGCAATCCTTCTGATTGCACTCTCAATCACAGCCCATGCAACGACCATCGAAGAGGTTAAGAACACCCTGGCTGCAAAGTTCACCAATTCTAAGATCCACGATGTCAGGCCTGGCCCTATCGATGGCCTTTACGAGGTGACGTTGAGCGGAGCCCAGGTGATTTACTTCTCGGCGAAAAACAATGCTCTGGTGTTCGGGGAGATTTATGACCTTGAAGGTCAGTCGCTAACTGCAGAAGCCATTGCGCGAGCAAACCGCCTCCGGCTTGAAGACCTCCCTTATGACCAGGCGCTCGTTCTTGGCCCCGAGAACGGCGTTCCCATTATCGAGTTCACAGACCCGGATTGCCCCTATTGCCTTGGCTACGACGAATTCATACGCGATTCGGCAGTACCAGTTAAGCGCGTGATTTTCTTCATGACAGCGATTCATCCTCAAACCGCACCGGCCAAAGCCCAACACATCCTGTGTTCGGAAGACAAAGCCGCTGCCTTTGATGACATCTATTTGCGTCGAATCAAGCCTACAGCGACCTGTGACACCGGTGCTGAGCAGCTTCAGGTTCACGCCAACGTATCGAGTCAGTGGCGAGTTCAAGGAACACCGACACTGATCCTCGATGGGAGCCCTGTGACGGGCTTTAGGAAAGAGGTAATCGCCAATTACCTCGCCAACAAAACCAAGGAGAGTTAAAAATGAAAGTGTCTGCTTCTCAAACTGCTCACGCAGAACTGTCTCGCCTGAGCGCCATTGCCAAAGCCCGTTTTGGCTCATTCCGCTCCGCTGCCCCGGTAGCTGCCGTACCCATGCTCGTGCTGGGTTCGATGACTGCCAGCGCAATCACAGCTCCAGCTGCCGGTACCTTCGCATTTGACCTGTACGACGTGGCTGTAAACGACATGCTGAAAGGCCCTGTTGGGTTCGTCGGCGGCCTGGCTGCGATTGTTCTTTCAGCAGTCCAGATCACCAAGAACTGGATGCTTGCTGCCGGTGGCGTTCTGGGCGGTACCGCCATGATCAAGGCTGACAGCATCACAACTTCGCTTGGCATGATCATCTAAGCGAGCAATGACCGGAGGCCGACCATGAACGAATCACGACTACCGATTTACCTTCATCAGCCGCTTCAAGTCCTTTGGTTTGACGCGCATGAAATGGCGATCATCGTGATTTTTTATCTTGGCGCCGCCATCTTTGGTGGCCTCGCCTGGATAACGCTGTTCATTGGTCCGGCCCTCCTTATTCCTATGAAACGAAAACGCGCCCGAGGCTGGTTCAGCCATCTGGCCTATGCCAACGGGTTCTTTGAACTCAAAGGCTATCCCGTTCCCACTGCCACCAAATTTCACGAGTGACCCATGAAAAGTCTCTTCTCCAATCTGTTTGTCCAGGATTCGAGCAATGTCTTTGCCGAAAACCGGCTGCTCAAATTTGGGTTTGTGGCTGTGGTGATTTTTGCTGGTCTTCAGACAGCCACAATTTCAACGAAGCTAGATGAACAACGCGTTCACCTGATCCCCATTGGTGGGCAAGGCGACTTCGTTATATCAGGATCCACGGCATCTGATGATTACTTGCGCTCGATGAGTCGTTACATCGTTCATATGGCGGGCGACCTTTCAGCCGCCACTGCCAGAAGGCAGCTGAATGAGTTGTTGCCACTCATTCACCCCGACGAATACTCCCGTTATCGCGATCTATTTACCCGACTGGCAGATGGTATTGAGCGCTACCCGACAGTCTCCTACGTCGTTCAATGGCGCGGTAATCGAGACATTAAAAAAGTAGGCGACGACACCATTCACGTTGCTGGCGTGAAAAAGCGGATTGTTGGTGACTCGGTGACCAGCACAGAAAACGTCACCTACCAGATCTCTTATTCATTCGAGCAAGGAAGATTTTGGCTTACCGGCATCAAGGAGGTATCGAACGATGCTTAATAAACAATTTTTCAACGCGGCACTGGCCGTGATGTTAGTAAGCTTGCCGGCGCTTGCTCACACCCAGGTTGTGAAGCCTGATGTTGTCACACCAGTGGAAATGTCCAATCGAGACATCAACAGAGTTACCTGTGTCGACGGTGCAATTAACGATGCTTTTTTCTCTCAAGAGAAAGGGATCGTGGTTGAGAACAACGGGAATAATAGCTTCATCAAATTTCTGATTCAGGATGATGGGCTGCACCAGGAATATGTTTCAGCGCGATCCGAGTTCTATCTGGTTTGCGCCGGCGAGATTTACACCTTAATGGTGTCTCCAAAGGACATTCCCGGGCAAACAATCCGCCTTTCTACAGGCGCGAAAAACCGCATCAAAGACAACCAGGAACTGCTCTCTCCCCTTCCCGATGAAGAGCGCGCAGTCTATCTGACTATGGCGGCCCTTGAGGACGACATCCCGGACAGCTTTTCGGTCAGCACAAACACGAACAGTGAATGGGTGTCCCGCATGACCGCCGGCAAGCCAAACCCACAACTCGCGTTGCGCCGGACTATTCGAGTGGATGGGTTGGGGCTTTCCTTAAAAGAGTTTTTGGTCAGAACCAGCACCACGACCACCTTCAGCGAGACGGATTTCCTGAGCTCGGCCATTGGCGAATCGATCTTTGCGGTAACCATGGATCCGCTGAGCTTGGAACCTGGCCAAGTAGGCCGTTTGTTTGTGGTCTCTAAGGAGGGCTTCTGATGAAGACTTGGTGGAATGGCCTCGGAGCCGAAGACAGACTCAAGTACCGGAAATATAGCATTGCCGCTGGTTTCCTCGCTCTCTTGCTGTTCGTTTACTATGCCTCCGGTCAAGACGAAAAAGAGCCAGTCAAAGAGGTTGAAACGACAGACCTATCTCTAGGTGCCGATCTCCTGGAAGACGACATCCGTGCAAAAGTAGACAAGGATTTGAAGCACGTCGGCGAGACACTTGCCGAAATGGAGCGTCGACAACGCCAATATGACTCTCTGCTTGCGGCGCTTGAGACCTCTCAGAACGATTTGAAGCGGCAGGGTCAGGGTGAAGAAACCGGAAAAGAGGAAATGGTGAATCCCCTTTCCGACTTCGAAGCCCCGGAAGGCGGAGGCGAAGTATCTTATCCGGAGCCTCCAACCTATGTTCCCAGTTATAGCGCGTCCGAATCCTCCCTCAACGATATTCCGGTTGAAGCGAGAATTGTCGGCGGTATTGGCCGCGCCCCTGGTGCCGACTTTCAACCGGAGACAGTTTCAAAAAAAAAGAATTCGATCTACATGCCACCCAGCCACATGCCTGCAATTCTGCTGACTGGTATTCGTGCCCTTACTTCGGAACTAGGTGACGCAAACCCTGAGCCTGTAATGCTTCGGGTTCAGGCGCCGGCGGTGCTTCCAAACAGTGTCAAAGCCAACCTGAAAGGCTGCTTTGTCATCGCCAATGCGACGGCAAATCTCGCTCAGGAGCGTGTAAACCTTCAGCTGGTCAGTCTTTCCTGCATGAGCCTGGATGGAACAGCGGTCATTGATCAGCCAGTTCAGGGGTTCGTCGCTGACAGTGACGGCGTGCGCGGGCTTACCGGTCCAGTTGTTTCAAAGATGGGCGCTCATGTAATGCGGATGATCGTCGCAGGCCTCTTCGAGGGAGCAGGAAACGGCATTGCGGGTGCGGCTGCTACAACCTCGACTTCGGCGCTTGGAACAACACAAATCGTCGACACAGACTCAATCGTTCAATCCGCCGGCGGTCAAGCTCTCAAGTCTGGCTCTGAAGCCGTCCAAAAACTGTTTTTGGATCTCGCAAAACAAACCGTTCCGATCATTGAGGTCGGCGCAGCCAAAAGGCTGACCGTGGTCATCCAGAAAGGAACGGATCTCAGCATTATGGAGAAAGGCTAATGAAAAAATTTACTCTGCTGTTAGCGGTTAGCCTCTTGGGCGGCTGTTCTCTGGTGCCTTATGAAAACGAGTTCTCCTGCAACCTACAGGACAACTTTGGAAAATGTATCTCTGTCGAAGATGCTTATGAGGAGGCGGTGACAGGGGTAGAAAAGTATCCGCACATGACCAGGGCGTCCGAGCAAGCGCGGCAAGCCAGAGCGGAGCGAAAAAACAAGTTGGCTGGATCCCAGCGTGTAAAGGAGCAACCAATCGCTGTGTCGACATCCTATGACGCGCCGACGCCCTCTCACACAGAAGATCCTTCTTTTGCGCCCCCTCAGTCAGCATACAGCGGCTACCGCGACCAGGTTTATGATCAGCTTGGAACCATGATTCAGGCGCCTCGGACGCCTATGATCAAACCTCCGCGCTCAGTCCGCACCATGATTCTTCCCTACTCCAGTGAACTGAAACGCAACCGGCTATACATGCCCCGATTCGTCTACAGCATTGTCGAGGAACCGCGTTTCGTTATGGGCCAATACCTTTATAAGAAGCCGGAGCTTACTGACTCTCTGATTGACCAGGTGCAAGGGAGCAACCAATGACCGCTGAAGAGAAAGTAGGCCCCCTCTCAAGAATCTGGTCGTTGATCGTTGGCGACAATGGCGGCATCACGCACAGAGACCTTGAGCAAGAGCTTCGCCGAAACAAATTTTCTGACTTTTTACCATGGGTCAGTTTTGATGAAGAGCTGGGCGCCTTCCAGACCCTGGATAACCGCTACGGCTACCTTTTCGAGATCTGCCCTCTCACCTTTTTGGGCGGGCGTGACCTTAAACAATTAGAAACGTTTTTATCGGTCACCTACCCGAAAAGAACCCAGATCCAAATCATGCTGGCGCCTGATCACAATGTGAACGGCATCCTTCAGGCCTATTCGCGCAACAAACAGCGCCGAACACCTCTGCTCCAGAAATCCATCGAGCAATACACCAGCTTCCTAAAAGCCGGCACTAAGGGAATGAGGTGCTATCACGGCATTCCCGTTCGAAATTGGCGAGCGTTTGTCTGCATCAAGACTGTGAAACCTCTATCAAGTGAAGTGCTGTCGATCGCTGAAGAAACCTTGCAAGCCGCCCATCTTGCGCCCGCGCGGATGGGGGCAAATCATCTAGTTGCCTGGGCACGGCAGTTTTTCAACGATGCCGACGCCGATCCGAACGGCAATGTTGATTCCCGGCTTCCGCTGCGAAAGCAGATCATCAATGCTGAAACCAAAATTGAGTTCTCAGGTGGCGAAAAACCGTTTCGCTTGGGCAAGCGCTTTGGTCGAGTGATTACGCCAAAGGTTAACGCAAAATCCATCGATACCTTCACCACCAACACCCTGACCGGTGGCGTAATGGGCGCACCGGATGATCCCGATCAGATAACCACGCCTTTTATTTTCAGCCTGAACATTGTTTTCGAAGACATAAAAACCTCTCTGCACCAAAAGGCCAGCGCCACCATGGCGCAAAAAGGCACAGGCTCTTTTGCAAAGGCCATTCAGAAAAGAACTGAGGAGTTTAGCTGGGCTCTGGACAAGCTCGAATCGGAACGGTTTATGACAATCATTCCATCCTTGGTCATCCTCGGAGATACCGAAGCTGAATGCATTGATTCGGTGTCGCGCGCCCGTCGACTCTGGGAATCCAAAGATTTCGTGATGCAGGAAGAATCGGTGCTTGAGAAACCGATGCTGATTGCCTCTTTGCCGTTCGGTCTCTATGACATTGATAAAAACATCGGCTTGCTCGACCGACATTTCTACGCGCCACTGAGCGCCGTGGCTCGTTTCATGCCCATTCAAGGCGATTTTCGAGGATCCAGCGACCCCGCCCTACTCTACGTCGGGCGCAAAGGGCAGCTGGTCGGCATGGACGTGTTCGACAAGCGAGCACCCAACCATAACTTCCTCATTGCCGCCGGTTCGGGTGCGGGCAAGTCCTACACGCTCAACGATCTCTGCAAAAACTATTACGCTGCAGGCTCATTGGTTCGAGTAACCGACATTGGTTACAGCCTTCAGAAGCAATGCGATATGGTCGGCGGCCGGTTTATGGATTTCGGCAAAGAGCGGATCACGATCAATCCGTTCAACACCAACTCCAAGGATGAGGATGACCGAAACGCGGACCTCATGACCACCGCCAACATCCTCGCTGAAATGGCATATTCCGCTTCTCGCCAACCGCTGCACGAAACGGAATGGACGTTGATCAAGGAAGCCGTTCGTTGGACTGCAGACCGCGGCGACATCGTCAACGGAATCGATGCTGTTCAACACTACCTGAAGTCCTATCCAAAACTCGCCTCAGACCAGGGCGAACCGCTGCCTAGTGCGGTCTCCAAGGCTCACGAACTCGCCTTCAACCTGCACGATTTCACGACGAAAGGCGTGTACGGGCGTTTTTTCAATGGCGCCGGCGGATTCGATATTTCGAACGATGGTTTCGTAGTCCTGGAACTTGAAAAGCTTTCAGGTCAAGCCGAGCTGTTCAACGTGGTGATTATGCAGGTGATGAACTCGGTCACCCAGGATCTTTACCTTTCCGATCGCTCCGAACAACGCTTCGTGCTGTTCGAAGAGGCCTGGCGATACTTTTCAGATTCCCGGGGGGAGGAGAACAACCGACTCGGCAACCTGATTGAAGAGGGCTATCGCCGCGCCCGCAAGTACTCCGGGGCCTTTGGCATTGTTACGCAGAGCCCGCTGGATCTCCGGAAATTCGGCCCTGTCGGACAGGTCATCAAGAATAACGCTGCATTCAAGTTTTACCTTGAATGCGAGGACTACGCGAAGGCTGTAGATGAAGGGGTTCTCGACTACGAGGGCCTGGCTGTCGATCTCCTGACCTCCGTAAAAGCCAACAAACCCAAATACTCTGAGATCTTCTTTGATACGCCGTTTGGCCGGGGTATCGGCAGGCTGTCTGTGGATCCCTGGAATCACTGGATCGCAACGTCCGACGGCAAGGAGGTTGCCAAATATAACGCACTGATTGCTCAGGGTATGACGCCAGCTCAGGCGGTGTCCAAACTATCCGGAGTGCCACTTTAATGGATCGCTGGATTCTGCTCGTCCTCATAGGACTTTTACCGGGATTTGTATCGGCAGATCCGGCATCCGTCACTGAGGCCGAGACCACTGTGGGCAATGCTAGAAGCAGCTACGGAAGCGCCGAAGCCATCCAACAGAACTTCACTACACCTCTGATGTCTGCCGACGCCATGAAGACGTTCGATGGCCAGAGCTTCGATGCCAATTTGGGCTGCAGCGGCTCGCAGAAGTTTTTGGAAATATTCGTTGCACCCTCGGCCAGCGGTGACATTGGCACCTTGACGGTCTCTCAAGATAGCGACCTGGACGGCACGATTGATCGGGTATTTACACCAGGGGTTCCGGTGTCCGGTGTATGTGCAAACGGAGCTGTTTCGTGTAACGCAGGGACCTGGGACAACTGCTCGGGACTGTCTTGGGTGGTGAATGGCTCAGGCGAAATCGGCATGACCCCGATTCCCCTAAACAAGCTGGGCGGGTGCTATTGCGTGAATAACTCATGCGGGACTGGCCTAGTTATGAGCAACTTGGACAAAGTCCTTAATGATTTGGGGGGAGGCGCAACCGGTGCGCTGACATCGCAAATGGACTATCTCACGGTTTCCGAAGTGGGTGTGACCGGACCGATGATTAAGTTTTACGCACAGAAGGCCGGTGACTGCGCTGCGGGCTCGCCAATGCTGAAAGCCTACAACAGCGCGCCGGGTAACCTCGCCAGCGATGCTTTCTCCGCCTCTGCCGCTGATCCGGAATTTAATATGATTACGACATCTCCGGCCGCTACAGCGGACCCTGTCCAAATCAAAAGCTGCCAAATAACCCGGAACGTGCCAGTGGAAGAAGTCACACTGAACGACATCATTGAATATGCCGGCGGTTCTGGAAACATTTTTCCATGCGGCCCAGATTGCCTTCAGCTTTCATTAGGGCAAGTTGGCGACAACTATTGGGCCGGTAGCTGCAAAATGTATGAGCACCAGGTTCAATTCAATGTCTTGGACCCAAGCCGGATTTTGGAAGCAAAAATCAACTACGCAAAATTCGATGACTGGATGCAGATCTACGCCGATGCCGACCTGCTTTGGAATGGCCCCTACGGAAACTGGACAGGTACCGGACGACCACCGGGCGCTTGCGAGCTCTCAACCAACTGGGTCCGCTCGCCAAATGTCGACTTTAAGAGTTATCTGACGGGTGGACCCGTCGACTTCAAAATTAGAGTGGAAGTTACGGGGAATGGCGAAGGCTACGCGCTCGCAAAAATAAAGGTCGATACCGACTGTAAACTCAAACCTGACACCATTTCAAACAGCTGTAGTGCATACCAAAGTGACCCTGAATGCACACTCATGGAAGAACAAGTGGACGGGGTTTGGACATATCAGAATTTCGTCAATACCGGTCTTACTCCGTTGCCGTCCACCCAAGTGATCAATGGTTCAACCTGCTCGTTTACACCTTCACGCCCGTGGTGGCAAAAAACGCGCAAATATCGCTGTCAGGTCACCGGTACATACGATTTCGATGACGCGCTCGAACGGGCTGACAACGTTCAAGCCAGCACCACGAACACTGGCTATCAAGACTATTTGAAGCAGTCTAACGGTAGTGTTCTGACGCCGACAGAAAGCCTTTCTGTTCTGGAAGAGGTTTCAGTGCCTGCCTGCACACAGGCATGCAAGACCAGAAAGCCGCGCTTAGCAACTGACGCGGTTCAGAACGGCGTCGTGCAGGAGAACCGCACAGACCCCAATACCTTCGATTACTTCTTCCACGAGTGTTCCGCTGGCGTTTGTCCGGCTGGACCCGGAGAGACAGTCGTTCAGTCGTGTGGATGTCTTAATGAATTCGCAGAAGCCGCAGCAACATTGCAGGCCGTTCGCCAAGCATCAAGGGATACGATATGCAGTTCAGGCACAGCCAACCCGCTTTAATTGGACTTTTAAGCCTCTTTCTCCCTCTCGGCTCAGTTTATGCGGCCAACTGGTCCTGTGGCCAAGATCTCAATATGAATGGTGATCTTGGCCAACCAGGTGAGACGGCTTCATGTTTTGAATCGCCAAGCGGGGGAGCGCTATGTCCAATTTCCGCCGTTGACTGTAGCTCAAGTCAACAAATGGTCTGCACGAACCCGGTTGCTTTGAATTTTGATGTAAAAGTCGCTCGGCAATTCGGGTCCTTCACGGTCGGATTCGATCTCAAGACTGGTGCCGTAACATCAGGCCCCACTGGCTTGGTCGCACAGATCCCAACGCTCGATTTCGACAGCATTTGCACAAACAACAATCCGATCAGTGCTACTGGTTCCACAACTTGGGACGCCCCGAGCCTATCCGGTACCAACTTCCTGGGCACAACGCTTGTGAACCTAGTGACCACCCCAAGCTGTGCAAACGGTTTAGTCGGCACAATCCAGATCACTGACAATTACACTGGGGGCCTCCCCTCACAAGCAGGCGGACAAGTTTCTTTCTCTACCACATCTGAAACCTGCGCCCTAGAAACCCAACACGCCTGCCCTTTAGGTAACAGCTATTCCTGCATGGAAAACGCCGCCGGACAACAACAGTGCAGCCCCAATGCCTGTGTTGATCTGGCAACCCAAGTGCCGGTGGTCGACGACATCGATACTGGAATGTATCAGGACGATGGCACGACCGCAGCCGATGGAACCTGCCTGGGACAGATGATGATTTTTGCAGGTAGAGCAATGAGGTGTGATAAAGCAGGAGTATCTACCGCGTTCCAGAATTGCTGCAAAAACACAGGCAAAGTGCTTGCGGATGACACCGGCGACTCTGGTTCCCCGACCCAGATGATTACTTCAGTCTACGACTCGATTACGCAGGGCAAATCGGAGTATGAAGCTGCGTTGGCCGCCGGCGCACCTACGATGGTGGCGGCGAATGCGGCGGCCACGGTGGCTGGGGATGTCATGTCAAACTATGGCGTAGTCGTAGATCCAACGGCCATGGTCGGCGCTGTAATCGACTACTTCACACAGTCCTGCGATCAAACATCTACGGAAACGGGTGTTCTTAATGGCTCAGGGTTTTGCTACGAGATTGGAGAATACTGCCGGGAAGAATGGGAATTTGTTGGGTGCGTCCAAAAAGCAAAATCGTATTGCTGTTTCAATTCGAAAATGGGTCGCATCATCCATCAACAAGGCCGAGCGCAGCTCAACTCTGTGGCCGGCTTCGGTACCCCGGAAGCTCCGAACTGTCGCGGGCTGACACCCGAGGAGTTCCAATCAATCGACTTTTCTAAGATCGATTTCAGCGAATATTACGGTGACCTGGTACCAGACACCATGACTCAAATTGAAGGGAAGATTTCTAATGGTGTTACGGATTTTTATAACAGTAATCAGTAGCTGTCTTGCCGGATCCCTGATTGCCGCCGAATCCCAAGTTCTTGGGCGCACCTATGAGATTGTTGAACCGGATGCACTGACTGAGATCCAGAGCAAGGTGGCTCAAGTTGATTGGGAAACAGTGATGAGTGACGGTGTTGCGCGCAATGCTGCCGCGCAAGCCGTGTCTCTGCCTCGCGCGCGGGAAGACCGCATTCGGTACCACATTCCTTATTACACGGCCGAATTCGATGTTAAGGACCAAAATGGGCAAATCATCTATCCAAAGGGATTCCAATTTAATCCCCTGGAGCATGTTCGTCTTCCCCAGCGGCTTATGTTTATCTCAAAAGATGACCTTGCCTGGGCACAGGTTCACCTAAAATCCACGGATATGGTCATGATCACCTCAGGTGATTACCGGGATATCGCCATGGCTTTGCAGCGCCCTGTTTTCATTCTTACCCCTCCTGTTCGCGACCGTCTCTCACTGCAGTTTGTTCCATCGATCGTGACACAAGAGGGCAGCACCCTCCGAATCGAAGAACACTCGATCAATCTCTAAAATTCATATAGTGCTATATACTCACATATATTGTTAGGCTAAACTTAGGGAAATTCCCGGACGTTTCTAGCCATGATGAGTATTCGAGCAATCTTGCTTCTTTTAACACTTATAGGGGCTTACACGGCCCCTCAATCAGCCCTCGCGTCCAAATGCCCCTCTGGCGTCTTGAATCCTGTTACGGACGTCTCCTGGCAGTGCATCTTCCCGATTCGCATTGGCGGGCTGAGCATCGGTAAAGGCGATTCAGGAATGCCCGATCCTGGTGCTGACTCCCCTTCCGTGCTCTGCAGCTGTAATTCAGGAGCGATCAATCGATACGGCATTGGTATTTCTATGTGGGAGCCCGCACGGCTGATTGATACCGTTTCAGATCCCTACTGCATGATGCCTCTCGGATTCAAGTTGATGAACACCGGCGGGAAACTGGGCGGATCGCACATGCAGGAAGATGGTCAGTCCAAAACCTTCCAGCAGATGCATTACTACTTCTTTCCCGCATTTAGCATCTTGGGGCTGTTCTATGACATCCCCTGCATAGCAGAGCGAGAATTCGACGTAGCGATGATGACTGAACTCATCCCTACCTGGAACAACGAAATTCTCTCGCTGATGATTCACCCCGAGTCGTTGCTGTTCGCCAACCCGGTCGCTCAACTGGCGTGCGCTGCGGATTCCTCTGGCGCCTTGGTTGGAAGGCCCGTTAATTCCCTCTTCTGGTGCATGGGATCGTGGTCAGGAGCCTATCCCCTGGCCGGGTCAATAACCGGCACGGATTACGTGACGGCGAATGCCGGGATCGCAGCCCGCGGAATCTACTTCATGGCTCGGATGGGACTACTAAAAGAATCCTCCTCAGATGGCTGCTATACCGCGCCAGTTCCCATTTGGTCCAAGGACAAATACAAGCTGCAACTGATGAAGCCTGTTCGGGACGATAGCTGCCGGCCGATCGGTCAAACCGGTTTGTTGTGGAGCCATTACAAGCACCCCCCCGCAGGCGGTGACAATTTTTCATGGATGGTGTTTAGGAGGCTCAACTGCTGTGTTTCTTATTAAAAGTAACCTGGGGTTTGCCCTAACCCTCTGTCTAATGAGCCCATTAGCCTCTGCGGAATCGGATGCCATTCCCACACTTCCCGATCAGATCAACGTGCCGGAGGAATATCTGGCGATCGCGAAACAGGCCAAAGAACGGGTGATGGATTCACCGGCGATGAAGGCCCGCGTCTCCGAAGTCATGCAGGAGGTGAACAGCGACCAGTGGCAAGCCCGAAAGAATGAATTTCTCAGTCTGCTTCGGGCCGATGCTGGCCTCGATGCTGGCGATCCTGAAAACCCAGACCCTAAAGCAACTGGCTCCCGCGCCCTGCTATTCGTCTCAAGCTCCATTCCGGAAATCACCTTGCGGAATTACGCCAGGGATCTTGAAAAGGTCGGTGGTGTGATGGTGATGCGCGGCATGATCGGTGGTCTCAAGAAAACACAGCCCACCATGGAATTCATGGCCAAGGTTCTTCGCAAGAACCCGACGTGTGAGGGGCCAAAGTGCGCAATGCGAGGGCTTGATGTCGTCATCGATCCCATCCAATTCAGGAATCACAACATCACCAAAGTCCCCGCCCTGGTCGTTGAGCAGAACTTTGATTTTCAAAGTTATTGCGAGAAAGGCGCTGCGACCCCCGGAATGCAACTGCCCGTGGTTTACGGGGATTCAAGCCTACAAAGTCTCCTGAAACGCTTAACCACTATGACCGGCGGCGCACCGGCCGAATCCATTCTTGCCAAGCTGGAGAACCCAAATGCTCAATAATAAAGTGAAAAATGTCCTTCTCACTTTGCTTGTAGGGGCACCTCTTGCCTTTGCAATTTCCTTCGTTTCAGACCACCTCAATATCACGGTCTCTGAGTCTGTCGATCACAGAATTTTTTGGGAAACCGACGCCATTGCCGGGCCAGGCGACTATGCGACATTCGAGCTTTCTCATGAATTGGCGGGCCATGAACCTGTGTTAATCAGCAAAAGGCTCATGTGCTGGGAGGGTCAAACAATAACCCAAAAGGATCTTGAGTTTTTTTGCGATGGAGAGTCTCTGGGGCGCGCCAAGACTGAAACGCTCAAAGGCGATCCTTTACCCCTATTTTCCTATTCGGGAGTAGTACCTGCCGGCAAAGCTTGGGCCTATGGATCGCATCCCGATTCTTTCGACTCACGGTATTGGGGTTTTGTGGACGTCTCCAAAACCAAGCGCCTCAAAGCGATCTTTTAAGGAGCCAACCCATGAAATTTGTACTGACACTGCTCTTGCTCGCTCTTGCTGCCTCACAGGCAAACGCCATCCAGCAGCCGAACCAGGATACTCAGATCAAGGGGTATCACTGGTATGAAGAACCGGTTAAGCCTTCTAGCGAAGAAGATCCCGATAAGAAGGAGAGGCAACCACTTCCTCCACCGCCACCGGCAGCGGAGATGATGGATATGCACCCGGATGACTTAAAAGCCATGCTCGAAAACTACCTGAAGGAAGCTGTTTGGCTTAGAACTCCGGAGAGTGTACTTGCCTATTATCGAATTCAGGATGTCGTGCGCCGCAAGGCTGCCGGATTTACGGCCGTGTCCAACATGGTCATGCTGCAAAATCCAACTCTCAGCGGTGCATCACAGTACCCGATTACTTCCCCAGGCCGAAAAGCGGAACTTCAGCAGCGCGCCAATAACCAGGCTCAATACCTAGAAAACTTCAGGGGCAAATATGCCCTAGCACTTTTCTCGACTGAAGAGTGCCCGTACTGCTCGCCTCAAAGAAACATTCTCAAGTTAGTGTCAGATCGCACCGGGCTTGAAACTACTGAAGTCAATATAAACAAAAACCCATCCGCTCAAGCGCGATTCGATGTCCAAGTGACCCCGATGGTTATTCTCATCGAGCGTAATAGCGAACGCTGGATGCCAATTGCAGTTGGGGTGGAATCAGCCACCAAAATCACCTCAAACGCATATCGCGCCATCCGCTATTTGAGAGGCGAGACATCCCCTGAGCAATTCCTCACACCCGAATATCGCCAGGGTGGATTCTTTGATCCGGGCGCGCCAAAGGGAGAATCGTTCTGATGAAAAGGCTTATCCTCCCAACCCTAATCCTTTCGCTTTCCGCGCCAGTGGCCTCCGCAAACTGGACGGATGACTGGTTTGCTTCATCCACGTCCAGTGGCGCATCAAGCTACAAGAACCAGCAACGCGGTTTCTACTCTGCAGGCTCCTATTCAGCCCGCTTCAACGTGTCCAACGACCCGCTTCTCACTATTTCGCCCCCCAGGGTATCGGCAGGGTGTGGTGGTGTTGATCTTTTTCTTGGCGGGATGTCGATGCTCGACCCGGATTACCTGGTCGATAAGCTTCAGAACATGATTCAGGCAGCTCCTGCCGTCGCTTTCGACACAGCAATGAAAGTGATGAGCAAAGAACTCTCTGAGACGATGAAAAGTTTCGAAAAAATAATCAACGACTTGAACGGAATTCAGATCAACGATTGCCAATTTGCCAAAAAGCTTGGCGAGCCCGTTGGTGATTTTATCGGGACCGCAGCTAGCAACCGTCTCAAAGCCCTGGATAGCAAGGCGGCCACCGCACTTGGGTCAGTTACAAGCTGGTATGAAACGACTGAAAATCAAGTAGCAGCCAACCAGGAGCCATCCGTCGACGTCAAGCAGCTTACTGCCGATTGTCCGACCCAATTCAACAACATCTTCAAGACTGGCTCCCTACTACAGAATGCCGCTGACGAATTCGGTTTCCAGTACGTCGATACCATGCGTGGATTCGTGGGTGATGTGATGATCAACGCAACGGCAGCCGTAAAAGCCCCCGTCATCGAACCGATTAGCTCATGCCCCAATAACGACGAATCCAGCATCGATGATTTCGTTGTCGGCAATGCCGAAAAGAAAGTCAACGGTGCGGGTGGACCTGTTTGCCAAACGGATTCAGCGACTCCAGGCGGTCTTCTGGCGCTAGTGAGCAATCAGATGAATGCGATCGCCACCAAAATCGAGAACAAAACCGCTTTAAGTGCAGCAGATGAGGCGTTCCTGACCTCTTCTCCGATCCCAATCCTGCCAATTATTGTCGATTCCATTGCACTGGGAGACAAAGCAATGGCGATCGCTCTCACGGAAGAAGTCGTCGCCTATGCCTATGCGTTTTATATGGTCGATGATCTCTACAACACCATCGACAACATGATCCGCGAAATCGACGCGGTTATGAACAGCACAGGCGCCGCCGGCCCACAATGCGACAGAACAGTTTACGCCGAGGTTGCCGACCATCTAACCGGAATAAAAAAAGACGCTTACCAATTCCGAATGGCCGCGCGAACCAGCTACCTCAAAAAAACCCAAGAGCAGATGGCACACATCGCATTTACCGCTGCCCAGGCTAAGCGACAAGAAGAAGTTCTTCGGCGCAATGCAGAGGACATCACTCAATGAAGCGCACACTTCCGATAATCGCTCTGATCCTCGTGGCAGCGCTACCAAGCACAGCGTTTGCCCTGGATATGGATTTCTATACCTATGACGGCTTCACGGAAACGGTAAACGCCTTTAAACGCATTTCACTGGTATTTGCGAATAATCAGTACACCACATTATTCGCCGTGGCCGTGGTACTCGGCCTGTTACTCGGTGGTTTGTTCACAGTCGGTAAAGGCATCATTAATTTCCAACAGTCGGCCACTGGCCTCAGCCTGTCCTGGTTAATGACGACCTTAATTGGCGTGGCTGTCTTTAAAGCATTGATCACTCCAACCGGCACTGTGCATGTATATGACCCGGTCCGAAATGCCTATGAAGCTGTGCCAGACGTTCCTGATTTGATTGTTTTGGTCGCTGGTATGACCAACAAAGCGGAGCGGGCAGTTCAAGAGATTGTGGATGCCTCGGCCGCTCATCCCTACGGGACAGAGGGAATGGGTGTTGGCTTCGAGCTCCTGCTCAACGCAACGTCGGATAAAACCTTTTCCTCCGATTATTACCTCCAGAAGTCTATCCGACAGTATTTCAAAGACTGCTCAAAACTTGCTCTTGTCCTTCCCAGCTACGCAGTGGATCTTGCCGAGATTAAAAGCGGCACGGACGACTTGCTGAACCAGTTAGCCGATATGAAATCGCCTGCGATGTTTACGACCATGTATTCCTCTGGCGCGGGCAAGGCCGGCACAGTGATGAGTTGCTCAGACGCTTATGACAATGTCCTGGCGCCGGCTCTAAACGCCGCGCCAACATACGATGAGCACCTGAATTCCGTTTGTACCAAAACCGGCTTTGATATAGCCGTACCCGCACAAAAAACAGCGTGCGAAACAAAGATTCAAAACATGAATCTTAACGTGTTTGGAGCCGCAGCCGCCCCACCTGCGCAATTGCTTAGAAACGTGGTCATTAGTAATGCAATCGCCAGCGTTATGCTTGATGAAAACCCAGATGCGGGGATCCGCGCCTTAACCAACCGGTCCATGGTCAACAACGGACTTGGAATTGCTGTTAGCGCGAACGAGTGGATGCCAAAGATTAGGGCTTCAGTTACCGCCATAGTGTTGGGACTGATCCCGATTCTGGCACTTTTCATTGTGACGCCACTATTCCCCATGGCCCTGAAGCTTATCGTGGCTCTTCTCGGCTGGATAATGCTGTGGGGGGTCATGGATGTGATCTTGGCACAAATTGCGGTCGACCAGGCCTACGATGCCGTTGACGAAATTCAGCGTCACAACATGGGGCTATCCGCAATGTTCCTTGCCCCCGAAAGTGCAACCCAGGCGCTTTCTCTTTTTGGAAAAGCCCGCGGCATGGGTATCACCATTTCGGCTTTCATCGCCGCCATGCTCTTCAAGATGTCGCCCTATGGCCTGACGTCTCTGGCTGGAAATTGGTCGGGGCATGCTGACGGCGCAGGCTCTGACGCAGCGAACAAAGCTCAGTCCCCTGTAGAAAGCATGAACCATTTGAATTCGCTTGCGAGTGCTCGCGGATCCGCAAACCTCATGGCCGAGACCGGGTGGAACAATATCGCCTCTGTTTCTGAGCACAATCAAGCAGAAAGCCACTACCGAGGCCTCGAAACGATGTCTGGCATGGCAGATCTTGGCCACACCAGTCCGATCACCTCAGGTAAAGCATTGGGCGCATATGGAGCCGGTGGAGTTGTGGGTGGCGTTGCTGGCGCCGTCCAATCCAACGGTGGAGATAGCTCCCCTGAAGCTCTATTCAAGCAGGGGCTAAACACCTCGAATGTAGAAAGCCAGGTGAGGCACGGGGCTGCCTCCGGCCGCAATCAGTCTGCCGCGACCTTTGGTATGTCTGTGAATGAGCAGGAAGCCATTAATACTGCACAGTCAGTTTCAATCAACACAGGCAACACTCAGCGTGTAGGCACCATGCTTGACCGTATCGCAGAGCAGCACCCTGATCTATCGAGAGGACAAATTTTTGAGGCTTATGCGACAGCCACTAATGCTGACCTGTGGGGCAAGTTGAGCGCTACTAACTGGCATCCCGGCGAGATGGTCAAGTTCTCAGAATTTTCAGCAAACATGAATCAGTCAGAGCTTCGCGGAATGATGAGTTACATGGCAGAAACGGGCCAGTCTCCATCCCAGATTTATGAGGCAGTAGGTTCCGTGCGCGCTGCTTCTGATCACGGAACTGCGCTGGCATTGGATGAAGTTACGCCACAGCAGCTTGCTGTTTCTCAAGCAATCGAAACTATGAAGCGATCAGCAGATGGCCAAGCAACTTATGAACAGGGAATGATGAGACCAGGAGGTATGTATGAATACCTCTTGGACACTGGAAGACTCCATCAGTCTGCCGTCGCTTCAAACCTCACCACAATGGAATTAATGTCCGATGGAACCGGAATGTCGATGCAAGAACTTGTTCTTCGCGATCGCCTGGCTTCGGCTGGCTCGTTTTCTATGTCCAAAGAAGAAATGCAGAGCGCACATGACGAAAACGGCTGGTTCACACAGCGTCAAATCGACGCGGTTGATGATGGGGCTCGGGTAACACTTGCTCTCGACAATGAGGGGAACATCGTTCACAGCAGCGCTCTGTCCGGTAACAACGCCGCCTCTGACAACCACATTCGCAAAGATAGGAGTTACACCGAAACTGACACCACCAGAATTGAAACCGGTGGGAGGGTCGAGCTCCCCAACGCGGCGCATTGGGCTCTTAGCAAGGATCCTGCTGATACAGCCCGCCTTGCCGACCAATTCCAGAAGTTTGCCGGCGATGGCGAACAAGGCAACAAAGCAATGTTCCTGCATCAGCTTACTAGCGTGATCGATGCAGTGAACAGCTCAAACCTCTCAGAAAACGTGAGTGTGGGCGGCGCTTTCCAGGCCGGGCTTCAAACACCGTTGCAAGATCTTTCTCCTGTCCATGCCTCAGCGATGGTGAACGCTGGCATTACATACGCTGATCACGAAGACGCAAATATGAATCGCCAGGCCTTGGAGAAGCTTGCGGAATCTACGTGGAACGTCATGGAGAGCTACGAAACACAACCCGGCTCTCTCACACCAGAAAGGGACGCCGCGACAGCCGCTGCGCTGCACTTCCAAGACGGCTTCCAAAAACTTTACTCGGCGGCTGGAGAGGATGCGGATGCCCGCTACACAACACTTTCTGAACATGAAGGCAAGGAGCTACTTAACGATGGCGAGGAAGAGAAGACCCCGAATCGTAGGTCTCGCAGCAATGCTGGTCGTTAGTTCTTCGGTATTGGCGGACATAAATCAATGTTTTTCTGAGGCCGCAGGTCGCTACCAGATCCCGGCAAAGTTATTGAAAGCAATTGCCCTTGTTGAAAGTAATAACAAAACCGATGCGATAAACGGCAACAACAGCGATGGTTCCAGAGATTATGGGTTAATGCAGATCAACTCCCAGCATTTAGAGCGGTTGCAGCCCTACCGAATAACAGCTCCTGTTCTGGTTCGCGATCCTTGCACCAATATCCATGTAGGCGCCTGGATCCTTGCCGAAAACCTCGTTACCACAAAAGGCGACCTTTGGGCCGCTGTGGGAGCCTATAACGCAGGATTCTCAACCAAACCAAAAGTACAGCGCGCCCGCCGGCACTATGTGTCGAAGGTCCGTGATGCCCTAAACCATGTAGGAGAGTGATGCTATGGACCAGGAAAAAAACACCGAACAAACGCTTATCGAAGCATTTACTCGTCAGCAGACGGCCTTTGCCGACGCCATAATGTCAGAGACCCGGAAAGCTCGACGCAATGCGAATTTCAGGACGATTGGATTCATTCTGGTCATTGTCACTATTTTCACAATTAACATTCTTTACTCGCGAGGAATTCTCGGAGGCATAACGATCCCAAAAGGCGAATCCTATGTTTCCCTAGTAAGAATTAATGGCCCTATAGAGGCAGGAAAACCTACAGCACTTAGTGAATTAGAAAACAACCTTTACCAAGCCTTCCACGACGAAGATTCTAAGGGTGTTCTTCTAGTGATCAACTCGCCGGGTGGCACGCCCGTTCAGTCACACAAGCTTCACCAGTACCTAATGCAACTTAAAGAGGAAACTGGCAAGCGCTTGGTGGTGTTAGGTGACGACATGCTCACGAGCGGGGCTTATATGGTCGCAGTTGCTGCCGATAAGATACTAGTGAATCCGGCTACGCTCACTGGTTCGATCGGCGTCTTCCAGCAATCCTTTGGCCTTAAAAATCTTGCGGAGAAGGCTGGTGTAACAGCTAGAACTATCGTAGCTGGCGACAACAAAAGGAGGCTTGACCCTTTCACGGATGCAAAACCTGAGGACCTTCTTAAAGTTCAATCGGTGCTCGATGAAATACACCAGCAGTTCATTGCCGTTGTGCGATCATCCAGAAAAGATAAGCTGTCAGAGGCTGATGATCTTTTCAGCGGAGACTACTGGACAGGAACCGAAGCATTATCTCTTGGTTTAGTTGACGGAATATCCACTTACCATCGAGTGTTGAAAGAAGAGTTTGGCTCAGAACATGCCCTCGATTACAGCTTGAAACCAGGGCTATTCGGTAGGCTTCCGAGTGTTTCCGAATCTATCGCCGACTCAATCGTCTCTCGGATCAGTAGCGAACTGAGCAATATCAATGGTCCGCGCCTCTAGCTAACCTGTCCAGTTACAGGCTTCGCGTAGGCGAGGCCTGACGCGGCTGATCGCTTCGGTGTCGGTCCAGTGTTTATTACCACTAAAAATATTTCTCTCAATCTGACGGTATTCTTTGAACGATAACGTTTGAACAAGCTGGAAGCTTACACAGGAACACAGGCCTTGTTGTTCAATGCTAACCGAATCCAGATTGCCCTTCGTTAGATCTTCCAGACAGACTGCGTTTATCTTAGAAACGCTAGTCACCTCTTTTATTGTCTGTATGTCGTAAACGTTTTGCTCACTCCAAACGATGGGGGAGCTCAAAATCAAAGCAAGCCCGCAGCCGAAACCTACAATTCCTTTCAACATTTCAATCACCTATTTCTGAGGTCCTTCTTGTTAGAATCTTCGAGCGCAACCTGAACAACTCCCCTTAGAACATCGCCTTTAATCTCATAGATTTCTCGGGCATAAATCACAGGCCAGAGGCAAACCCCGATAAAAAGAGTACCAACCACCATAAAAGGTAAGGGCAGAATAATCTGGCGCCCCATAACTTCCCACTCGGGGGTTTGAGCTTCGAGACCACTTGGCGTTAGCCAAAAGGTCAAAATCGCTACGGCTATTACGCCTGCGGCCCTAATTACACCCCTCGTATAATGACAAAAGACGGCAAATGCGAGTGCCGCCGGAACAGCAAGAAAAACTCCCAATATGGCAGCATCTTCCATGTAAAGCTCCGGCATAATAGTTCCGTCGTAAACGAACCAAGCCCACAGCGCCATACCAAAGGTCGGCGCGATAACGCATTTCATAAAACCTAATGTGTAAAGCATGACAAGCTCCTTTTTTATAAGGACAAGTCTTTCGCCGGTCCACCTTTTTCGCGCCCCAACGCCTTGTCCACGATTTCCTTAACCTTTTGAGTAACCTTCTCCATCCTGGTTTCTTTCACCAGGCCATCAGCAGCAAACATTTTCTCGACGCTCACGTTGCGACCTTCCAAGGCACTCGTTTTCTCGCCGGTACGCTCTTCAATACCTTTTGTAAGCTTGGCTCTATCGTCGGTATAAATCCGAGCATCTTCTTTAGCCCTGGACAATCCAACATAGAATGATTTCTGATTAACGAGGTTGCGCCGCCAACTTTCTGCCAATGCCATTGCGGATCTGTAGGTCTGTCCCTGGGCAGAAACAATTGTTGAGGCATAAGCATGGTCCCAATGTTTATCCTCTTTCAGGTCCAGCGAGATTCGACGCCCATCCTGAAATTTTATTATGGCCGTTGACCCATCGATCCGCTCAATTTCCCCCTTTGCACCGTTCTTAAGATCCCGGTCCTTGTCAGTCTTGGTCCACCTTATGCGATCACCCTCTGCCAGGCGCTTATCTTCTTCACGATAAACCTCGACCCCATGCTTGGCACGACCAGCAACTTTATCAGGTCGCCACTCAACTTCCTGACCGTCCTTGTTAGCAAATATTACCTTTTCGCCGTCAACACGAAGGACTTTGACCAATTCATTTCGTTCAACCCCAATGGTTTTAAAATCCCTCGCAAACTGAACCAAATCACCTTTCTGGTAGCCCCGTGAACTTCCTTTTTCTACCCTTGTAAGCCCCAGACTCACCAACGCCTTTAATTCGGCTTTATCTTTCCCCAGGTCGCCAGATTGTTGCAGCTTCTCTCGGATGCCCTGATTCACAACAGCCCGCGTTTCATTATCCGGAACCATCAAAAGTGTGTCTGAGCGGTCCCTGGCGGTCATACCGGCATAGTCATCAATCACTCGTGTCACCAAAGTTTCACGATTCGGGTCTTCGTGAATCCGCCCCGCGACGTTCTTCATTGCTTTAGCAACTTGACCAACCATCGCATCTTTCACTGCTTGCAGAAGAATCGGATTGTTCTTCTGCCGCTGGATTTCAGTCATCTGAGCCGTCTTCATGCCGCCTCTTACGAGCTGCGCGAACGGTTTACCCCACTCAACTGAACCGATCTGCGCGTGGTCACCAACCAACGCAACTCGGGCACCTTCCTTTCGAGCGTAGGTGAGCAGATCAGCCATTTGATTAGCGTTTACTAGAGAGCCTTCATCGACAATCCAGAGCTTCTTCTGATCCAGTCCCTTTCCGCCCTTCCCTTCCTCTTCCCGCGCCAATGCGTAGAGGTGGCTGGCAAGCGTTTGACTCCGAATCCCAGAGCCTTCCATTAGCGAATCGCTTGCAGATCCTGTTGGGGCAAAACCACGAACCGAGTATCCCTTCCCCTCTGCGACCTCGCGCACCGCAGATAGCATGTAGGTCTTACCAGTACCGGCATAACCTTGAACGCCAACGACCCTATCTTTCCCATTCAAGATGGTTGTTGCACCCTCCATCTGACCCCTGGTGAAACCCAAAGATTGTCCGTATTCCTTGACCGCTCCTTTGCCGGATATCGGCTTTAATTCATTTTGGCCAGTCTTCACCAGATCTACGATATACCGCTCTTTCTTTAGAGCTTGGGGGGTGGTGAGATACGCCTCATCTCGCGAAACCCCAGTGGCGTGAAGCAGGACTTTTTCCTGCTTGAGGCTGCGTATTGCCTGTTCTACGTCCTTAATACTGTGGTTGCCTACGCCCCACGCAAGGGTCATCTTGACCAGTTCACCTTCTGAGAAAACGGCCTCACGTTCCGCCAATTTCTTATAAGCAAAAATCGCGTCGTCTTTAGCGCGGTCAGGACTGTCCCTTTCAGCACTTGGCCGCGCCTCGGGGATGGTAGGAACCGTCAAACGAGCTTCTTGAAGCTCGCTCCGCCACCGTTCCTGCAATACATCTTCTGTCGTCGACTGCTTCGAATCGCGCGTCATTAATGATGCCCTATCCATGGCTTTGGCACCCTCCAGACCCCTTTCCTTTGCGGCAGCCTCAATATCCTTTCGCCGCTTGGAATAAAGATCTCGAAGCTCCTGAGACACCTCTTGAAGCTCAAATGTGCCGTTCTTGCCGCGCTCAATTGTGTAACCGAGCTCCTGGGCTTTCATGGCAAGTTCAGATCGGTACACCTGTCCTGCAGCCACATTCGGATCGTACATTTTCCTGCTTTCGATGGATCGCCACTGACCATCATTCCTCAGCGTAGCGTTCAGTATCACGCTATGCGTATGCAATTGAGGATCCAGCGCCCTACTGGTCGTGTGCGTAAATGTCGCCGCAGCGAGGTTTTCAGTGCGTACAAACTGCGAAACCCCTTCTGAGGTATTCCGGGCTCCAACCAGCCTATCTTCTATGTAACCGACAGCCGATTTGACCGCTTCTTTATGAGCGGCCATCAGGCGCTCATCACCTCCCATCAGCGCCATAATCGAAACGGATTTAGGAGCTGAAAACGTAAAATCCCAACCTGGTTTATGTTCCAAGCCACCTTTCCCGTCCGACCGCCCCAGCGTGTCTCCAGTTGGCAACCGGCCCTCCAATGCTTGCTGAAATACCTTAATGTCCACCGGCCCTTCCAGGCCCATTAAGGCGGCACCCTTACCTACCCATTCGCTGGGAATTACCTCTTTCTCGCCGTTTTCATTTTTGCCGTAGTAATCCGCATCCTTGTAATAGGAACCAGCCTGTTTCGCGCTCCCGAGCGCCTTAATCGACAACATCAGAACAGCGCTCCGTCGACGTAATCATTTTTCTTCGACTCAACAGGTGCAGTCGCCTCTAAATTCCCATCCTTCGCCTCCGGAGCGGCTTCGACCGCTTCAAGCAGATCACCCTTCAAATCGCGGTGGATGAAGCCCTCGGCAATTTTCTTCAGCGGCTTTCGCTTAAGTTTGAACTGTGCCACCGGGAACGAACGCCCAAGCTTTAAATAGCCCACCAGATCTGGCAAAAACTGGATCTCCGTGGGCAGAACAATGGGACGAACATGACGCTGACGATTCAACGAAACACCATCACGAATGTCATTTACGCCGTAAGAAATGCCTTCATTAGTCTCCAATTGTTCGATGCTTCCTAAACCAAGACTGGCCCACTTGGCCGATCGCTCTTCGTTGAACCGAAATACAGCCCAGGTCGAACACATGCCGGCCAGTGTGTCGGCTTCGTCGCGACCATAGATCGACACCAATTGGGGGTAGCTCTGGACTCCCAATACCCCGCATCCACCGAACTTCCTGGACTGCGCCAGTGTGTCCGTAATCGTGGGAAGCCTGTTCAAGCTTGGCAGCTCATCGATCAGCAACCAGATCCTCCGGTCCCTGCATGGTTCCATACTCAAAATCGCAGATGATGCAGTATCCAACCACGCGGTTATTAGCGGCTTAACAACGTCCTTTTGGTCGTCTTTTCGAGTGATAAAGACCCACTGATCACCATCGTCGTTGCGCACCCATTCCTTGATAGAAAACGTCGGCCCATTATCCTGGAGGTACTTCAGCGGTCTGATGTAAGTGGCCATAACCGCTCGAACGGATGACGCCATTTTCTCAGCACCTTCAGACAGAATTGACGCGCCTTCTGTGCCTTTCAAAAAGCCGATAATTTCCTCCATATCGGCATTCAGAATTTTGTCCACTAGCAACTTATTTGATCGCTGGGGATGGGTTGCCAGCTTTCGAGCCATAGCTGCAAAAACAATCCGCGCGGCGGTAGCCCAGAAAGGATCGTTAGACTTCTGATCAGGAATGAACGAGGTCGCCAGCTGATCAAACTCATAATCCTCTTTACACTCGGTCCAGATGTCCCAAGCACGCCCCCTGGCGTCAAACGGACTCAAGATCACGTCATGCCCTTCGCGATAGAAGTTCTCGACCATTTCGCCGGATGGGTCGTAGAAAATCGCACGCTCACCCCGTTTCCGAATAACCTCCGCCATTTCTTTATAGGTGACAGATTTGCCTGTCCCTGGCGCACCCACAATCAAAAAGTGAGCCGGCTCTGAATCCTTGGGGATCGGTATATTCGCGACGGTCATTCCGCCTGTTTTCGTCGTGCGCTTTATCGCTTTTGTCAGCTCCTTTGAATCGACTAGCTTCCCGCCACGAACAAATTCCTCGTTGGCAAAGTCCTCACCAGTGCTATTGAGGAATCGCCAGGCCACAAAACCAAAAACCGCCAATGCCAGAAACCCAAACACCACGCCAAAGGCCAGAGCATGTGTGCTTCGATCTAGCACTCGATGAATTTCCTGGTTCCGCAGGAAACCCACCGCCGGAATAGTCCGGCTACGACCGTCGGGGTAGGTAACAGATACGGTCGCATCGTCAATCTTCAGCCCTTCATATTTCACATAGGCTTCGATGTAACCGACTGCCAATGAGCGCTCAAGGGGCGTCGTTTTAACCCAATAGGTCGTCGCAATCGCCAGTACAAATAAGATCAAACAGAGCCTGGAGAATTGGACGACAACCTGCCAGATCATGCGCAAGTAATGGATGGTTGTCTGACCACCGCGCGTAAAGTTACCGATGTTGGAGCCCCTGAAAATACTCATCTAGATCATCCCCATCCGATCAAGCATTGAGCGAGCATCCTCTCGCGCCTCAGCAATCAAGCTTTCGTTTTGAGCACCCGCGAACCTCTGTGTAAGACATAGGGATTGGACCCCAATCTTTATAAGCGCGTCGATCTGCGCCTGGGTACCCTCGCTGGCAGCGACACCCCGCTCAATCAAGATGCGCCACATTTCCGCCTCAGTGGCGATCCCTCGTTTTTTCGTTTCCTGTTTAACGAATGCGATCGTTTCTTCCGACACCCGAATTGAAACAGCTCTCACGGCTATGGCTCCTTATAGCTTTATATTTATTCATATACTAGTATAAAGAGCGTATGCGCGCCAGCACTACTGAAATCAGGGCCCGTACTCGGAGGCGCATACCGCATCGCCCACAGGGCGTATGCGCTCTATCCCTTGTGCCACAAGGGATAGAGTAAAGCAGCGTCAGCTGCGTAGGGTGTGACGAAACCAAGGCGACCGCGTCGCTGAGGTCCAATCCCCTGCTCCATCCTGGTGTTTTAGGCACCGGGATCTTTATCAGTAAACCAACGGTAAACCACAGGTAGACCAGGAGAGTTCGAAATGGCAAAACAGTCAGTATTTATTAAGTCACGCGAGGATACGGTAACCGTCTCAGCCAAGGTTCCACGCTCGCTCAAACTCCGAGCCGATAAGCTACGCGATCAGATCCAGGAAATTGACGACGAACTATCGTTTGATCTTTCTGTTTTGATCAGAGACGCCATTGAGGAAGCTGTCGACAAAGGTGAGAAGGAATTAACCAGGTTAAAGAAGACGGTGGAGAAAGAGTCGAACAACGCGTTCGGATCCTCTAACACTGAGCAATCGACGGAAACGCTTTGATCGGCGTGGCCGCCATCCAGGTGGCCACGCCCAGCTCAAAATCCAGACACAAAAAAAGGGCCTCGCGGCCCTTCATTGTTTGCCCTCTCAGGCGGCTTGGTCCTCCCTTTCGCTTTCATGGGCTGCCAGGTACTCAAAACACAAATCGTGTGCCTTCTGTGCCAACGTGGCCGCTTTGAAAAGGGCTTTCTTGTCAAAGTCCAGGATTCGGATCCAGTGCGCCAGATAGCTCTTGTGCTGCAAATCACCCTGTAGACCAATCCGGCTGCACATCATCCAGCTACCCAACTCGGCGACCAGCTCCTCAAAGGCGTACGCGTCAGAGCCAAACTTACCGACCAATTCCCGATTCAGGCGGCTTTTGTGACCAGTCGCGTGAACCATTTCATGCAGGCGTGTGCAATAGTAATCCTCGCCCTTAGCGAACTGTTCACGGGTTGGCATTCTGATGATGTCGAGGCTTGGGATATAGCAGGCCTGATCGCCACCATGGCGAGTCTCGATCGGAAACGCCTCACAGATCGCTTCTGCATCTTCGATGGGAGCCCAGGTCGGCTCAACCTCAGGTGTTTCAAAGCCTTCAAACTGTTCGCGATTGAATACCGTGAAAGCCTTCATCACGGCATAGGATTCTTTCTCGCCGGTGTCGCTGTTCTCTTTCTCCATCGGCTTAAAGAAAATACAGGTTGTGCCCTTCTCACCTTTACGGACAAAAGCGCCTTGCTGCTTGCCCTGCTGGAAGGTCATCCACTGGTTTGATCGGTAGCCTTCAGCGCGTGCGCGCATGGCTAACAGAAGAACGTTCATACCGTTGTACGGCTTGCCAGTCGTACCGTTTACCGGCATGGCAAAAGATCCGTTTGATGTCCATGGACAAACCCAGGGCTTAACACCTTCTTTCAGGGCTGCCAAAAATTCTGAAGTGATTTCTTGATAGAGGTCGCGCTTTGCCATGGTGGGAATCTCCTAACTCGCCTCGATAACCGGCGGCGAACCCGGAGGCCAGCACCCCGCTGACCATGTGATTATTATCGGTTTTCCTTCCCTGTCTGTCAATCTCTTTGTATACCCTTCAAAGAATAAAAACCCATATAAATCAGCCTT
>NZ_BGZH01000007.1 GCF_009617755.1 Marinobacter salsuginis
TGGAGGGCGTCAGTCCCGCCAATGGCGGGATGAGCGAATAGCGAACCCGGAGAAGCCCGGCCCGAAGGGCGCGCCCAGGTGTTCATCACCCAACTAAGAAGGCCGGCCGAAAACCAATCGGTTCCCGACCGAAACACCATTCCTCGGTTTCCCGCTATGCTTGAGCGCCTTCATCCAGACAACCAGGCAATCGATTCTCTCTCGCTGCATTTCGGCAGTTCTTAACCACCTCGACGTTAGCACTGTGAGCTTTCCATTCCCCGAACGCAGCATCATCGACCGTGACCAGAGACTTCCCTTCCGATAGTGGTAGCTCCCTCACTACGGTTCCACGTTTCAAGGGCCAATCCCCAACGTGTTGGCCGGTATCCCTCAAAAACTGAGCGGTAAACCTTACCTCTTTCCCTAGTAAACTCATGCTGCTGTTTCCTTACGTTTTTGGATGTGAATAACCAGGTCCCGAAACTGCCTGCCCGTCATTGGTCCCAGCCGAATCGGCTTTCGCTTTGAAAATGCCCGCACCACGGCTCGTGCTCGATGATCATAGAGACGCATGGCGATCCCTCCCGAGCAATCTCATCTCACCCATGCTGCGCCTTAGATCGCGCGTGCTCTCACACAAATCTGCAAACAGAACAGCGTGGCGACGTGTGACAAAATCACCCAGACTGTCACGGCGTTTTCCGGCGATACCAAACACTGAATGAGAATGCACCCCTCCACCGGTCACTGTTACCAGTTCAAACTCGTCGTACATCGCCAGATCGGCCGCACTGCGCAAATAGATCAACGTGTCCATGTGTAGCTCCTTACCCGCCACGGGTAACCTATAATTTTTGTGCTTACCCGCCACGGGTAACGTGACGGGTAGCAGTTCGGTTAAGCGATCAACCGCTTGATGTCTTTGGCGTGTTCCGAATCCATGGCGTCGAGCCACAATCGGTTATAAGCCGTGTAAAACACGGGATCACCGGTGAAACACGCAAGGCGGGTAAACGCTACCAACGACAACGCCATGCCTGCGGTCGTCGCATCTGCGCGTACAGCTACCAGGTTCCGAGGGTTGAATAATTTGAGGCGCTCGTTGATCACCGGCTCCATGAAAAAGCCAGCGGAGTTGGTGGCAAGATAAAGCCACTGGGCACCACGAAATTGCGGCTGCCACTCAGCCATTACCGAGAAAACGGTTTGCTCAATCTCAGCGCGGTACGCGCTCAAATAGTGTGGAAAAGCCGCTTTGCGGAATTTGAAAACAGACGCCGAAGCGCTGGACAAACAGGGTGCGGTTGCACTCATGGTGGGAATCTCCTAACTCGCCTCGAAACCGCCGGCGAAACACGGGGGCCAGCAACTGCTGACCACTATGAAATTATCGTTTATAGGTCGCCTTTTGTCACCTTTTAAGGCAACATTTAAAGCCCTAGTTTTATCTTTGAGCCGGAATCTTTCCAGCCACTAATGTGATTAACGGGTTGCTCATGCTCCTGGGCCACTCCAAATGCAGATAGCTGGGTTTAGCTACCGATGCCCTAAAGTCCACTCGACTCGTCGCAACGAAGGCTGTACCGGCAACCAGAAACGCGATCCCGACCGCTTTCAGTTCATCTTTCACGATACCTCTCCCTGAGAAAGTGGGGGCCAGACGTCGGCCCCCTAAGGGTTACTTGATATGAAGTTCCAGCGTCCAATCCTTGGACACAAAACGGAAATCAACCTCGGAACCCAAGACGGTAGCCAAAAGCAATACGGCGATAATCCATTTTCCGTACTTGGCTAGTTGCAGCTTGGTTTTCATTTTTCTTACTCCATCGCCTCGTAACACCGGCGAGCGTGGCGCTTAGAATATTCCCTAAGTGCAGGATAATAATACCATTATTTCCGATTTTTCGTCAATCTTTTTGTATATCTTTCAGTGATCAGAACACCCCCCTAGAACCCGAATTGATCTTAGAAAACGCTTGCACCGCGCACTGTGATGATCTTGATTGTCCGGATGCCGCCGGGATCGGGCAGAGCCCGACTTAGATTCAGCGCGGCTTCGCCGCCACATCGTTGGTGAATGCTGACCAGGCCCCTGCCCTGTCGTGAGATCCCGACCGCCCATCAACCGCACCCGTCGAAGCAGACGCCGGGGCGAGCCTTGCAAGGTGGAACGCAGCGCAGCGAGTAGACCTTGTGAGGGTCGTCCTGGTGTCTGAGGGTGCATAAAGGTTGATGGGGGGTCGGGATCGATCTGCGGGAAGCACTTCACCCCGCTTTTAGAGCGTGTGGCACAGCCACTCGCTCCTGGAGGATCGTTCTAACAGTCGCGAAGCGTCTGTTGATCCGACTTCGGGGGCCCCGCGATCAGCGGGGATCCTTTACCGGCCGGAGGTCGGAAGCGCGAGGGATACGGAGGGCGTCAGTCCCGCAACGCGGGATGAGCGAATAGCGAACCCGGAGAAGCCCGGCCCGAAGGGCGCGCCTGGTTATTTATCCCAGCACGCAGCCACCTTAACGGCTGCACTCCTTTGAATTATACTGCCGCGCCCATTTTGCGGCTGTTTCTGCAATAGGGCCAATCTGTTAAATCAAGAGGTGAGTGCTAATGCTCCGAATTACTCTAGTTTTGACCCTACTACTTACCGCTCTTCCCGCGAGCGCGATGACAATTGGTACGTTGAAGGAGTTAGAAAACTCAGATCGCAGGGATCCAGCCTACAAGTCGTACATGCTTGGTTTACAACGGGGCATCATGTACACCGACGGCGTAGTGGAGCAACGTTTTGGAGAAAGTCTTTTTTGCCTTCCAGAGACCATGAATTTTGGTTCCATTGATTACGCAAAGATGACTTTGGAGGAAGCTGAGAGAATGGGAATGGGCGATGATGCTGTAGCTGAAATGGTGATGATTTTCGCTCTAATGACAAACTTCCCATGTGAATGATTAAGAAAGGGCCGGAAGTCTCTTAACCTCCGGCCCAGGGACAGAATCAACCCTCCACAGCTTCAGGTCGCATCTGCGGCGGTAGCCAACCTTTGGATTCCTCAAGACCATCCAGCAACTCAGCCAAATCGCGCTTTTTGGCATTTGCCATACCTGCTGCCAGATCGGTGCCTTTAAGCTCTACCAGAATATCCAACAGCTTTTCGCGCTTGACCCGCTTGAAATAATTCTCCTTGGTCGGCTGCCAGAGAGCGCTTAAATCAAAGTTGATTTGCTCTTTCACAAGTTCGGCAATGACCGAGCTGGATGAACGCAGCGACTGAGCGACACAAAAAGCGTGAATCGCCAGCTTGTCCGGCATCGTCAGTGATTGGAACGCCCTGAACATATCCGCCTCGGTTTCCTCATTCATCCAAACCAGATTCAAACCGTCTCGCGTTTTCTGAATCTTTTCGGCGGCTTTGGTTTCCAGGATGTCCTTGGGACTGAACTCGGCCCACTGAACACTGATGTCACAGGGTCGGAGGAAGCTTTGTGCCACACGCTGCAACGCCATATTGAACACCGACAAATCAAAGCACAGTTCCGGTGAATCCATCAGATCAGCTTGCAGGGCCTGCAAGCTATAAGCACTCAGATCACTCAAGAGCGCCGCGCTTTCGTCCGGTTTCTTAGGAACATCAACCGCGCCCTGCTCGTCTTCGCCCTCGCTACCTTTCTCACCGTCTTCGGGCTTCACAATGCCTTCGCGGTATTCCGGCTCCCCTTCCCGTCCAATCAGAATGAGAACGCCCGCCTCCGCCTTCTGCCCTACGGAAAATACTCGAGAGTTTTCTTTCTGCTCCTGCAAATCCCTTTCTTCGTCGGTCAGTCGGTCGTGTTCTTCATCCTCTTCCTCTGTCCATTCCGGCATCGGCTTCTCATTCAAGACATTCAAACGGGCATCGATCTCGGCCAGTCGGGCGCTCAACGCCTCGGGCAGGTCCACTTCAATTTCCGGCTCCACGCGCCTCATGCTGGCAAACGGTGAGGACCAGAAACCACCAAAGGTATACTCCACCCATTTCCAGCCCTCGACCTTCTTCTCAGCCACCAGTCGCTCGATCTTGGCCTCTGCCAACGACTTCAAAAGCTCCGGATCGTTGAGGTAGGTCACCTCCTGGAACAGATCGGACGCCACACTACCACCGGCCTGCTCATAGGCTTCCAAGCCCACAAACACAGCCATAGGCTCGGTGCTTCGAACATTCTCAGGCAGCAAACGAGAACGAATCTCCCACGCCGAGAAGCCATAGCCCTCCTTCATTTCAGCAAAAACCGCCGCCTGTTTTTCCTGATCGTCGGAAACGGTGAAGGCCATGACCTCCTTTTTATCCAGTTCCCGATTACGGAAAGCCTGCAAAATCACCGGGGCCACCCCGCCGAGCTTCAACAGTTTGCGAACATCCGTCACGCTGTGGCCGAATTTCTTGGCAATGTCCTCGGCGCTCATGCCCTGCTCGTTCAACTGCATATAGGCCGAAAACCAATCCGCGTCGTGCATTGCCGCTTTCAAGTTTTCCGCCATTGAGGCCTCGGTGGCGTCGGTCTGATCTTTCACCACACAGCGCACAGCGTAATCCTTCGCAATGTCGCCGTTCTCTGCCAAATGCTGCAACGCAGCCAGACGGCGGCCACCGCCGACAACCTCAAACTTACCGCGCTTCTTCGACTTCACAACAATCAAGTTCTGTAGCAGCCCCTGAGAGCCGATAGAAGCGATTAACTGCTGATCCTCTACATCTGCCGCCGATACCTTACGAACGTTCTTCTCAGAGATTGTGAGGGCGTTCAATTTGATGTTCTGTTCCATGGTGTCAGTTCCTTGTCAGTTGGGTGTTTCCGTCCGGAAACCGTTGGGGGCTCTCGCCCCCGCATGGGTTAAGCGGCGATCAGCCGATCAGGGAGGTGAATCGCGTATGAGCGCTGACCATGGGAAATGGACAGCCCCTCATGGTCTTCATGAATCCGCCAAGCCGATCCGGCCTCAACCAACTCACGCAACAGAGCCAAACGATCCGACAGATGGTCGCGCCCAAAATTGCGATCGGCATCGGCTTTGTAATCGTCGGTGAGCTCCCATTGAGTTTTCACCCGAGCATCGGTATCCCGAGCCAAAAGGCGAACGACGTGGGGAATCGTCCATTTCTTGGGCAGCTTTTGCAGAGGGTTCACCCGCTGTGCAGCAAACGGGCAAAATTCGATTTTCGCGTCCCTCTGATAGCCCCAAAGCTTCAACGTATCCCGAAGGCGCACATGCTTGGTTGGCTCACAATCGAAGGCCGCGCAAACCTCCAAGACCTTCTTCAGTGACCAGCCACAGATCGCCAGAAAATCCATCACGTCCGACTCGTTACCGCCCAAACTGAAGCGGTTCAGAGTCTTGCCACGGCTCATGGCCTCGGCTGTGTCAGTGATCACGAGGTTGAAATCGTCTTTGTGCAGACCGTAGCGACGAACGTGAGCGGCAGGCTGGGCTACGAAAAGGTCTCGCAGCTCAAAGGCCATTACCCAAGCCGCACGGTTTTCCAGATGAGGGGTAGAAATGACTTTCAACATGGTGGGAATCTCCTAACTCGCCTCGATAACCGGCGGCGAACCCGGAGGCCAGCACCCCGCTGACCATGTGATTATTATCGGTTTTCCTGCCCTTGCTGTCAATCTCTTTGTATACCTTTCAAAGAATAAAAACCCATATAAATCAGCCCTCTTTGTGCATCTTCGTCTAACGCCAGACTTGTCTTTTGCAGTGTGATGATCTTGATTGTCCGGATGCCGCCGGGATCGGGCAGAGCCCGACTTAGATTCAGCGCGGCTTCGCCGCCGCATCGTTTGTGAATGCTGACCAGGCCCCTGCCCTGTCGTGAGATCCCGACCGCCCATCAACCGCACCCGTCGAAGCAGACGCCGGGGCGAGCCTTGCAAGGTGGAACGCAGCGCAGCGAGTAGACCTTGTGAGGGTCGTCCTGGTGTCTGAGGGTGCATAAAGGTTGATGGGGGGTCGGGATCGATCTGCGGGAAGCACTTCACCCCGCTTTTAGAGCGTGTGGCACAGCCACTCGCTCCTGGAGGATCGTCTTAACAGTCGCGAAGCGTCTGTTGATCCGACTTCGGGGGCCCCGCGATCAGCGGGGATCCTTTACCGGCCGGAGGTCGGAAGCGCGAGGGATACGGAGGGCGTCAGTCCCGCCAACGGCGGGATGAGCGAATAGCGAACCCGGAGAAGCCCGCCCCGAAGGGCGCGCCCAGGTCGTTCGAGAATAAGCATTCGGTGAAAACGTCAGCTTGCCTCTCTGAACTGTAGAACTAATCT
>NZ_BGZH01000008.1 GCF_009617755.1 Marinobacter salsuginis
TTCAAGGTTGGAGAACATCTGGAGGACATCCATTGCTTTGAATTTCCGGCCGGTACTGAAGTACTCCAATCACTCAATCTCATGGAAGGATATAACGATGACACAATACTCTGATTGGATGGCCGCTAACGCAGAAGCAATGGGACCATTCACCCTTCGCGACTTCGCCATCCCAGGCAGTCACGATGCAGGATCGCTAGGAGCTAGATGGGGCCTGATTTTCGGAAAAGAAGCCGCTGAAGCTCAGGATCGATCGATCTACCAACAACTTTTAGCGGGCAGCCGCTACCTCGACCTTCGAGTTTGGTGGAGAGATGGCGATTACTATTTTTATCATGGTGATGCGGTCACTAAAACGCGCCTTTTCGATGTTGTCGATGACATTTCTTTATTCGCTCTTCAATACCCCAAAGAGTTCATCATCATTACGATCCGAATCGTCGACGGTGAATCAGAAAAGGCCTATCTCAAATTTCGCCATGCACTTGGCCCAGCCATAGTGCGCACTGGCAGCCTCAAAGGAAGTCGGTGGCCAAGGGCCAAGATTCAAGATATACAGTCTCAGTCCCAGCGGATATTCGTTCAGGGGTGGTTTGGCAACCGCGGCGATACAGACAATCTTTGTCGAAAAGGGATCTACGAAGAGAAAAATACAGACTTTCTGATGATCTTTAACGAGCTTAAAAAGCAAGCGGCAGGGATGCCCAAAGACGGCCTCTGGATTTGGCACATTGCGCCTCCGTATTCCTTCTGGAAAGACGCGCCGCTCGGATTTTCTTTGGAGTCCAACGCGAGAATATTTAATTATCCCTTTTTCAATGAGAAACTTTCGTCGGGAGAGCTACTGAAATATAACCTCAGCATCGTGAATTGCGACTTCATCGGAGAACTCGATTGGGTGGGTGCCTGCTTGCGCCACAACAAACACAGATTGAATCAGCTCACTGGAAAGAAGCCCAATGCACCTGGGCAATTCGCCCTGGAGTAAATCTCGTCGTTTGTCGCTTCTGTTATCCCATGTGACATAAAGGAGCGCCTGATCAGTCGCGCGAGCGTCTGTTGATCAGACTTCGGAGGCCCCGCGATCAGCGGGGATCCTTACCTTCCGGAGGTCAGAGGCCCGCCCTGAAGGGCGCGCCAAAGGCTGCACCTCACTCCGAAAAATCCTGCGTAGCTTGATGATTGGCGGTCAGAGCCGCGTAATTCTCCAGTGTATTGATACGCTCGTTGTACCTCCGCCCCTTCACACCTTTGATCAGGTAAACATTCGGCGATCCTTTAAGAGTTTGAGCGGGCACCGGCAGTCCAAACGCTTCAAGGGTGCTTTCGTTGGTAACCCTCAAAACGCTGATCAGGTCGTGGTTAACCAACAGGTCAATCGCCTGGCGAATGTTTTTACTGCTCAGCCCTGTCCTTTCCATCATTCGATCATAAGAGATCAACGAGACATTGGTGTCTCTCTGGCACACGGACAACAGGAGCAGATAGATCACGAGACCATTCATGGCAGTCTGACCCCGTTTCGGGTACTCAGAAAGCATGATGGGATAGCTGCTCGATACCCTTCGCATCCCGAACAAGTGCCCCTTCGGTAATTTGACGTGCCCTTTCCACTCATCCGCTCTGTCCGGATCAAGCCCCTTTATTCTGTAAACCAGGGGTTTGTAGCCAAGCCTTTCGATGGCATCCGTAGCCTCCAAAAGCTTCAGGCCCTCGCACACCATTGCCCTCGACAGCTTGAGATACAGCTGAATTTCCTCGTAGGTTGTCCGCAGACAGTGCTTGCCCACGTTCCTTTCTTGCTTTTTGTCGTCAGCCATCGCCACCAACGCAATGTAGATCTTCAAAGCCGCGATCACCTGGCCAGCGGTCGGCGTCTTTGAGAGTCCCATCGGAAGTGGTACCCCCAAACTCACAGTAAGTGGGTCTGTGCGAGTAACCTTTGCCAAGGCCCACGGTGAACACCGCTCTTTCCCCAGCCAATATCTTGGGATCGGCGAAAACCGGTCTTCTCTCAAGCTCGTGCTCTGATCGCTCATCTCAAGAACTTCTCCAGATTACGGCCAACGCCACCAAGGCCATAGAAAGAACAGCGAGATTCTCTGTTGGCATAGTGCCGGCGACAGCAATGAAGCTGTCCAACCAGGACGGTGTTTCGGTCATGTTGCAGACTCCATTTGATCTACCATGCAATCAATTTAGATTGTACGGCAGAAGATCTCTAGAATACTGATACAGCTGAATCTGCAACTTTCATAATAAAATCAATATTTAATCTAATTTTACATAGTTCATGAAAAACACTCATTTGATGGTGTATCCTCCACCCTACCCCAATAATGCGAATTACCAACACCTAAAAGGGAATACCAGCCGGTCTTCTGAAAGGAGGATCCCTACCGGCTGGTGCCGCTGATAACATCAGCGACGCCACCAAAACGATCTAGTACAGATCGCTACACCAACCAAAACCACCAGTACAGGTACAGCTGTCAGCCAGATCGGAACACCAGTCGCCGACATTATGAACATTGATGTCAGGCCCGTAGTCACTATCTTTCCGCCCAGGGTGTTGAGCCCTATATCCGTTTCCTTCTTGTTTTCCATTCGATTACCTCGCTCTTTTTCAATATTTCTTAACCTATTTATACCGTTGGACACTGTTCTCGCTTCAGGCTGCAAAAACGTATTCACCGACCACTGCCTGCTCGTAATTTGGTCCAGGTAATCTCTATTTATAAAAAGCTCGCTTTAACCGACATCAGCGGAAACACCCCGTCCTTGCGGCGACCGGCCTTACGATTTTCAGAGCTTTCAATACAACAAGGTTTCGTGGACTGAAAAAGTTGGCGAGTCGCTTTTTGCGCCTCATATCGAGGCTACGGAAATGCAGAAATTGAACGGCTATCTTGCGTGGTGAGGCAGTCCGATTGGAATTTCAAAAATATCGGCGCGGTGGGATCTCTGAGAAGTCAGGATTTAGAGGGGGGGGGGGGTTAGTCCCGCAACGCGGGATCAACGAATAGCTCATCCAGCGAAGCATGGCCGGAAGGATTCGCCTTCTTTTCCCGAAGGGTGGGCTGGACCCATTAAAGGTCCAGCCCTGCGGGCTCGGCAGCGCCCCAGAAATCGGAACCGAAAAGATAGCCGCGCGCGGCTTCGGTGACGGGAATTTCCGGTCGCTGTCGGTTGAAAAAATAGCAGCGCTCAAACGGCATCAAGGTGATTCGTTCATCGAATCCCGCCGGTAGTGCTTCCAAACAATCCACTAGGGCACCATCGGCAAAGGCGAACACGGTGCGGACGCCCTCGGAGATTACTCTCTCCCATGTTTTTTTGGACACGACAAACCGGACATTCTCCAGACCCACGGCCCGTGCGTAGCCAACCACTTTGCCCTTATCGGGGCCTTCCATCGCCTGAATGGAAAAGAAATTCGACTTTAACAGATTGCGATAGACGCGCACTCTCATTCCGACCTGGACGCTTCGCTCCCTATAAGGCACAAACATCACTCCCCTCCCCTATCAGTTTCCGGCCGGAAACTCCGGCCGGATCCTTTCCCTTAGTTGAGCAGCGAACCGAGGCGCATTTCAGTTTCGGCCACTGTCGGCGTGAGGGCCATACCGCACAACCCCATCAGAGTGGCAGCAGTACCTTTGACCCCATCGGATGTTTTCTGCATCCGGCCAGCCACCACACACCGACCTTCCCAAACCGGCGCGGTCCTATCTGGTACCAGGTTTTCCAGCTTTTCCATTGCTTCAAACCTATCCACGCCCTCCGTTTTCCCATACACCAAGTATTTGTTCACCATTTCAGCACCGTATAACCCGAGGGCTTCCAGGAACACGGCATGCCCGACCACGTATTGCTCACGTAGCTCCTGCGCGGAAATCTTCCCTGATAGCATCAGATCCCACATCGGTACATGGGCGCGCGCCTTTTCAAGAAAAAGAATGACGCCTTCTTTCGCGTCTCTCAGGTAGGCTTCGTCGTAATCGACAATGCTCCGCTTGGTAAGGTCGGTCAGATTGGAAATGAATTTCTTGAAGCTCACCAGGTTCCACAGCTTAAAGCTCTTCGGGCCCACACTGCCCGATTCAAATTCAACCCGGCTCCGAAACTCAGGAATCTCTTTGAGCAGATCCAGGACAAACCCATTGAACGGATCCCGCTGGTCATACAGAGCACTCAGCGAGCTACTCGGTTTCTTGGCGTTTGCATTGATGTCGGCGAACATCTGCTGGCTTCGCTTCAATCCCTGATCAAAAAACAAAGTCACACAGACGGTTTCCTCACCCAGGATCGGCATGGATTCCAAGGCCAATTCGATGCCCCGGCGCCGGTGTTGGCCATCGTTGATCAGCATTACGGCGTCCATTGGAATGTGAAGAACCCCCACCCGAGCGCCGGCGCCAGAAACCTGCAAACCTTCGAACGCCATTTCACTGCTCACGCTCGCCGTAATTGCCGGCAGGACGTATTCGTGACGATTCTCAAGGATGTAATCAGCGATATCCCGAGCATGGCGCTCATTGAGATGACGTTGGGCCCGCGCTTCAGGTGGCAAGGTATCCTCATCAAATCGAAACAACTTCACCAGGTACTTAAAAGGAATCTGGGCGGTATAGAACTCATTGCCCGCCTGAATTCCTTTCACGGCTGGGAAGCTGTAAGTGATCTCAGAGCGCTCCGACACATTAGCCTCGATGACATTGATTCGCGCCATACGCTCGGCAAACTCCTGGCGCTGGGCCTCTTCCTCGTCTAGCTTGGCTGCTGCGCGCTCTCCGAACTCAGCCTTGAGCTCATCTACAGTCAGACCAAGATCTTCCAACCAGGAAGCGAAGAAATCCGGCCGCTCAATTGGTGTGCCTCGCTCTTGAAGAATTAGGTCTCGTGCCAGGCTCAAGCCCAAACGTTCGTGCCGCTCCTGCTTTGCCTGGGCCACCAAATTTGGGACCACATCGCCAACAGCGTGCCCATAAGGCGCGTCAATCATGGCAATGCGCTCGGGATAATCAGCCTTTCGCTGTAGGGTTCGCCACCGCTCGTCGGCTGTCTCCTGACTCTTGTGGCGACTAATGATTTTTCCCTCCTCGAAAGTCTCGGAGAAGGACTTAGTGATGGTAACGCGCTCCAAGGCAATAACGTAGAACATGGTAATTTCCTCTGGTTCTGAGAGTTTCCGGGCGGAAACACGGGGGCTTTCGCCCCCTCCTGGTTAGTCGAGAAGACGGTAGATTTTGGAGGCCTCTGGATGGTCACCAACGACTTCCATTAGCTTGTCGTAGGTTTCCAAGAGGTATGCGTCTTCCGGGAATTTGTGCATTCCATAGGAACTGGCATAAATGGTCAGAACCAGGCCAGCGGCATCAGCGCTCATGGTTTCATCCGCATAGTTCAGCGGGCTTACCAAGCGCACCGGCTCGTCGGTACTCAGAGACATATAAAGCGCGTCATTCGAGGTGATATTAAGATCCCAATAGCCACCGTTGTACGCTTCGTTGAAGGTGTTCATGAAGCTGAACACAAACATTTCCAGGTTCACGCAACGATCGCCCCAGTATTGGTGCATTGTTTCTGCGCGTTGGAGGGTCGGAACACGGGTAAAAAACTCAGGGAGAGCTTGTGCAGTAGTCATAGCAAATATCCTAACTCGCCTCGATGACCGCCGGCGTATCGCGGTGGCCAGCACCCCGCTGACTATGTGACTATTATCGGTTTTCCTTCCCTGTCTGTCAATCTCTTTGTATACCTTTCAAAGAATAAAAACCCATATAAATCAGCCCT
>NZ_BGZH01000009.1 GCF_009617755.1 Marinobacter salsuginis
TATGATTTAAACTGAAGAGTTTGATCATGGCTCAGATTGAACGCTGGCGGCAGGCTTAACACATGCAAGTCGAGCGGTAACAGGGGGTGCTTGCACTCCGCTGACGAGCGGCGGACGGGTGAGTAATGCATAGGAAACTGCCCAGTAGTGGGGGATAGCCCGGGGAAACCCGGATTAATACCGCGTACGCCCTTCGGGGGAAAGCAGGGGATCTTCGGACCTTGCGCTATTGGATGTGCCTATGTCGGATTAGCTAGTTGGTGGGGTAAAGGCCTACCAAGGCGACGATCCGTAGCTGGTCTGAGAGGATGATCAGCCACATCGGGACTGAGACACGGCCCGAACTCCTACGGGAGGCAGCAGTGGGGAATATTGGACAATGGGGGCAACCCTGATCCAGCCATGCCGCGTGTGTGAAGAAGGCTTTCGGGTTGTAAAGCACTTTCAGTGAGGAGGAAAAGTTGGTCGTTAATACCGGCCAGCCTTGACGTTACTCACAGAAGAAGCACCGGCTAACTCCGTGCCAGCAGCCGCGGTAATACGGAGGGTGCAAGCGTTAATCGGAATTACTGGGCGTAAAGCGCGCGTAGGTGGTTTGATAAGCGAGATGTGAAAGCCCCGGGCTTAACCTGGGAACGGCATTTCGAACTGTCAGGCTAGAGTATGGTAGAGGAGTGTGGAATTTCCTGTGTAGCGGTGAAATGCGTAGATATAGGAAGGAACACCAGTGGCGAAGGCGGCACTCTGGACCAATACTGACACTGAGGTGCGAAAGCGTGGGGAGCAAACAGGATTAGATACCCTGGTAGTCCACGCCGTAAACGATGTCTACTAGCCGTTGGGACTCTTGAAGTCTTAGTGGCGCAGCTAACGCACTAAGTAGACCGCCTGGGGAGTACGGCCGCAAGGTTAAAACTCAAATGAATTGACGGGGGCCCGCACAAGCGGTGGAGCATGTGGTTTAATTCGACGCAACGCGAAGAACCTTACCTGGCCTTGACATGCAGAGAACTTTCCAGAGATGGATTGGTGCCTTCGGGAACTCTGACACAGGTGCTGCATGGCCGTCGTCAGCTCGTGTCGTGAGATGTTGGGTTAAGTCCCGTAACGAGCGCAACCCCTATCCCTAGTTGCTAGCAGTTCGGCTGAGAACTCTAGGGAGACTGCCGGTGACAAACCGGAGGAAGGTGGGGATGACGTCAGGTCATCATGGCCCTTACGGCCAGGGCTACACACGTGCTACAATGGCGCGCACAGAGGGCTGCAAACCCGCGAGGGGGAGCCAATCTCACAAAACGCGTCGTAGTCCGGATCGCAGTCTGCAACTCGACTGCGTGAAGTCGGAATCGCTAGTAATCGTGAATCAGAATGTCACGGTGAATACGTTCCCGGGCCTTGTACACACCGCCCGTCACACCATGGGAGTGGATTGCACCAGAAGTGGTTAGTCTAACCTTCGGGAGGACGATCACCACGGTGTGGTTCATGACTGGGGTGAAGTCGTAACAAGGTAGCCGTAGGGGAACCTGCGGCTGGATCACCTCCTTAAACGAAGCCGAACGCTTCGGTCAGAGTCCACACGAATTACTTGGTTGGCTGAATAAAGAGAGCAGATGGGTCGTTGCAGGCCCGTGTTTTTGGGTCTGTAGCTCAGGTGGTTAGAGCGCACCCCTGATAAGGGTGAGGTCGGTGGTTCAAGTCCACCCAGACCCACCAGAATTTCACTGCTCGTCGTTGTCAAAGCACTTGCATAGCAGGCTATGCGGCGCACTTTGACGCCTAGATCAGCAAAATCCTGGTCTTGGAGACGATAGCAGAGCGCAGGACAGATTACGTTAATCTAGGCGCAGCTTGAATGAGTGAAGGAGTGACCCTCGATGGGTCATGACTGATGCGAATGAATGCTGCAACGACGAGTAACGGAAGCTGGACAAGTTCTGGGGCTATAGCTCAGCTGGGAGAGCGCCTGCCTTGCACGCAGGAGGTCGGCAGTTCGATCCTGCCTAGCTCCACCAAATTACTGACTAACTTCGGTTAGCAGTGTGCAGAAACAAGTGTTTCAACTTGATGAACAAGTTCGAAGCCCTTCTTTCTGATCACTGGGTCAGATTTGCTCTTTAACAAATTGGACGAGATAGAATACGAAGATATTTCTCTCATTATCTCCGAGAGGAATATGTTCAATGTGATAGCGATTTCAAGCGTTATCCGGTGTTGTCGTTGAAGTGGTTGTTATATCGCTTCAAGGAACTGTCTCCACTTATTGATGCCCTGGTTTACCAGGTTATTGATGGATGGAACACAGTTGTCTTGGGGTTATATAGTCAAGCAACTAAGCGCATACGGTGGATGCCTTGGCAGTCAGAGGCGATGAAAGACGTGGAAGCCTGCGATAAGGCTCGGGGAGCTGGCAAACAAGCTGTGATCCGGGCATCTCTGAATGGGGAAACCCACCGACTTTCGGGTCGGTACCTTACACTGAATCCATAGGTGTAAGGGGCGAACCGGGGGAACTGAAACATCTAAGTACCCCGAGGAAAAGAAATCAACCGAGATTCCCTAAGTAGCGGCGAGCGAACGGGGACTAGCCCTTAAGCTAGACAACTGGTAGGAGAAGGCTCTGGAAAGTGCCGCCATAGTGGGTGATAGCCCCGTATCCGAAACCTGAGTCTGGTGAAATCGAGTAGGACGGGACACGTGATATCCTGTCTGAACATGGGGGGACCATCCTCCAAGGCTAAATACTCCTGACTGACCGATAGTGAACCAGTACCGTGAGGGAAAGGCGAAAAGAACCCCTGTGAGGGGAGTGAAATAGATCCTGAAACCGTATGCGTACAAGCAGTCGGAGCGGACTTGTTCCGTGACGGCGTACCTTTTGTATAATGGGTCAGCGACTTATGTTCAGTGGCGAGGTTAACCGTTTAGGGGAGCCGTAGGGAAACCGAGTCTGAATAGGGCGATTTAGTCGCTGGGCATAGACCCGAAACCGGGCGATCTATCCATGAGCAGGTTGAAGGTGCCGTAACAGGCACTGGAGGACCGAACCCACTGTCGTTGAAAAGCCAGGGGATGACTTGTGGATCGGAGTGAAAGGCTAATCAAGCCCGGAGATAGCTGGTTCTCCCCGAAAGCTATTTAGGTAGCGCCTCGGACGAATACCACAGGGGGTAGAGCACTGTTTCGGCTAGGGGGTCATCCCGACTTACCAACCCGATGCAAACTCCGAATACCTGTGAGTACTATCCGGGAGACACACGGCGGGTGCTAACGTCCGTCGTGAAGAGGGAAACAACCCAGACCGCCAGCTAAGGTCCCCAAGTACCAGTTAAGTGGGAAACGATGTGGGAAGGCTCAGACAGCTAGGAGGTTGGCTTAGAAGCAGCCATCCTTTAAAGAAAGCGTAATAGCTCACTAGTCGAGTCGGCCTGCGCGGAAGATGTAACGGGGCTCAAACTGGTCACCGAAGCTGCGGCTGCATACTTTGTATGCGGGGTAGGGGAGCGTTCTGTAAGCCTGCGAAGGTGTGTTGAGAAGCATGCTGGAGGTATCAGAAGTGCGAATGCTGACATGAGTAACGACAATGCGGGTGAAAAACCCGCACGCCGGAAGACCAAGGGTTCCTGCGCAACGCTAATCGGCGCAGGGTGAGTCGGCCCCTAAGGCGAGACCGAAAGGTGTAGTCGATGGGAAACGGGTTAATATTCCCGTACCTTGGATAGCTGCGATGGAGAGACGGAGAAGGCTAGGTGAGCCGGGCGACGGTTGTCCCGGTTTAAGCGAGTAGGGAGTGGACTTAGGCAAATCCGGGTCCACAATCCCGAGACGTGACGACGACTGCTCATAGAGCGGGAAGTCATTGATGCCATGCTTCCAGGAAAATCTTCTAAGCTTCAGGCTATTCGAGACCGTACCCCAAACCGACACAGGTGGTCAGGTAGAGAATACCAAGGCGCTTGAGAGAACTCGGGTAAAGGAACTAGGCAAAATGGTGCCGTAACTTCGGGAGAAGGCACGCTGGCAGTAAGTGAAGCCCCTGCGGGTAGAGCTGAGACCAGTCGAAGATACCAGGCCCCTGCGACTGTTTATTAAAAACACAGCACTGTGCAAACACGAAAGTGGACGTATACGGTGTGACGCCTGCCCGGTGCCGGAAGGTTAATTGATGGGGTTAGCGCTTGCGCGAAGCTCTTGATCGAAGCCCCGGTAAACGGCGGCCGTAACTATAACGGTCCTAAGGTAGCGAAATTCCTTGTCGGGTAAGTTCCGACCTGCACGAATGGCGTAACGATGGGGGCGCTGTCTCTACCCGAGACTCAGTGAAATTGAAATCGCCGTGAAGATGCGGTGTATCCGCGGCTAGACGGAAAGACCCCGTGAACCTTTACTATAGCTTCACAGTGAACTTTGAGCATGTTTGTGTAGGATAGCTGGGAGGCTTTGAAGTGGGAACGCCAGTTCTCATGGAGCCAACCTTGAAATACCAGCCTGACATGTTTGAGGTTCTAACTTGGTCCCCTTATCGGGGATGAGGACACTGTGTGGTGGGTAGTTTGACTGGGGCGGTCTCCTCCCAAAGCGTAACGGAGGAGCACAAAGGTGGGCTAAGCATGGTCGGACATCATGCGGTTAGTGTAATGGCACAAGCCCGCTTAACTGCGAGACAGACACGTCGAGCAGGTACGAAAGTAGGTCATAGTGATCCGGTGGTTCTGTATGGAAGGGCCATCGCTCAACGGATAAAAGGTACTCCGGGGATAACAGGCTGATACCGCCCAAGAGTTCACATCGACGGCGGTGTTTGGCACCTCGATGTCGGCTCATCACATCCTGGGGCTGAAGCCGGTCCCAAGGGTATGGCTGTTCGCCATTTAAAGTGGTACGCGAGCTGGGTTTAGAACGTCGTGAGACAGTTCGGTCCCTATCTGCCGTGGACGTTGGAGATTTGAGGAAAGCTGCTCCTAGTACGAGAGGACCGGAGTGGACGAACCTCTGGTGTTCGGGTTGTGACGCCAGTCGCATTGCCCGGTAGCTATGTTCGGACAGGATAACCGCTGAAAGCATCTAAGCGGGAAGCCCCTTCCAAGATGAGATCTCCCTGGACCCTCGAGGTCCCTGAAGAGCCGTTCAAGACCAGGACGTTGATAGGTCGGGTGTGTAAGCGCTGCGAGGCGTTGAGCTAACCGATACTAATTGCTCGTGCGGCTTGACTATATAACACCCAAGACAATTGCGGATAACGCAGAGCCTAACCGCTCAAACGAAATCAAACATCACTGTCAGTCCAACTGACCGTTCTATCCCGTCCCCCAGTGATCAACCGTTTTGCCTGACGACCATAGCGGTCTGGAACCACCTGATCCCATCCCGAACTCAGAAGTGAAACAGACCAGCGCCGATGGTAGTGTGGCGTTGCCCATGTGAGAGTAGGTCATCGTCAGGCTCCTAATACC
>NZ_BGZH01000010.1 GCF_009617755.1 Marinobacter salsuginis
CTTCCCTGGACGCCCTTCTAAGAGTCAAGCAGCAATTCTCGACTGGCCAATCTCACGTTGCCGGTGGCGTAAAAGATAGAACAGCTCTCGCGCTATGTAACGTTTTAGACAACGGATAGCTTCCAACTTTGAATGCCCTTCTGTTAGTCGTCTTGCAACGTACTCCTGGGTTTTAACATCAAGCCGAAGCCTGCCGATCGCAATTATGTGCAGTGCACTGTTGGCTGCGCGATCGCCTCCTCGGTTAAGCCTGTGGCGCTGCGTCTTTCCGGAAGATGCCGGTATGGGATTGACCCCGCAAAGCGCAGCAAAACTGGCTTCGGAGCCAAGTCGATCAGGGTTGTCACCTGCGGTAATCAACAGCTGCGCCGCCGACTCATAACCGACAGCTGTTCTTGCAACCAAGTCGGGCGCAAGTTCGTCCACGATGGCCTTGATCATGGTATCCAAGTCCGCGATCTCGTCATGTAGCTCTACATATCGGCGAGCGAGGGACTTCAGGGCTATCCGATAGGCCGTCATGACGTCTCGGTATCCGCCTAGATCGGGACGCGATGATGCCAACGTCCGGATAAGTTGCATGCGCGTCATGCTCCTGAGCTGGTCCCGTAACTCCTCCGGTGCGGAGACAATCTGGGTTTGAATCATCTGAAGCGCTACCCTGCGGGCTGCGATCGCTGTCTTTCGACAGACTTTCAGAACACGCAAGGATTCAACCATGCCGTCACGTGTCTTCGGTGTTACCGTACGAATGCCCGCAAAGGCCGCGTGCGCAGCATTCTCAGCATCAATGCTGTCGTCTTTGCCCCGCTTGCGGCGGACGGATTTATCGGGACTTGTAACCTCCAGAGTCGTGATGCTGGCCTGCTGTAAATAGCGCAACAGACCCGCGCCATAGGTTCCTGAGCATTCAATCCCTATTCTGGTGACGTCGCCAAAGCTGCGCATCCACGCCAACATGGTTTTATAACCATGGCGCGTCGCTGGAAAGGTGTTTGTTCCGAGAACCTGGTCATGACCATCAACCGCGGCAGCAACATGCAGATCTTTATGGGTATCAACACCACCGACAATCACCGGGCGAACATCCTGCTGTAAAGACATGACGAAGCTCCTGGCTATCTATTTGAAGATGGCTTCACCATGCACGATAGCCTGGACACGACAGTAACGAGACAGGCTGTCAGGCCCTTCTTGAGTCACATGCATCGGCGGGGTGAAACCCCTGCCGCTAGGTGTTCTCGGAATTCCGACAGGTCCAGGGAAAGACACATATCTGGGTCGATCGGAGTGCGGGTCAGGAAACCCGAGAACACTTGCGACACCCAGTATTTCAAGTTGAGCCAAAATCAGAAATACCCGGCACTGACAGTATTACTA